>JAJYXY010000302.1 GCA_021801465.1 Pseudomonadota bacterium
CGCATCAAGGCCAACACGGGCGCCATCGTCGCTTCCGAGGCGGTGAGGTCGGCGAGCGCCGTGGCCTCGCGCATGGCGGCCTCATCGGCGCCGGCCGGGCGCGGGGCGATGGCGGCGAGCATGAGGGCGAGGACGGCGGCGCGCCTCAGCGCGGCCCGCAGCGGGGGAGGGGAGGGCATCATTCCGCCGCCTCGCGTGCCGGCGCCTGTGCTTCGAGCCAGGCATGCATCCGCGAAGCCGCGTCCCGCCCGTCGCGGATCGCCCAAACGACGAGGCTGGCGCCGCGCACGATATCGCCGGCGGCGAAGACGCCGGGGAGAGACGTCATGAAGTCACGCGGCTGGATGCGGAGCGTGCCGTGGCGGGTGACCTCGAGGCCGGGCTCGCCGAACGCCGCCGGGATGGGTTCGGGATCGAAGCCGAGCGCCTTGATCACGAGATCGGCGGGGACAGTGAAATGACTGTCGGCGATCGGCTCGACCGACTGCCGCCCGGAAGCGTCAGGCAGGCCAAGCCGCATGCGGGTCGCGCGCACCCCGCTTACCGTGTCGTCACCGAGAAACGCCTCCGGCGCCGAGAGCCAGAGGAATTCGACCCCCTCCTCTTCGGCGTTTTTCACCTCCCGGAGAGAGCCCGGCATGTTGGCGCGATCGCGGCGATAGAGGCATTGCACCGAGCGCGCACCCTGGCGAACCGCGGTGCGCACGCAATCCATCGCGGTATCGCCGCCACCGATGACGACGACGCGCTTGCCGGCGGCATTCAAGGTGCCAGAGTCGAAATCCGGCACGGCGTCACCAAGACCTTTGCGGTTGGCGGTGATGAGATAGTCGAGCGCGGGCACGATGCCGGGCAGGCCGGCGCCGGGGCCGCCGATCTCACGCGGTTGATAGACCCCGGTTGCGATCAGGATCGCGGCATGGCGGGCGCGGAGATCGGCGAAGGCGAGATCGCGCCCGATCGCGATATTGGTATGGAACTGGATGCCCGCCGCTTCCAAGAGCCGCCAACGCCGGAGTACGATCTCCTTTTCCAGCTTGAAATTGGGGATGCCATAGATCATCAGCCCGCCGACCCGGTCATGGCGATCATAGACATGAACGGTGTAGCCCCGGGCGCGGAGTTCCTCCGCCGCAGCAAGCCCCGCCGGGCCGGCACCGATGATGCCAACCGAAATACCGCGTTCCCGCGCTGGTCGGCGCGGCGTGACCCAGCCTTCGGCGAAGGCGGTATCGGTGATGTGGCGCTCGATCGCGCCAATGGTAACGCTCTCGAAGCCTTTCTCGATGACGCAATTGCCCTCGCAGAGCCGGTCCTGCGGACAGATACGGCCACAAATCTCAGGGAAATTATTGGTGGCGCTGGAGAGCGCGTAGGCTTCCTCGATCCGGCCCTCGGCGGTGAGTTTCAGCCAGTCGGGGATATTGTTGTGGAGCGGGCAATGCACCGAACAGAACGGCACGCCGCATTGGCTGCAGCGACTCGCCTGCGCCGCCGCCGCCTTCTGGTCGAAACGCGCGTAGATCTCTTCGAAATCGCGGCGCCGGGCCGAAATGTCACGCTTATCCGGCATCTGTTGTGACAGATGGACGAATTTCAGCATGCGTTCGGGCATTCCCCACTCCCTGGTTGCGGATGCCGCACGGCGCCGCGGCGGCTTCCCGTCCTATAAACCAGGCATCAACGGGATGCGAGAGGAAAAAGCGAAAAAAGGTCCGAAATGAAACCTATTATGACAGCTTTCTTTCCTCATGCGCATTGCAGGATGGAAATTTTAAGGAAGTCGGCAGCATAGCGGAACTATTTTACGCGCGGGCCATCGCCGCCGTGCCACCGCCACGGCGATAGAGCCGAAGATATTCCGGCACCACCAGCTCAACCGGCGTCGGTGCGATCCCCAGCGCCGCCAAATCCGGCGCCCCCGGCGTGACGATATTGTCGTGCGCCAGCAACAGCAATTGATCTCGGGTGAGGGGTTTTCCCGGCAAATGCTCGGCAAACGCCGCACCAAGCGTGACCAGCCCCATCGGAATCGTGATCATTGGCCGCCGCCGGCCCGTTGCGTGCAGGATATAGGCCAAAATGTCGCGGAACCGCCAAACCCGCGGCCCGCCGAGCTCATAGATACCCCCGGATGAAGCGGGGTTCTCGAGCGCGACCATAATCGCATCGGCGACATCGCCGACATAGACCGGCTGCATCCGGGTCTCACCGGCAATCACCGGCATGATCGGCGAGAGCTGCGCGATCCGGCCGAAACGGTTGAAAAAATCATCCTCTGGCCCGAACACCACCGAGGGGCGAAGAATGGTCGCGGTCGGGAAGGCGGCACGCAGTCTCGCTTCGCCCTCGCCCTTGGTCGCGGCGTAGCGGCTCGGGCTCGCGGGATCGGCGCCAATCGCCGAGACATGGACGAGGCCGCGCACGCCCGCCGCCGCAGCAAGCTTGCCGACCCGCTCCGCGCCCTCGGCGTGCACGCGGGTGAAATCGCCTGGCCGACGCTCGGCGAGCAGGCCAACCAGATTGACCACCATGTCCGCGCCCTCGACGGCGCGCGCAACGGCCTTCTCATCACCGAGCGGCGCATAAAGCGGCACGATCTGCCCAACCGCGCCCATTGGCTTCAAAAACAGCGCCGCCTCAGGATCGCGGCTCGCCACCCGCACAATAATGCCGCGCCGTGCCAGTCGCTTGACCACATAGCGACCGATGAACCCAGCACCGCCGAACACCGTCACAATTTTGCGTGTCGTCATCAACCTGCACCCTCCTGACCGGCCATCATCGCCAAGCCTCCACATAGTCGTAAGGCGAAGCCTCGGCAAATGCGCGCCAAACGACGCAGGGAAGCGGTTCTTTTTTGAAAAAAAGAACCAAAAAACTTTTCGCCTGGGCACCCGATGCGGAGGTTTCGATTTGGAACAATAATTGCCTTGCCTTCATGCGCAGGAGAGACTACCGTTTTTTGGTCATAGGTCCAATTACCACATCGCCGCAAAGCCAGCACGGGGAGGCAGTTTCATGCGCGGCGCGCCTCGGAAAACATGGACCAAGGCGATCACCCTGGCTCTCATATACCCCCTTCTCGCCTGTGTTCCCGCCCAAAAGGCGCCGCCGCCCACCCCGCAGCCGACCACCACCGCCACCGTCAAACCCGTGCGCCCACGGCCGCCTCTCAATGCCACATGGTCATTCGAGGTCGACGAGACTGCTTGCATCGCGCGTGCGACCGCTGGCGCAACCAAGTTTCGCATCGCCGTGAGCAATGCCGGCGCGATCACGATCGACCTTGCGCCGGGAAGCGACGGCGATGCCTATCTCCACGCCGCACAACGCCATCATGCCCAGATCAAAATCGCCGCCGCCGGCGCCAACTGGCGCTGGCTCGCATCTCCTGCGCCGCCGGCAAAGCTTTCCGCGAACCTGCCGCCGAGCAAAACCTCGCTTGCGCAAATTTTGCTGCTGCTGGAAGGGGGGAATCTAACGCTCAACGCCGATCACCTCCCAGATCGCGTGCTCCATGTGCCGCCTGCGGAAAGCGCGGGAGCGGAATGGTTCGCCTGCGCGAAGGAGCGCGCGGCGCGCAGCCCAGGCGCGGGCGATTGAGCGCGCTCGTATCCTGCCCCTGAAATGCTTTGGTATTTCAGGGATCAGCAGGCCACTGAAAACAAAGAGCGAGTATCCATGAAATTCGCTTGCGAATCGCCAAAACGTGGCACTCACGCGGCCAATTTATCGGCGATCGCTTTCGCCCCCGCCGGCGCCGGCTCGGCCGCCCGCGCCCGCGGCCGCTCCTCCTCCGCGACCATCACCGGCGCCACCATGGCCGGGCGGGCAATGCCCCAGAACCCACCCTCCTCACCATATTGCGGCTGACCGCTGAGGGAGAGCCGCATCACCCGCCCCTCGCCAAGAATGAAATCGGCCTCGATATCGGTAAAGGGCTGCCCTTGGCGAATAGCACGCAGGATATCCTCCCAGCTCGCGGGGAGAGCGCCCGCGTGCCCGGCAACGGCGGGAAAATCCTGCGCCATGGTGAGGCCATTCAGGCCATACACGCGATCCTCGATGATCTTCGGCACATTGCCACCAACCCCGCTGATGCGGCATTCTTTGTCGAGAAACCAGAACCAAACGGCGGACGAGGGGTCGAAGGCAGCGAGATGGCGCGCCCGCGCCTCGGCGGCACGGGATGCAGGATCGGAGAGTGCATGCTTGCGCCGTCGCTCCACCATTTGGCCGAAGAGAAAAGCGGCGAAAACGGCAAAGGCTGCGCCAATGGCGACATGTGTCACATCGCGAAGCAAGCGCGTGGCGTCGGCAGGTGACATCGCCGTGACATAATTCTCCGCCCCTGACCAAATCAGCGTCGAATGCGGCATGATCGCGCGTGTTTCGACCTCGGTCGCGATTCCAAGCCTCTGCAACGCATGCGCCAGCGCCGCGAGCGCGGGCAGCGGGGTATTCATCGATTTTGGCGCAAAGATGAGCGGCACCGGGCCGCCCAATGTCACCGTTATCGCACCGAAGCGGCCAGCGGGAGCAAGGAGATGGCGGAGAGACGACTCATCGAGGAAGGTGCCGATTACCCCCACCACCCCAGAGGGGTCGACCAGGCGGCGATAGATCACCGCCCCCTTCGCATCACCCAACGGATTGAACGTCACTCCCGAGATCGCCGCCGCGTCATCGGCCTCGCGATTGGCGAGCGCGTCGTGGAACCATCCCTCGCCGGCGACGTTGCCGCGCTCGGCCGGCAATAGCCCAGTCGCCGCAACCAGCCGGCCATTGGCGTCGAACAGGAAAAAACCATGCGTCAACTCTGCCCCGGCGTCGAGACGGAGCATGCGTGCGGTCAGCGCCAGGCGATCAGGCCGGCGAAGATCCTCGGCACGAAACGCGGAGAACGAATGATCGGCGCCGAGCTCGGCATTGGCCACCCGCGCCGCCGCTTCGTCCTCGAAAGTTTTCAGTTCCGCACGCGACATCTGCTTCAGAAGCCCGACCTCTCCCGCGATCCAAGCGCCCATCGCCGCGACCACGAGAATGGTGGCCATCCCAGCGATGACCGCACCCCCAAACCGTTTGCGACGCAACATTTCTGCCATCTCCTGGCCTCCACGCCCCTCAACGGGGCTCGCCTTCGATGCGACGAGGCTGGTTCGATATGGTTAAAGATTCGCTAATAGCGGCAATCGCGCCACGCGCCGGCTGCACAACGCCAAGCGGGGGTTTGCTGTTTCAATATTAATTTACTTAAATATCAATATGTTTTTTGTTTTTTCTAATACCTTAAGGGACCGCGCCTTGCGTCCACGCGGCGATTTCCAACGCAAATTTCATGTGATTTGCCGGCGCCGACGCCGCCGATCACGTAAAACGCCTGAAAATGTGATCCGCGACTCGGGATTATGGCGCGCCCAACCCCGGCTCGTGCCCAATCATGGCTGCGATGTCGTCGGCCAATTCGCCGAGCAATGCGCTCATGGTGGCAATCTGGCTCTCTTCTCCCCCACTCGGCATGGGCGCCGCTCGTCGGAAATGCGTCACCTTCGCCGCCTGGCCAGATTTCTGGAGGGCGATTGTGGCGACGAGTTCGAATCGAGCCAAGGCATCGAAGCGCTGAATATCGACCTCGACGCCGAGATCAGGGGGCGCGGTAATCGGGCTCGCAGCGGTGAACACCGTGCTATTTGGCAAGCGGCGCGCGAGATCGGCGGCCAAGACGCGAGACAGCATGTCAGGGAATGGCTCTGCCCAACGCGCATTATCGACGAGTGTCACCCGATAAGGATCGACGCGCGCAACGATCCCCGGCCGGTCGAGATAGCGGGCAAGACCGACGGGATGCACGTCAATGATCCTGGCGGGGGCCGCGACCGCCGGTCCCGGGACGCTGGCCAAGGTGTAGAGCCGCGGGTTGGGCGAAGCGCACGCGGAAAGCAGCATGAAAAGAAGCAGGCAACGCCGCATCGTCAACGCTCCTCAACCGGGCCCGAGCGCCCGCGCACCAACGCCTCCGGGTGTTGGTCGAGGAGATCGGCGAGACTTCTGATCGACCGCGCGGCATCGTTCATCTCGGCGACCAGCCGCTCGAGATCGCGCGGCAGTGGCGAATTGGGGCCATAGCCTGCCTCAAGCGACGCCATCAAATGGTTGGCATGTGCGAGTGTGACTTCCAAATCGGCGCTCATCTGCGGCAAACGCGCCAGCGCTGGCCCGCCATTGGCATTGAGCTGGTGGACCAGGCTTTGCAAGCTCGCCATGGTCGCCGCCGCGGATTGCAAAGTGGTTTTCAGATCGCGCCCGGTGGCCAGACCGTTCAGGGCCGCGAGGCTCGAATCGAGATTGCCGGCGATACGCTCGATCGGCAGCGTCTCCAGCTTGCGTCCGATCACGTCCACCATACGCGCCAGCGTCTCGAAATCACTCGGCTGGCTCGGGACGACGATGGCCCCATCCTCCTCCCGGATCGATGCGGGCTTGGCGTCGGGAAAGAAATCGAAAGCGACATAAAGCTGCCCGGTGAGATAATTGCCAGTGCGGAGCTGGGCACGGAGGCCGCTTTTCGTCAGCGCTGAAAGGGATTCGAGCGCCCGCTCCATCGTCGGCGGCGGGGCGCCGGGGGCGGCAATGCGGTCGGGCTGAACGGTGAGCTTCACCGGCACGTCGAGCGTCTTGGTCGCGAAATCATATTGCAGCTTCACATCCGTGACCTCACCGATCTGAATGCCATAGATCTCGACCGGCGCGCCGACAGCAAGCCCGCGCACAGAGCCGTGGAAATGGATCAATACCGGGATAGAGTTGGTATAGCGTGACGCCGCCGCCGCCTCACGATTGGCGTAAAGCGGAAAATCGCTGCCGTCGTCGGCGGGAGGCCCTTCTCGCGCTTGCGCCGGGGTATCGAAAGCGACCGCGCCGGCGAGCACCGCCTGGATCGACTGCACCTCGACATGGAGCCCGCTCGCCCCCGCATTCACCGAGAGACCGGATTCGTTCCAGAAATAGCTGCCTTTGTGAATGAAGCCGTCGAAGGGGGCGCGCACGAAAACACGCAACACCGCCTCGCCACCCGGCGCGCCGACATCATAGCTCAGCACCTCGCCCACGCTCGCATCGCGAAACAGAACCGGCGAGCCGACGCCAAGCGAGCCGAGGCGCGGCGTGTGCAGTATATAAGTATGGCCTGGCTCGCCCGATCGCACTGCTGGCGGCTGCTCGCTGCCGATGAAGGCAAGGCGCGGCGTGCCCCCGGGAAGGCCGGGATCGATTTCGATATAGCTGCCAGAGACCAATGTCTCAAGACCGGAGACACTGCTTGGCGTCAGACGCGGGCGTACCACCCAAAATCGCGCGTGGTCGGTGAGGATAGGGGCGGCCTCGCGGCGCATCCGCACCTCGACGATGACGTGCGACATATCGGGGCTCAAGCCAATCGAGCGCACCGTGCCGAGATCGACCGCCTTATGCTTAACTCTCGTCTGGCCGGCGACAATCCCATCTGCGGTGCTGAAGCTCAGCGTGATCAGCGGGCCTTCCTGCGACAGGGTCCGCCACCCGAGCCAGGCGGCGACGGCGATCGCGACGATCGGAATGAGCCAGATCAGCGAGAGCCTCGGTTCGCGCTCAATCACCGGCAAGGCTGGCGGGGCGGAATCTCTCGGTGGCGGCGTTGGCTCGCTCATCACGATCCCATCCCCGCCGCGTTGCGCCCCGCCGCATCCCACATCAGCCGCGGGTCAAAGCTTTGCGAGGCAAACATGGTAAGAATGACCACGCCCGCAAAGGCCACGGCGCCCGGACCAGGGGTTACCGAGGCGAGCAGGCCGAGCTGCACCACCCCGATCAGAATCGAGAGCATGAAGACGTCGATCATCGACCACCGCCCAACCGCCTCGATCAGACGGTAAAGCCGCGTCCGGTCAACCAGCCGGCGCACCATCCCCCAGCGGACGCTCGCGATCAAAACCCCAAGCCCCAAAAGCTTCAACACCGGCACCGTAATGCTCGCGAAAAAAACCAAAACGGCCAGCGGCCACATCCCACTTGCCGCCAATTCCTCGACGCCGGAGAGAATCGTATTGGGGACGCCCTGGCCATAGTAATCGACGGTCATGATCGGCAGCATATTCGCCGGAATGTAGAGGAGTGCCGCGGCGAGCGCGAGAGCGAGGCTGCGCGCGAGGCTCCTTCGCTTGCGCGGGTGAAGCGCGCTGTCGCAACGCGGGCAATGGTCCCCTGGCGCGCCGGCGGCGACTAGTCCGCAGTTAAGGCAAAGCATTTCCATCCTTGCCCCGCCCCTCGCTTCACCGCCCGGCCGTGCGCGTGGGGCGAGCGCCTGCCAGATTTCCTCGGTATCGAGAACCTCATCAACCAGCGCGACGGCCAGCATCAGCGCCGCGAGCGCGTAGCCGGCGAGTTCGATCCGCACGCGGGCGAGATCGATCAATTTGCTGTAGGCGACGAAAAGCCCGAGCAGATAGACCTCGACCATCGACCACGGGCGAAGATGCTCGACCAGGCGGAGCAGCGGGCGCAGCAATGGCCGGGGCGGCGCGCGCAGACGGAGCCCGGCAAGCACCAGGGCCAGAGCCGCGAGCCTAATCCCCGGCAGCAAACAGGCGGTGAGCAAGACGAGTGCTGCGAGCGGCAGCCATCCGGCCTGATCGAGAAGTACCGGGCCGGTGGTCAGCGCGGCGCTGATCCCGCGCCCGAGCAGCGAGAGATGAATGAGCGGGGTCAAGAAGGCGAGCGGCAATAATGGCAGCGCCGCAAGCGTGAGCGGCAAGGCAATCGCCATCCCGTTCTTCCGGCCGCGCCGCAACACCGCGCGGCAGCGCGGACAGCGAAGCCGCCGCCCTGGCGGGGGCACGGTGGCGCGGAGCGAAAGCCCGCAATCGGGGCACGCGATCCGGTCGACGGCAAAGGCCACGCGCGGGCGCCGCGCCCGCGGCGGGAGGGCCTCTCGCTCGGTTGCGGCAAAGCGGCTCATGCGCGCACGCCGCCCGCAAAAAGAGAGATTTCGCGCGCATGGACGAAGGCGCGATCGCTCGGCATAAAAGTCACTGTCTTGGGCCGATTCGGGCCGCGCCCCTCGCGCGGCGCTGAGAGTTGGGGGTGAGAGTGGCGAGCATTTCGATCGAAAGGCGGGCGCATGTCATCGTGCTCGGCAATGAAAAGGGCGGGTCGGGGAAGTCAACGGCGGCGATGCATGTTATCGTCGGTTTGCTGCGCGAGGGCTACCGCGTCGGCGCCCTCGATCTCGACGCCCGCCAGGCGACATTGTCGGGATATCTGCAAGCGCGCGCCGATTTCGCTGACCGGCGTAAGATCGCGCTGCCGATGCCGCGCTTCGCCGCCGTCGTGCGCAGCGATGCCGATAGCCGGGCCACCGCCGAATCCGACGAGGAGGCCCGCTTTACGGCGGCACTCAACGATGTCGGGCATGAGGCAGACATCGTCGTCATTGACTGCCCCGGCGCCGATACTTTTTTGAGCCGCCTCGGTCATGCCCATGCCGACACCCTGATCACCCCGATCAATGACAGTTTCGTCGATTTCGCCATGCTCGCCAAAGTCGATCCCGAGCAACACGAGGTCGTCCATCCCAGCATTTATAGTGAAATGGTATGGGAAGCGCGCAAGCGCCGCATGGCGCGCGACCGTGGCCGGATCGACTGGCTGGTGATGCGAAACCGCCTCGGCGCCACGGAAGCACGCAATAAGCGCGATGTCGGGGCGACCTTGGAGGCGCTTGCCAAACGGATCGGCTTTCGTACCGTCAAGGGGTTCGGCGAGCGGGTGATTTTCCGGGAACTCTATCTCCAGGGGCTGACGCTGATGGATGTGCGCGAGGCTGGGCTCGGCATTTCCTTCGGCATGAGCCACGTGACGGCACGCGCCGAGGTGCGCAACCTGATCGGCGCCATCCGCAAACCCCCGCCCGCCCTGACCCTGGTGCCGCCGGCGGCGTGAGGTGGCGCGCGCTATCCGATTTTGTCCGCCAAGGCGCCGACACTTTCGGCGATCACGTCCCAGTCCGCCTCGGCCCGTAGGTCGCGCTGCTGGCTCGGCCCATATTCGCTGGGGCGCGGGATGAAGCCCGTTTTGAGGCCGCATGCGCGCGCCGCGGCGAGATCGGAATTATGCGCCGCCGCCAGCATCACCGCGCCCGGCGGGAGATCGAGAAGGGCGCAAGCGCCGAGATAGGTCTCGCGGTCGGGCTTGTAATGGCGAAAAATATCGGCGCCGAAAATGACGTCAAACCCCATGTCCCCGGTCTTTGCGAGGCTGATGAGCAGCGCCACATGCCCGTTCGAGAGCGTGCCGGTGATCTTCTTTGCCCGTAACGCGGCGAGCCCGGCGGCGCTGTCTGGCCATGGGCGCAAATGGTGCCAGCGTGAGACCATCCAGTCGCGTTCGGCCGCGCTCACGCCCTCGATCGCGAATTTTTCCAGCAAATCGTCGAGGCTGGCACGTTGCAGCGTATCGAGATTGGCGAATGGCTCCGCCCCGCTCCGCACACGCTGCATCGAGGGCTGATAGGCGCCGCGCCACGCATCGACCAGCCCCGCCCAATCGCCGGCGCGGCCGGTTTTCTCGCCGAAGGTGGTGAAATCGGCGATCAGGCTGCCGCGCCAATCCACCAAGGTGCCGAAAACATCAAACAAAACTGCCCGCACACCGCTCATCTCACGCGACCACCGGCCATGGGCGCTGTACCGGGCGCAGCTTTTCCCAGGCTGCGGCGAGACGCAAAACACCTATATCATCAAAGCGTTGACCGATGATCTGCAGACCAATCGGAAGCCCCTCCGCAGTATAGCCGGCATTAATCGAGACCGCCGGCTGCTCGGACATATTGAAGGCGACGGTGAAGCCGATATGTTGAAAGGGGCGCGCGGGGTCATTGCTCGGCGCCGGCAATTCAGCGGCGAAGGCCGGCATCGGCGCGGTTGGGGAGAGGGCGAAATCAACGCCTCGAAAGGCCCGCGCTGCAGCCGCGCGTATCGCCATGATCTGGCTTACGCCGTGATAGACATCAAGCCCGCTCGCGCCGGCGCCACCTTCTGCCCAGGCGTGGATGAAGGGCAACACCTTAGCCGCGCGCGCGGGCGGCAGCGCCTTGATGTCCGCCCAGGCCCGCACCCGCCAGAACATATCGAGCCCGGCCATCATCTCGGGCGTCAGAAACGGCTGTATTTCAATGATTTCCACCCCTTCGGCGGCAAAGCGCCTGGCCGCAGCCAGGATCGCCGCCTTCACCTCAGGTTCCGCCGCATCGCCAAAACCGGCCTCCAGCATCAGCCCGAGGCGCCGCCCTTTGAGCGACATATCAAGGTCTTGCCAGGGGATGTCGGCGGGCGGGAGGCTCATATGGTCGCGCCAGTCCGGCCGGCTGAGGGCCGACATCATCAAAGCGGTATCGGCGACCGTCCGCGTCAGGGGGCCGGCGGCGCGGCCGATATAAGGCGGGTCGATCGGCACCCGACCGAGGCTCGGTTTCAGGCCGACAAGGCCGCACCAGCCGGCGGGTAGCCGCACCGAGCCGCCGATATCGGTGCCCAGATGGAGCGGCCCATACCCCGCCGCCGCCGCCGCCGCCGCGCCGGCGCTCGAGCCGCCAGGATTGCGCGCAAGATTCCAAGGGTTGCGGGTCAGGGGATGAAAGCTCGACAGGCCCGAGGACAGCATGCCGTAATCGGGCATCGTGGTCTTGCCGAGGATCACTGCCCCAGCCTCGCGGAGCCGTGCCGCCGGCGGCGCATCCTCGGCGGCGGGAACGAGCGCGCTCGCTGCGGTGCCAAGCGGCATCGGTACCCCCTTGGTCGCGATATTCTCTTTGATCGTCACCGGCACGCCATCGAGCGGCCCGCGCGCCGCGCCGCGCTGCCAGCGCGCCGTCGACTCCTCCGCCGCCATCCGCGCTGCCTCTGGATCATAGGCGTAAAGCGCGCAAAGCCGGGGCTCGGCGGCGGCGACTCGCCGCTCGACGGCGGCAAGCGCGTCGCGCGGTGAAAATTCTCCGCGCTCAAAGCCGCGCGCGAGGTCAGTTGCGGCGAAATCGGCGAGATCGGTCATGCGCAGCTCCATTTTCCTGATTTCGCGGCAAGGATGCACCCGGCGAGCGGGCCACTCAAGTCGGGAAGCGGGGCTTGGGCGCTGCGATCGGCGCGCAGAGATGCAACATTCGTGAGGTGCCGGGGAGATGGCGCGCCGATCATGCGGCTGTTAGTATGGGCCTCATGAACAGAATACTGGCAACCCTGTCCCCATTCCGCCCGCGCGCAGCGCTGCTCGCGCTCTCCCTGCTCTCCGCCTGTGCCGCCGGGAGTGCCGCGTCTTCCACCGCCCCCTCGGGTGGCGGCCAGGGAGAGTCTGGCAGCGCCTATGGCAATTATCTTGCCGGCCAGTTCGCGATGAGCCAAGGCGCGCTCGATGTCGCGGCGCAGCGCTTGCTCGCAGCGCTGAGCGATGATCCTGGCAATGGCCAGCTTCTGCGCCAGGCATTTCTCGCCAATCTTCTCGCCGGGCGGCCGGAGGCCGTTCGGCTCGCGGCCAAGCTTCCCGACAACGCCGCAGCGCAGTTGCTGCTGGCCGATGAAGCGGCACGCCAAGGGGATTGGGATTCGGCGAAGCAGCGCTACCTCGCACTGCCGCAACAGGGGATATCACAAATTCTTGAGCCTTTGCTGGTTGCCTGGGCCGACACGGGGGCGGGCCACGCCGATGCCGCGCTCGACATTTTGAAGCCACTTACCGCCAATAAGCGGCTCGGCGGCATCTATGCCTTGCATGCCGCCTTGATCGCCGATCTCGCTGGGCGCAATGCCGAAGCCGGGCGGTATTACGATCAGGCGCAAGCGGCGTTTACCGCGCCCAATCTTCGTTTTGCGCAGATTCTCGCAAGCTGGCAGGCGCGCCAGGGTCAGATGGAGGAGGCGCGGCGCACCCTGAGGAGCCTGCGCCAGGGCGATAGCGCACTCTCGATGGCGGTGCCAGCGCTGGAATCCGATATCAGCGAGCGGCCGGTCGCCAACGCCGTGGATGGCATCGCCGAGACCTATCTTGCCCTCTCCGCCTCGCTCCGCCAGCCGGAGACGGAAGATTTCTCCCTCCTCATCCTGCGTCTCGCGCTCGATCTCCGGCCGCGTTTCACGGCGGCGCGGCTGATGATGGCGGATATGCTCGATGATGGTGGGCAGCCGGAAAGCGCCTTGCAGACTCTCGCCTCGGTGCCGGAAGACGCGCCGCTCTCAAGCCTCATCGATCTTCGCCGCGCGGCGATCGAAAACCAGCTCGGCCATACCGACACCGCGATCGGCATCCTCGAATCGCTCGCCAAAAAATTCCCCGACCGGCCCGAGCCACTCGCGCAAATCGGCGATATTTATCGCAACAAGGACCAATATACCCAGGCGATCACCGCCTATGACGGTGCGATTACCCGCATCCAGGAAATTCAGCCGCGCGATTGGGTGCTGTTTTACGCCCGCGGCATCGCCTATGACCGCGCCCATCAATGGCCGAAGGCGCAGGCAGATTTCGAGCACGCGCTCCAGCTCTCACCCGATCAGCCCTATGTTCTGAATTATCTCGGCTATTCCTGGGCCGAGCAGGGGACGCATCTGTCGGAGGCGCGGAAGCTGATCGAAAAAGCGGTGGCGCTGCGCCCCAATGATGGCGCCATTCTCGACAGTCTCGGCTGGGTGCTGCTGCGTCAGGGCAATACCGCCGGCGCGGTGCACTGGCTCGAGCGCGCGGTCGAAATGGAGCCCGAGGATGCGACGATCAACGGCCATTTCGGTGATGCGCTGTGGGCGGCGGGTCGCAAGCTCGAAGCCACCTATCAGTGGCATCTCGCGCTGACGTTCAAACCCGACGCGGAAGAAGCGGCACGGATCCAGGCGAAGCTCAAACAGGCGGGCCTTGCCAGTAATGGCATTGCTAGCACCGCCGAAGACAACACGGCGCGGCAGTCTGCGCATTGATCGCGGCGGGGGCGCTCGCCGAATGTGCGCGGGCAAAGGTCAATCTTTACCTGCACGTCGTCGGGCGGCGCGCGGATGGTTATCATCTTCTCGATAGTCTCGCGGTGTTTCCCGATATCGGGGACAGAGTTAGCGCTCACCCGGCTGCTGATCTCTCGCTCGCCATTCACGGCCCTTTTGCCGGGGATTTGGCCGGGAATTTGGATGAAAATCTGGTGCTTGCCGCCGCGCGGATCCTCGCGGAAACGGCTAACATTATCCCAGGCGTTGCGCTTTCCTTGGAAAAAAATCTCCCCATCGCCTCGGGCATTGGCGGCGGGTCGAGCGACGCGGCGGCTGCGCTTAGGCTCCTTTCGCGGCTCTGGGGGCTCGATGCGGTTGATTTGCCGGCGATAGCGGCGCGGCTTGGCGCTGATGTGCCGGTCTGCCTCGATGCCCGCGCGGCACGGATGAGCGGCGTCGGCACGCATCTCACCCCTCCCCCGCGCTTGCCCGAAGCGGCCCTCCTCCTAGTCAATCCAGGGAGTCCGGTGCCGACGGGGCAGGTTTTCGCGCGCCGGCAGGGCGCGTTTTCTTGCCCTCCTTCCCTCCCGCCGTCTTGGCCGGATGCGGTGGCAATGGCGGCTGACCTCGGCGCGCTCGGGAATGATCTCGAGGCGCCGGCGATCGCGCTTTGCCCGGCGATTGGTGATGTTCTCGCCGCGTTGCGCGCCCTGCCCGGCGTGCTGCTCGCCCGCATGAGCGGCTCGGGGGCGACGTGCTTTGGCTTGTTCGCGAGCGTCGGCGCGGCGGAGGACGCGGCGCACAGCTTGCCTTCCCAATGGTGGGCGCGCGCCGGCACACTCCGCTGACCCCCAGCCTCACCGTTCGTCATTCCGCCAAAAATCTGAAAGTTTTTTGGTTCTTTTTTTCAAAAAAGAACCCTTTCTTCTCCCTTCATTCCGCCGCTTCGGCGTAGTCGGCCAGCGGCGCGCAGGTGCAGACCA
>JAJYXY010000024.1 GCA_021801465.1 Pseudomonadota bacterium
CCCCTGCCGCCTTCGCGCCGCTCGCCTTGCCTGCCGTGCCGGGCTGAGGCGCGGGCCGCGCCGCGCTCTTGCGGGTGGGCGTGGATCTGGTTAAAAATCGCGCCTGATGAAGGATTTAAGTGACATTTCTCAACGCGGAGCGGCGGCACAATGGACAAAACTAAGGCGCTGGATGCGGCGCTGACACAAATCGAGCGGGCTTTCGGCAAGGGCGCGGTGATGCGGCTCGGGTCGAAAGGGGGCGACGAGCAGATCGAGGTCATTCCCTCCGGCTCGCTCGGGCTCGATCTCGCGCTCGGCATCGGCGGCTTGCCGCGCGGGCGCATCGTCGAGATTTACGGCCCGGAAAGCTCTGGCAAGACCACGCTCGCGCTCCATGTCATCGCCGAGGCGCAGAAGCGTGGCGGCACCTGCGCCTTCATCGACGCCGAGCATGCGCTCGACCCGACCTATGCCCGCAAGCTCGGGGTCGATGTCGATAATCTTCTGATCAGCCAGCCCGATACCGGCGAACAGGCGCTCGAGATCGCCGATACCCTGGTGCGCTCGGGTGTCGTCGACGTCATCGCCATCGACAGCGTCGCCGCGCTCGTGCCGCGCGCCGAACTCGAGGGCGAGATGGGGGATTCGCATGTCGGCCTCCATGCCCGCCTGATGAGCCAGGCGCTACGCAAGCTCACCGGCAGCGTCTCGCGCGGCAAGACGATGCTGATCTTCCTCAATCAGATCCGCCTCAAGATCGGCGTCATGTTCGGCAATCCGGAGACCACCACCGGCGGCAACGCGCTGAAATTCTATGCCTCGATCCGCATGGAAATCCGCCGCATCGGCCAGATCAAGGACCGCGAGACGGTGGTCGGCAACCAGACGCGGGTGAAGGTGGTCAAGAACAAGCTCGCGCCGCCGTTCCGCCAGGTCGAGTTCGATATCATGTATGGCGAAGGCATCAGCAAGGTCGGCGAACTCATCGATCTCGGCGTCAAGGCCAATGTCGTCGAGAAGTCCGGCGCCTGGTTCAGCTATGACAGCCAGCGCATCGGCCAGGGGCGCGAGAATGCCAAGCAGTTTCTGCGCGACCATCCCGACATGGCGGCGGCGATCGAGCACAAGGTGCGCGAGCAATCGGGCGTGGTCGCCAACGCCATGCTCGCGACCGCCGGCGAGGAAGAAAGCGAACTCGCCGATTGACCCCCTTGCCTTTTCCGCGCGGGTGACCGATCTAGTGATCAGTTAAGCGGACCGCCTTGGTCCGCTTTCTCTCATCGATAGCGGATCAAGCCAGGCGGTCAGGACATGTTCATCGAAACCGAAAGCACGCCAAATCCGGCGACACTGAAATTTCTCCCGGGCCGCGCCGTCATGGCGCACGGTACCGCCGATTTCGCGACCCCCGGGGCCGCCGAACGCAGCCCGCTGGCGGCGGCGCTGTTTGCGCTTCCTGGCGTTGCTCGCGTCTTTCTCGGCCATGATTTCATCACCGTGACCAAGGGCGAGGCGCTGGAATGGCATGCGCTGAAGCCGCAAATTCTCGGCGTCATCGTCGAGCATTTCGCCGCCGGCCGCCCCGTGATTGCCGGCGAGGGGGACGCAGCCGATGAGGACGTTTCCCCCGAGGACGCCGAAATCGTCTCCCAGATCAAGGAATTGCTCGATACCCGCGTGCGCCCGGCGGTCGCCGGCGACGGTGGTGATATCGTCTTTCGTGGCTATCGTGACGGGATCGTGCGCCTTCACATGCAGGGCGCTTGCAGCGGCTGCCCATCCTCGCGCGCGACCCTCAAGCACGGGGTTGAAAACATGCTTCGCCACTATATCCCGGAAGTCGTCGCGGTCGAGCAGGTGGAAGTTTAGAACAAGGGAAGCGGTTCTTTTTTGAAAAAAAGAACCAAAAAACTTTTGTCCGTTGGGCAGTGCCGTAGGCACTGCCGGTTGTGGGGCATTGGCCGCTCCGAGAAACCGGGAAAGAAGTCTTTTTGCTTCTTTTTCTTCCAGAAAAAGAAGTTTTCTTTGGGAGTCTAACGTATGAGTCTTGATCCGGCCGCACGCGCGGCGTTGTTCACCGAAGCGCGCACCCATTTCAAATGGACCGATCAGCCGGTTTCCGATGAGACTCTGCGCGAGATTTACGAGACCCTGCGCATGGGCCCGACCTCGGCCAATTGCTCGCCGGCGCGGTTCCTCTTTATCCGCGGCGCGGCGGCGAAAGAGCGCCTGAAGCCGGCGCTGTCGCCGGGCAATGTCGAAAAGACGATGACCGCGCCGGTGACTGTGATCGTCGCCCATGATCCGCGATTTTACGAGCATTTGCCGCGTCTCTTTCCGCATGCCGATGCCCGCGCGTGGTTTGCGAACAACCCGGCACTCGCCGAGGAGACGGCTTTTCGCAACGGCACGCTGCAAGGGGCCTATTTGATCATGGCAGCGCGGGCGCTGGGGCTCGATTGCGGGCCGATGTCGGGGTTTGACCGCGAAAAGGTCGATCAGGCGTTCCTCGCCGGGCGCGGCTGGCGGAGCAATTTCCTGGTCAATCTCGGCCACGGCGACCCAAGCGTGCTCTTTCCGCGCAGCCCGCGTTTTGAGTTCGACGAAGCCTGCGAGATCCTGTGAGCGAGGCGGGCATGCGGTTCCAAACTGCATTGATCGTGGGCGCCGGCGCCGGGCTGAGCGCCGCGCTCGCCCGCCAACTCGCGGCACAGGGGACGCGGGTTGCGCTGGCGGCGCGCAATGCGGCAAAGCTCGCGCCGCTGGCGGCCGAGATCGGCGGCATTGCGCTCGCGTGCGATGCGGCGCGGCCGGATGCGGTTGCGGCGCTGTTCGCTGAGACCGACCGGCAGGGATTTATCCCCGATTGCGTGATCTACAACCCGAGCCAGCGCCTGCGCGGGGCCATCGCCGACCTCGACCCGGCGGCGGTTGCCGAAGTGCTGGCGGTTTCGGCCTATGGCGGGTTTCTCGTCGGCCAGCAGGCGGCGCGGCGGATGCTGGCGCGCGGGCGTGGCGCGATCGGGTTCACCGGGGCGTCGGCGAGTGTGAAGGGCTATGCGCTTTCGGCGCCCTTCGCGATGGGAAAATTCGCTTTGCGCGGCTTGGCGCAAAGCATGGCGCGTGAGTTGCACCCGCAAGGAATCCATGTCGTGCATCTCGTCATCGATGGCGGGATCAGAAGCGCACAGCGCGTGCCGCCGCCAGAGGCGCCGGACTCCCTCCTCGACCCCGAGGCGATCGCGGCGAGCTATCTCCATGCGTTGCAGCAGCCGAAAAATGCTTGGAGTTTCGAGGTCGAACTCCGCCCCTTCGTCGAGAGATTTTAGACGGATCCCGCTGATCGCGCGCCCTTGATCATTGGCGTTGGCGCGTGTTTGCTGCGCTTATGCCGATTCTCACGGGAAAAGCGCGGCTCGCCGGCGTCGTCGGCTGGCCGGTCGCCCATAGCCGCTCGCCACGCCTGCATGGCTTCTGGCTCGAGCGCTACGCGATCGATGGCGCCTATGTGCCGCTCGCCGTGCGGGCGGAGGATTTTGAGCGCGCAACGCGCGGGCTTCTCGCCGCTGGCTTTGCCGGCGTCAATGTCACGCTGCCGCACAAAGAGCGCGCCTTCGCGCTCTGCGACGAGGTCGCGCCAGCGGCGTGGCAGGCCGGGGCGGTCAACACCCTGGTGTTCCGCGCGGGGCGGATTCTTGGCAGCAATACAGACGGGGTCGGGTTTCTCGCCCATCTCCGCGCCGAAGGCGTCGACCCCCTCGCCGGTCCCGCCTTGGTGATCGGCGCTGGGGGGGCGGCGCGGGCGATCGCGAGTGCGTTGCTCACGGAAGGCGGCCGGGTCGCGGTCACGGCGCGGCGCGATGCGGCAGCGGGCGCACTCGCTGCTGCTCTGCCGGGGCTCGGCGTCGTCCCGTGGGCGGCGCGCAACCACGCGCTGGCCGATCACGCGCTGGTCGTCAACACGACCAATGCCGGGATGAGCGGCAATCCGCCGCTGGCGCTCGATCTCGCTGGCGCGTCGGCGGCGCTAATCGTCGCCGATATCGTCTATGTGCCACTGGAGACGCCGCTTCTGAGTGCGGCGCGGGCACGCGGGCTTCGCGTCATTGGCGGGCTTGGGATGCTGTTGCATCAGGCCGTCGCGGGATTTGCCGCCTGGTTCGGCGTCACCCCCGAGGTCGATGCCGCGCTTTATCGCTTCGTCGCCGATGATCTATTGGCCCCACCATGCGCCTGATCGGCCTGACCGGGGGGATTGGCATGGGCAAATCCACCGCCGCCACGCTCTTCCGCCGCGCCCATTTTCCCGTCTTCGATGCCGATCAGACGGTGCGCGCCCTTCAGGCCAAGGGCGGGGCCGCCGTGCCGCGCATCGCCGCCCTCTTTCCCGACGCCGTGCGGGATGGCGTGATCGACCGTGCGCGGCTACGCGCCGACGTGCTGGGCAGCCCGGGGGGCTTGCGCCAGATCGAGGCGATCATCCACCCGCTGGTGCGCGCCGCCGAGCGCCGGTTTCTCCACGCCGCGCGCCGCCGCCACGTACCCGCCGCCATTCTCGATATTCCGCTGCTCTATGAGACCGGCGGCGATCGACGGGTCGATTGCGTCGTCGTCGTCTCCGCCCCCGCGCGCGTCCAACGCGCCCGGGTCGCCGCGCGCGGCCAGATGAGCGCGGCCGAGATCGACGCCATTCTCGCCCGTCAGATGCCAGACCGCGAAAAGCGCCGGCGCGCCGATATCGTCATCCGCACCGGACTTTCCCGCCATCACGCCTGGCGGCAGCTTCGCCGCTTCATGCTGGAACTCCGCCGATGACCCGCGCCGTTTTGTTCGACACCGAGACCACCGGCATCGACCCCGCGCAAGGGCATCGCGTTTTGGAAATCGCCGCCCTCGAGCTGATCAACGATCTCCCGACCGGGCGGCATTTCCACGCCCTGATCGATCCCGAGCGTGACATTCCGGAGGAGGTGATCAAAATCCACGGCATCACCGCGCGCGATGTCGCGGGAAAGCCGCGCTTTGGCGAGATCGCCGATGCCGTGCTGGCGTTTTTTGGCGAGGGTCCGCTGATTGCCCATAACGCTGCGTTCGATTTCGGCTTTCTCGATGCCGAACTCGCCCGCCTCGGCCGTGCCCCGCTCGATCGCGGGCGCATGGTTGATACGCTGGCGCTGGCCAAAACGCGCTTTCCGGGACTCCCCAACAGCCTCGATGCGCTGTGCCGGCGCTTTGGTATCGATCTCTCGGCGCGCACCACCCACAACGCCTTGCTCGATTGCCAGCTCCTCGCCGCGGTCTATGTCGAGCTTACCGGCGGGCGCCAGCGCGGCCTCGATCTCGAGACCGATGGCGCGGCCGCTTCGCCGGCGATCACCTATACCCATCACGGCGCGCGCACGCCGCGCCCGATCGTCGCCAGCGCCGAGGAACTCGCCGCCCATGCCGCCTTCCTCGGCAAGATCACCGACCCGATCTGGCGACAGGCGTAAGAAGCGGCGGGACCAAGAGGCCGCTGGCGGTTTCAATGAAGGCCGCGGGCGATCGTTTGATAGGTCTGGAGTGCGCTTTTCACAGAAGATGGCGCGGTGAGGGCCGATCCTTGGCCCGGCGTCGCTTTGGGATCGGTCTCCGTGCGCGTGCCGCTGAGGATCGAGCCATGGTGATGGCCGAGCAGGGGCCCGGCAAGGGCGAGCTGCTGGGGCGAGGCTGCGCCATCCGCGCCATCCGCCGAATCGCTACCGCCGTCATCGGCCATCGTGCCACCGCCCGCGCTCGCCTCCTCCATCGCTGCGGCGAAGGGCGAGGCGCTGGCGCCGAGGCCAGCGGCGGCGCTGACATTCGTTGCCATCGCCGCGGCCGAGTTGGCGGGGGCGTTTTTCTGCGCGCTCTGCGCCGCATAGAGATCGGCGTTGCTGGAGCCGGCGGGCGTCGTCCAGCCTTGCGTCAAGATCCGGTGAGAGAAGTGGCTGATCATGGCGAGGTCTCCATTCTTTTGGGCAAAGCCGGAGACGCAAACCTCATGCCAGAATTTTGTGCTCGCCACCCTGCCGCGCCGAGGGCTAAGTCTCCCCACGTCGTCGCGCAACCTCGTCGCGCGACGTCGCCGCGCCGGCATTTTTTGCCGGGGCGCTTCTGCCGAGCCGGGATGAAAAACATGCACACGCTTCTCTCTGTCGCGCGCGTCCCGGCATGATCGTGCCGATCTGGCTGACCTTGCTGCTCGGCGTGCTGACGGCTGTCGGCCCGGTATCGACCGATATGTATCTTCCCGCGTTTCCACTGATCGAGGCCGATTTCGGTGGCGGTGCCGGGAGCGCGCAGATCACGCTTGCCGCCTGGTTCATCGGCCTTGCCGTTGGCCAGATCACGCATGGATCGCTCTCTGACCGCTTCGGCCGGCGCGCGCCGCTCCTCATTGGCACCACGATTTACGCCGGTGCGTCGCTCGGCTGCGCGCTTGCCGGCGGGCTTTGGAGCTTTTCGTTTTATCGGCTGCTGGCCGCGATCGGCGGGTCGGCGAGCATGGTGGTGCCGCGCGCGGTCGTGCGCGATCTCGCCGATGGGCATGAGGCGGCGCGGATTTTGTCGCGGCTGATGCTGGTGATGGGGGTGGTGCCGATTCTGGCCCCGGCCGCTGGCGGCGCCGTTCTCGCCTTCGCCAGTTGGCGGCTGATTTTCTGGATCGCCGCCGTCTATGGCGGGATTTGCACGCTTTTGGTCTGGCGCTTCCTCCCCGATACCCTGGCCGCGACCCGGCGCATTCGCTTGGGCCCGATTGGTTTGCTCCGGCGCTATGCGGCGATTGGGCGCGAGGGGCGCTTTGTGACCAACGCGCTCTGCGGCGGCTTTGCCATGGCGGGGCTGTTTGCCTATCTCGGCGGCTCGCCGGCGGCCTATATCGCCGAGTATCATGTGAGCCCGACACATTACGGCATGTTGTTTGGCATCAATGCGGCGGGATTCATTTTCGCCGCTCAAGTCAATGCCCGCTTGCTGCCGCGTTTCGGCACCGACCGCGTGATCACAACCGCTGTCGCCGCCGCTGCCCTCGCGACGATGCTGCTCACCCTCGATGCCATGACTGGGTGGGGTCGGGTGCCGGGGCTGGCGGTGCCGCTCTTTACCTATCTCGCCGCGCTCGGTTTTCTGATGCCAACAACCACCGTCGGCGCGCTCTCACGCCACGCGGCGCAAGCGGCGAGCGCCTCGGCGCTGATGGGAACGGGGCAATTCCTGCTCGGCGCGCTGTTCAGCACCGCTGTTGGCCTCATCAATGACGGCACGGCGCGGCCGATGGCTTTCCTGATGCTCGCCGGGGGTCTCGGCGCGCTTGTCACCAACCAATTTCGCCCCCGCGGCTGAAGGAGATCGGGTTTGGATTCGGAGCACAACGCATTTGGCCAGCCGATCGGCCGCCCGCTCGAGGGTTGGTCGCCGCGCCCGCATCCGCCACAAACCGCAATGGCGGGGCGGTTTTGCCGCATCGCGCCGCTTGATCCGGCGCGCCACGGCGATGATCTCTTCGCTGCCGACCAATTGGCGCCGGATGCGCGGGATTGGACCTATCTCGGGGCCGAGCGGCCGGCGGGGCGGGAGGCGTTTCAAGCCTGGCTCGAGAGCTGTGCCGTGCCCTGGCGCCGCGCCGAGGGCGATCCCTTGTTTCACGCGATCCTGCTGCCCGATGGCCGCGCGGTCGGGCTCGCCGCCTATCTTCGCATCGACCGCGGCAACGGCGTGATCGAGGTCGGGCATATTCTCTTTACCGACCCCCTCAAGCGCGCGCCCGCCGCCACCGAGGCGATATTCCTGATGATGCGCCGCGCCTTCGATGAACTCGGCTACCGGCGCTATGAGTGGAAATGCGATAGTCTGAACGCGCCGTCGCGCCGTGCTGCGCAACGCTTGGGCTTCACCTTCGAGGGGATTTTCCGCCAGGCCGTGGTCTATAAAGGCCGCAGCCGCGATACCGCCTGGTATGCGATCACCGATCAGGAGTGGCCGGCGCGCAGAGCGGCCTTTGCCGCCTGGCTCGATCCGGCGAATTTCACCCCATCGGGCGCCCAACGCTGCCAGCTCGCGACGTTTCATGGGGCTGATACCGCGCAGCGATCTGGCTGATCGGCCTGCGCGCAGGGTTGGTGTGGCGGCTCTGCGCAAAATCAAGCGCGCGGGGTTGGTGCGGCGGCTGCGCAAGATCATCCTTATCCCCGCCGGCCACCGTCAAACCCGCGGTCATTTCTTCGGCAGGCTGGTATGACCAGCGAGATACGCCGCCAGCGGCTCCATGATCGCGAGCAGCATATTGTCCCACGAAAACCGCGCGGTGATCGCGCGGGCGCGGGCCATGAACTCGGCCCGCCGCTTGGGTGGGTTCTCCTGCACCTCCCGCACCACACGATAGAGGCTTTCGGGCGAAAACGGGTCGAAATAAAGGCACGCCTCATGGCCGATTTCCGGCAAGGAGGAGCTGAACGACGCGATCACCGGCGTCCCCGCCGAGAGGCTTTCCAAAATCGGCAGGCCGAAGCCCTCGAAAAACGAGGGGTAGATCGTCGCCTCGGCGCCGCGCAATAGCAGATATTTATCGAAATCGGAGACGAAGCCGGGAAATACGAGCCGCCCTTCCGCGAGCGCCTTCGCAAGCACCGCGGGCGGTGATTGTGTCTCTAAAAGCCAGCCGGCGCGCCCGGCGATGACGACGCGGGTGGTTTCGAGGATTTCCGGAAACAGGGCGAGAAGCTCGAACACGCAGCCGATATTCTTGCGCGGCTCGCGGGTGCTGAGGACGAGGAAATAGGGATCGCCATCGAACGGCACCGGCATATTGGGCGCCTGCACCGCATACCAATCCGGCCAGGAGACCCCGTTATGGGCGACGAAGACACGATCCTCCGGCGCACCGAGATAGGCTTTGAGATCATCGACCGTTGCTTGCGAGACACCGAAGGTCAGGGCGTTGGTGCGGAGATCGTCGACGAGCCCCTTTTGGTGGTGGCGAATATTCTCGATGACGTGAAAATGCGGCGTGATCAGGGTCGAAAGATCGTGATAGAGGCTGCACTCGAGGGGAAAAATCTGGGTGACGCGCTTGACCGAGGGGTAGAGGCCGATCGCGCGCCGGCGCCCCTCCAGCGGTGGCAGACGGCCATCCTGGGCCGGCCCGCGGAAGAAATCACGGTTGAGGAAAAGCCCGCTTTGGCGCCCGAGCGCATCGATCACGGCGGCGCGCGCGACGCGATGATGCTCAAAGAAAAAATGCACCGACCCTGGCAGCCAACGCAAAAGCGCCCGCGCGAGCCCGGCGGCAACGACGGGGATGCCGGTCCAATGTTCCTCGAAAAGCGGTGATACGTCATAATAAAGCGCATGGTCGCCGGCCTCGAGCGCGGCGGCGATGGCGGCAAAACGCGGGCTCATGCCAGCAGGCCGAAAGATCGACGGATCGTTCGCGGGCGGCCGGTTAGTATGAGCCCGATGATGCGCAGAGCCGCGCCGCCAACCCTCCGCGCACACCATTCAGCGATTTCTTTGCGCGCTATCATGGGAGATCTTGCGCCTGTGGCGCCGATTTTGCGGCTGGCGCAGCGCCGCCTCCCGCCGGCATCTTCCCGGGCGGCTTCGCGCGAGGCCGATCGCGGCGGCCAAGCGAGGGCTGGCTAGAGGGTGCGGCGGTGGCGGCCTCGCCGGGGTGTGCGGGCGGGTGCTTCTTGCCAGGGGTGATAAAAGCCTCGCCGCCGCCCGCGCGCTGCCCCACCGCTTCGCCCGCGTGCATCGCGCGCGATTGAGCGATCGCCTCGGCGAGGGCGCGCGCCGAGAGCGTGCCGACATGAAAGAGCCTTTCGCCAAACTGGTCATCGGTCGCCACCAGCCGCTCCTCATCGGCGGGGAGGGAAAAGCGCGGCGCGAGAATAGCGGGCGGCGTCTCACGCGCTACTGTCTCGCTGGTGGCGAGGAGGGCGGCAGGGAGGCCAAGCGCGGCGAGCCGCCGTTCGGTCCATAGCCGATCCGGCGCCTCGGCCTCGAGCCAAGCGACATCGAACAGCGACGGCAAAAGTGGACAGGCGACATGCCGGACGAGGCGGGCAAGAAACAGGTGGCGGAGATCGCCGGGTGTTGCCGCAAGCCGTGCCCGGGCGCCATCGACGACGGCGTTGATGGTGGCAAGCGCGGTCTCGGTCTCGTTATAGGGAAACAGCACCAGCCGCAGCCCGGTCGCGGCAAGTCCGCCGGCGCGCGCGAGCTTTTCCACGAGATCGCCGACGATGCTCGCGGGATGGGCGAGATTCCACGGCACCATGACGAACGGCGGCGCGGCCTCGCCGCGCTCGCGGGCAACGTCGCGCAGGGTGATGGCGCCACGCCAGTCGCGCAAAGGCGCGCCGCCGGCGCCGGGGGCTTGGTGCCCCCCTTCGCCGAGATGCCAGGCTGTCGGCCACAAGGCAGGGTCATATTCGGCGAAGGAACGGGCGATGAGGCCGCTCGGCGTGCCGCCAGAAGGGCGCGGGGGGGCGATTTTTTCCGCGCGCGGTGGCAAATCGGCGGTCGCGAACCCGCGGGCGAGGATGTCCGCCGGGAGTGCGCGCCCATCCGCCCCGCACGGGCGGAAATTTTGCGGCTGATAGAGCGCCAAACGCGCCATCGCCGCTGGCAGGCGGTTGCCGGCGGCAAAGGGATGATAGGTTGGGGTCAGCGGCAAGGTGATGCGATGCTCGGCCAGCACCATGACATTTTGCGCGCCCTTCAAGACCCGCGCGTAATAGGGCGTGCCGAAGCGAAGATGGGTAAGCGTGCCACGGCCGTCCCAGCCGGTCGTCTCCGCCATGTGGGCGATGTTTTCGGCGGTCGAGAAAATCTCTGGCGCGGGGATGAGATAGATGGGCCGCCCGAGGCCGGCGAGATGGCGGGCAAAGGCCTGGAGCTGCGCCTCCCAGCCGAACAGCACCTGGCGCGGCGTGTGATCGAAAAGGGCCATCACGGCGCTGGCGGCGCTCGGGATGAGCGGCGCGCTGGCAACGATAAGGCTGCTTTCGGCGAGTGCCGGGGGCATGCTGGCCGCCTCGCTTTCGGCAAAGCGCGCCATCTCCCGCGGCGGTGAGGTTAGATCCTGCGCCATCCCGCCCCGCGCACACCCGTGCGCGCGATAAGCCGCGAACAATGAGCCTGGCTCTTCTCTGGCGCGAACGTGACGGAAATCGTGATGATTTCCTCCCGAAAACCGGATATGCTCATCTCTACCGTTGGTTTATGCCGAGAACTCAGAGCCTTCGCAAGGGCGCGATGTTTTTTCTTCCATGAGTGCACATGCAACGCCGCCCGCGTCACACGCCGAGGAAGGTGCGGCTGAGGCGGATTTGGCGCAACCTTTCGAGGGGGGTCTCGATGGCTTTACCCGCGACGGGTTCATCGCCGGCTGGGCGTGCCGCAGCGGTGTCATCGCGCGCCACAGAGTTCAGGTTTTATGGCAAAACGAAGTGATCGGCGAGGCTATCGCCGATAGCTATCGCCGTGATCTCCTGCAAGCCGGCAAAGGGCTCGGCCATTGCGGGTTTTTCGCGCGCCTCCGCCGCCCATTGCCGCCGGGCGAGCATATGTTTTCGCTGCGCATCCCCCATGACGCGCCAGCGGCGGCGGTCGAGATCGGCGACCTCCCGCCGCTTCTCCTTCCCGCCGCGCCAGAGCGCCGCGCCATGCTTCCGGCAAGCCCGCGCGCTCGCGAAAGCTGGAGCGATGACGACATTCTGACCCATCTCGCGCAATTCGATCTCGCGCGCCAGTGTCAGAGCATGGGCTGCGCGCGTTTCGTCGATGTCGTCTATCGTTTCATTCTCGACCGCTGGGCCGATGAAAACGCGCTCGGCCTCTATCCGCCGATCCTGGAAAAAGCCTCGCTGACGCCGGACGCGTTTTTTTCCATCATTCTCACCTGCGACGAGCGGAAAGGAAGTGCCAAGCCTGTTCCCTCCCCGTTCGATTATCGTTTCCCCTTCACGAGTATAGCCGGCTGAGGGGCGCGCGTTGCGGGCGCCGCGCGCCAAGGGTTCAAAAGCGGCCAAGGATTCAAAAACGGAACGACGCGACGAGCGAGCCCCATTGGTGCAGCCCACCATGCTCGCCGTAAAATGTTTGGGTCTGAAAGACCTGGGTGTAGGACACCCGCACCCCATCGACGATGACGGCAACGCCGGCCTCCAACTCGCCGACGAAGGTTCGCTCGCCGACACTCGGCGTCGTCTGGAACGGCTCGCCGGCCAGCGTTGCGTTATAGAGCCAAGCCTGGCCGTCGGCGCCGGCGAAGAAATACCAGTCAAACGGCTTGACCGGCGTATAGGCCGCACCGCCCGACATGCCCGGATCGAGGCGGGCGACGCCGTAATCGGACGCGAGCCCCTGGCCGATCCGCACTACGCCACCAGCCAGCCCATAGATCCAAAGATTGCCGACCCCGACCGTGGCATTGGGCAGAATATCGGTCTCGAGTCCGCCGATATGCCCGGTCGAGATGCGCCAGATGCGTGAACTCTCGAATTGCAGCACCGGCTCGTCCGGCATCTGATAGCCCCAGCCGAGATCGTGGCGCTGGCCGATCAGGTTGTGAAACCAGTTCTGCGTCTGCTCGGCGAGCGCCGCCTCGCCGATCGTCCCGACATCGACGCCAAGAATGCTGCGCCAGTCATTGGTGTCCTGGATCAGCGAGAAATTGCCCATCAACGTGCCGGCATAGGGCTCGTCGCCCGCCGGCGGCGGCCGCGCGTCGGTCGCGGCGGGGCTGAACATCTGCTGCTGGATGTCGATCGAGACGCGCTGCTGACCAGCGCCCCAGAGCGCGCGGCCGATCTCGCTCGCGAAATTCGGCACATCCCCGGTCGGCGAGACATAGCCGAGATAGAGCCCATTGAAATAATAGCGATCGGGCGGCGGGTTGCTGGTGATCGAAGCATTTTCCCACTGGAAGGTGACGATCGCATCGGGATCGGCGGGCGGGAGATCGGAGGAATCGGCGCGCGCCGCCGCCGATACCGCCATGAGCGAAAAAACCGAAAGAAGAGCGATGGAAACACGGTGCATCATCGGCGCGGGGTGCCATCCTGTAAGAGGAAACATTCGGAGACGGTCGGTGGTTTCTGTGAGCATCCCCGTCTCAGCGCGCGATTTCCTCGGCGCGGCGCAACAGGCGGAGGAAATTGCCGCCCCACAGCGCCGCAATCTCCGCCCGGCCATAGCCGCGCGCCACCAGCTCGACGGTGATCGCGGCGCTCTCGGCCGCATTCGACCAGCCGGAAATCCCGCCGCCGCCGTCGAAATCCGAGGAAATCCCGACATGGGCGACGCCGATGCGCCGCGCCGCGTAGTCGATGTGATCGACGAAATCGGCAACCGTCACGCTCTCGGCGCTGCCCTTGGCGCGCAGGAACGAGGGCATGGCGGTGATCTGAATGAGCCCGCCGCTGGCGCGCAGCGCATCGAGCTGCTCGTCATCGAGATTGCGCGGATGATCGCAGAGCGCGCGGATGCAGGAATGGCTCGCCAGCACCGGCGTGCGCGAGGCGGCAACCGCTTGCAGCATCGTCGTCTTGGCGCTGTGCGAGACATCGACCAGCATGCCGAGGCGGTTCATCTCGGCGATCGCCGTCAGCCCAAGCGGCGAGAGGCCGCCATGCTGGGACGGCGGATCGGCGAGATCGCGCCGTGCGATGGCGGCATCGGCGAGATCATTGTGGCCATTATGGGTAAGCGTCATATAGCGCGCGCCAAGCGCCCGGAGCGCCCCGAGATTGCCGGGATCGCCACCGATCGCCTGGCCGTTCTCGACCACCGGGATGATGCTGATCACCCCCTCGCGCCACGCCGCCTCGACCTCGGCGGCGGTCTCGGTGATGCGGGCGCGAATCCCCTCATGCGAGCGGCCCATGGAGCGGATCGCCTGCAACATCGTCTGGGCGCGCAGAAACGCCGCTTGCTGGCTGTCGGCATCGCGCCGTGTTTGCGGCACATAGGCGGCAAAACAGCCGGCGGTGAGCCCGCCACGGCGCATTTTTGGCAGATCGACGCGGCGATCGCTTTCGCTGAACGGGTCGGGACCGTCGGGCCAGGGAATATCGATATGGCTGTCGAGGGTGAGGATGTCGCGATGAAGCGCAAGGGGATCGGTCATGGCCGCACGCTCTCCGAGCTTTGTCCCGCCGTCAAGCGGCCAGACACGAATTTGTCATGCAGGCAACGCCGATCAGAGTAGGGCGAGCGCGCGCAACGCCTCGGCCAGAGCGGGCGGCAGCGCCGCATCCTCGCCACCCTCGGCGAGATCGGGCGGCGCCTGCTCGGGCGCGAGATAGCGCCAGCCCTGAAACGCCCTGACCGGCCGCGCGGCGACATGGAAAAGCGTGGGGTCGAGCGTGATCGCGCAGGCGGCGCTGCCGTCCTCGCGCCGCGTCGCCGCGATCGCGACGATGCGCTGGCGCACGCACATGGTGCCGGCGATCACCCAATAGAGCGAGCCGCCAGCGAGAATTTCAGGCGCGCGTTTGGGAACATGGCGCGTGAGATGGCGGAGCGGCGGATGGGCCGCGGCGCGCTCGGCCTGCACCGCCGCGAGATGGGCGCGATCGCTGATCCCGACCGCGAGTTTTTGCAAATGGAGCATCCGCCCTCACGCCCTCATGCTAGGCCGGCTCGATCTCGATGGTGAGATGCGAGAGCCCGGCGGTCGCCCCGAGGCGGCGGCGATATTCATCGAGGCTCAGCGGCGCCGCGCTGGCGATCGAAACCACGGCGCAGAGATGCCCCGGCCCGACCCGCCAGACATGGAGATCGCGCACCCGCGCCCCGTCGCGTTCGAGCACCTCGCGGATACTGGCCGCGGCCTCGGGATCGGGCGTCATATCGAGCAGCACCGCGCCGCTCGCGCGGATCAGGGTCACCGACCAGCTCACGATGACGGCGGCGCCGATCAG
>JAJYXY010000169.1 GCA_021801465.1 Pseudomonadota bacterium
ATCGAGCAGAACATCGACGCGACGCTTGGTGAGATCGACACGGATGCGATCGCCGCTGCGTAACAGCGCGAGCCCGCCGCCGACCGCCGCCTCCGGCGTCACGTTGAGGATCGAGGGGCTGCCGGACGTGCCCGATTGCCGCCCGTCGCCCATCGTCGGCAGCGCATCGATGCCGCGCTTCAGAAGGGCTGCCGGCGGCTGCATGTTCACCACCTCGGCGCTGCCCGGATACCCAACCGGGCCGCAATTGCGAATAATCAGGATCGAATGCTCGTCCACGCCGAGCGCCGGATCCTCGATCCGGGCGTGATAATCCTCCGGCCCCTCGAAGATGATCGCCTTGCCCTCGAACACGTCCGGGTGGGCGGGGTCGGAGAGGAAGCGGCGGCGGAAGGCAGCGTCGATCACGCTGGTCTTCATCACCGCGCTCTCGAAGAGATTGCCCGACATCACGACATATCCGGCGCGCTCGCGGAGCGGCTTGTCATAGGCCCGGATCACCTCGCGATCGGGCTCGGGCACGGAGGCAAGATTCTCGGCGAGCGTCCGCCCCGTCACCGTCATCACCGAGCCGTCGAGCTTGCCGGCGGCGAGCAGTTCCCTCATCACCGCCGGCACGCCGCCGGCGCGGTGAAATGCCTCGCCGAGGAAGCGCCCGGCGGGCTGACAATCGACGAGCAGCGGAATCTCCGGCCCCAGACGCTGCCAGTCATCGAGCGTGTGCTCGACGCCCATGTGGCGCGCGATCGCGATCATGTGGATCGGGCAATTGGATGAGGCGCCGAGTGCCGCCGCCGCGACCACCGCGTTCTCGAACGCCGCTTTGGTCATGATATCGGAGGGGCGGAGATTCTCATGCACCATGGCGACGATCCGCCGCCCGGTCTCATAGGCCATCTGCCCGCGCTCCCGATAGGGACCCGGGATCGCAGCACAGCCGGGGAGCGACATGCCGAGCGCCTCGGCGAGACTGTTCATCGAGGTCGCCGTGCCCATGGTATTGCAATGCCCGACCGAGGGCGCGGACGACGCCACCATGTCCATGAACTGATTGTAATCGATCTTGCCCTCGGCGTAGAGCTTTCGCCCCTCCCAGACGATGGTGCCCGAGCCCGAAAGCCGCCCCTGCCACCAGCCATCGAGCATCGGCCCGCCAGAGAGCACGATCGCCGGGATGTTCACCGTCGCCGCCCCCATCAAGCAGGCCGGCGTCGTCTTGTCGCAGCCGGTGGTGAGGACGACGCCATCGAGCGGATAGCCGTGCAGCACCTCAACGAGGCCGAGATAGGCGAGATTGCGATCGAGCGCCGCGGTCGGGCGCTTGCCGGTCTCCTGGATCGGGTGCAGCGGAAATTCGAGCGGCACGCCGCCCGCCTCGCGAATGCCATCTTTGACGCGGGAGGCGAGATCAAGGTGATGGCGGTTGCAAGGCGAGAGGTCGGAGCCGGTCTGAGCGATGCCGATGATCGGCTTGCCCGATTGCAGTTCTTCGCGCGTTAAGCCGAAATTGAGATAGCGCTCGACATAGAGCGCCGTCATCCCCGGATCATGCGGGTCATCGAACCACCGCCGGCTGCGCAAGCGCCGCGATCCATTGTCTGTCATGACCGTTTCTCCCCCGAATTCCGCGAAGGACGGCACTCTGCCACCCCGCGCGGCGGATGAACAGAGGCGCGGTTAGGGACCTGAATTTCAAAATTATAAAGTAAAAATCTTCTTTTTCTGAAGAAAAAGAAGCAAAAAGACTTTTTTTCCTGTTTCCTCGGAGCGGCGGTGCCGCAGGCACTGCCGCAATGGATGAAAATTTTTTGGTTCTTTTTTTAAGAAAAGAACAAATTTCTTCTAGACTTTCGCGCGCACCCCGAGCCGGCCGGCGAGATCTTGAATGAACTGCCAAGCGACTCGCCCGCTCCGCCCGCCGCGCGTCACCGACCATTCCACCGCCTCAGCTCGCAGCACCTCCGCCGTGATCGGAAGCGCCAGCGCCCCGGCATACCCCTCGATCATCGCGAAGAATGTATCCTGATCACAATTGTGAAAGCCGATCCAAAGCCCGAAGCGATCAGAGAGCGAGACTTTTTCCTCCGTCGCTTCCGAGGGGTTGATCGCCGTCGCGCGTTCGTTCTCGATGATGTCGCGCGGCATCAGGTGGCGGCGGTTGGAGGTGGCATAGAACAGCACATTCTCGGGCCTGCCTTCGATCCCGCCATCGAGCACCGATTTCAAAGCCTTATAGTCTGCATCCTCACGCTCGAAGGAAAGATCGTCGCAAAAAATCAGAATCCGCCGGCTCTGGCCGCGAAGGCCGCGGAGAAGATCGGGCAAGGTTGCGATATCCTCGCGATGGATTTCGATCAAAACGAGGCTGCCGGCCGCGCGCGCGTTGGCCTCGGCGTGGGCGGCTTTCACGAGCGAGGATTTGCCCATCCCGCGCGCGCCCCACAGCATCGCGTTATTGGCCGGAAAACCGGCGGCAAACCGGAGCGTGTTCTCCAAAAGCAGGGTTTTCTGTCGGTCGATCCCCTGCAGGAGGCCGATCGCAACCCGCGAGACCGTGGCGACGGGGTGCAGGTGCTTGCTCTCCGGCTGCCAGACGAAAGCGTCTGCCGGGGCGAGATCAAGGGCGGCGGGGCGGGGTGGGGCGAGGCGCTCGAGCGCATCGGCGATGCGGAGAGCGGCTTCGGTGAGGCGCGGGTCCATGCTCGGTCCTATGATGGGAAGAAAACTTGACGCGAAGGGCCGGCAAACTATGGTCCGCGCCAAGCTTCGGCAACCCGGAAAGATCCCCCCATGTCCCTCTCCTTCTCCCTGATCACCCCCGCCTACGCCCAAAGCGCCAACGCCCTGATGGCGAACGCGACCCAGTTCGCGCCCCTCGTCTTGATTTTCGGGGTGTTTTATTTCCTGCTCATCCGCCCGCAGCAGCAGCGGCAGAAGGAGCTGAAACGCGCTCTTTCCGCCCTCAAGCGCGGCGATCGGGTGGTGACGGCGGGCGGTATCCTCGCGACGGTGCAGAAACTGCGCGAAGGCACGAACGAGGTCGAGGTCGAGATCGCGCCCAATGTCCGCGTCATGGTGCTGCGCGAGACCATCAGCACGGTTCTGAACCAAGCCGCCGCCAACGACGCGAAACCGCCGGCCAAAGCGGCGGGCGGCTGAAGAAAAACGGCGCGAGGCGCGCTCACGCCGCCTCGGTAAATGGATCGAGCGGCACCGGGTAGCGCACGCCGGTGAGGCAAAGCCCGGCCGGCGGCGCGGTTGGGCCGGCGGCGGCGCGATCGCGCGCGGCGAGCGCGCGCGCAACATCGTCGATATGCCAGCGCCCTTCCCCGACCAGCTTCAGCGTCCCCACCATGTTGCGCACCTGGTGGTGGAGGAAGCTCCGTGCCTCGGCGATGATGGCGATGCGATCGCCCTCGCGCACCACATCCAGCCGATCGAGCGTACGGATCGGCGTTTTCGCCTGACAGGCGCTGGCGCGGAAGGACGTAAAATCGTGCCGGCCGAGCAATGTCTTTGCCGCCGCCGCCATCGCCGCGTCATCGAGCGGCCGCGGCACATGCCACACCCGCCCGGCGGCGAGCGCCGGCCGCGCCGCCCGGTTCGAGATGAGGTAGCGATAGGCTCTTCCGATCGCGGAAAACCGTGCATGCCACCCCTCCGGCGCCGGCGCGGCGCGGAGAATAGCGACGGGGTGCGGGCGAAGATGATAATTGAGCGCCTCGCGCAAGCGCTCCGGCGCCCAGCCGTCGGCGAGCGTGATGCCTGCGACCTGCCCTGCCGCATGCACCCCGGCATCGGTGCGCCCAGCAACGAAGCACGCGACCGGCGCGTCATGATTGAGCCGCCGCGCGGCCTCCTCGACGACGCCCTGGACCGAAACCCCAGCCCCTTGCTTCTGCCAGCCGACGAAGGGGGCGCCGTCATACTCGATCAGCAAGGCGAAATCCGCCATCAGGCAAACCGGCGCCCCGGCGCGATCGGATGGCCGCGCAGAAATTCCGCGACCGCGAGCGCGCTCCGCCCCGGCCATTGCACCCGGAGCGGGCGCAAAACGCCCTCCCCGCAGGCGATACCGAGTTCGGCATCGATCACGGTTCCAGGTGGCGCCAAAGCTGCGCGCGCATCGATCGTGGCGGCGAGGATTTTGAGTGTCGTGGCCGGAGCCTCGGTGCCGGCCAATGTTGCGCCAGTCAGTGTGGTAAAAGTGCCGGGCCAGGGATTGAGTGCGCGGATTTGCCGGCCGATCGCCTCGGCTGGGCGGCGCCAATCGATATGCCCATCCTCGCGCCGCAGCTTCGCGGCATAGGTCGCCCCGGGCGGCTGCGGCTGCGGTCGCGGGTTTTCGGCAAGCGCCCGGAGCAAAAGACGCGCGCCAAGCGCGGCGAGGGTGTCGTGCAAGGCTGGAGCATCCGTCTCCGGCCCGATCGGCACCGCCTCTTGCAGCAGGATCGGCCCGGTATCGAGCCCGGCCTCCATCTGCATGATGGTGACGCCGGTTTCGCGATCACCTGCGAGAATCGCCGCCTGGATCGGCGCCGCCCCACGCCAGCGCGGCAACAGACTGGCATGGATGTTGAGGCATCCGCGGCGCGGCGCGGCCAGCACGGCGGGCGGCAGGATCAGCCCATAGGACGCGACCACAGCGGCATCGAGGGCCAAAGCGGCGAAGGCCGCCTGCTCGGCCGAATCGCGTAACGAGATCGGCGTGCGGACGGGAATGCCAAGCGCCGCCGCCGCCTGATGCAAGGGCGCTGGGCGTGGCTTTTGCCCGCGCCCGGCCGGGCGCGGCGCCTGGCTGTAGGCGGCAACGATTTCGTGCCCAGCCTCGCGGAGCGCGTGCAGCGCCGGGATGGCGAAAGCGGCACTCCCCATCACCGCGAGGCGCATGGCTCAACCCGCCGCTTTCTGACGTTGCTCCTTAGCGAGGCGACGCAAAATCATGTTGCGCTTGAGCGGCGAGAGGCGATCGATGAACAGAATGCCATCGAGATGGTCGATTTCATGCTGAAGACAGGCGGCAAATAGCCCGTCGGCATCGATTTCCTGCGATTTTCCCGCAAGATCATGAAAACGTACCCGCACCCGCGCCGGCCGCGTGACATCGGCATATTGATTGGGCAGCGAAAGGCAGCCTTCCTCACGGGTGACGAAATCCTCGCTTGCGGCAACGATGCTAGGATTGATCAGCACCAGCGGGGTTTTCACGTTCTCGGGCTGGAGATCGATGACACAAAGTCGCAAGCCCACGCCTACCTGGGGCGCGGCCAAGCCGATGCCAGGGGCTTCATACATGGCGGCGAACATGCGCGGCACGAGATCGGCGACGGCGGCGCCATCTTCCTCGCGCACCGGGCGGGCACGGGTCTTGAGCCGAGGGTCGGGCGCGATCAGGATCGAGAGCGGAGCAGGTGACATAGAGGCGCATATATCGTTTGCCAGACGATGTTTCCAGAGCCACCCCCCTCTTGCAACCTCGGCACGCATTGACAACATCAAGGGTCGCCGGGATGCCCAATGGGGTTTCGGCACTTGCTTCGCTCGGAGGAGGAGGCCTGATGTCTTCACGCTTGTTCGCCTCGCCGCTCTTTCTCGGCTTCGAGCATCTCGAACAGATGTTCGAACGCGCGGCGAAATCCGGTGGCGATGGTTATCCGCCTTATAATATCGAGCGGGTCGGCGCCTCGCGGCTTCGCATCACGCTCGCGCTCGCCGGGTTTGGCGCGGACGATCTGGGGATCAGTAGGGAGAATAACCAGTTGGTGGTTCGCGGACGTCAAGCGGAAGATACGGAAGGTCGCGTGTTTCTGCATCGCGGCATCGCCGCGCGGCAGTTTCAGCGGAGTTTCGTTCTCGCCGAGGGAATCGAGGTTGAGGGGGCTTGGCTCGATAACGGCTTGCTCCATATCGACTTGGCTCGGCCGCAGCCCGACCAGCGGGTGCGGACCATCAAAATCAGCTACCCCGGCGCCCGCGAGGGCGGTGCGTCATCATAACGCGGGGTCACGCATGGCCCGCTATGCATGCTGCCCCCGGCTCAGGAGATCATGACCATGAACCAACAGGAAAAATCGGACCTCGAAGAAACCACGCTGCGGTTCGACATTCGCCATCTGACACCGGTCGAGTTCGCGCGGCTCGGCGTATCCCAAATCGCCTATATCAAGCCGGTGATCGTTGAGGGAAGCCCTGCCTTTGCGATTCACGGGGCTGATGGCGCGCCACTCGCCGTGACACCGAACCGCGAGATCGCGCTCGCTGCGATTGCGCAGCATGAAATGGTGCCGATCACGCTCCAATGATCCCATCCCGCGCCGATCCGCGCGGGCGATGATCAGCTTTCGGGCACGTCCGCCGGCGGGGCGTCGGCGGCGGGCTCGAAGCGGATGGTGGGTATATTGCGGGCAGCATGCTCGGGGAGGCGCCAAAACGCGTCGTTTTCGAAGCGGGAGAAAAGCTCCGGCGGCAAAATCGTCGGGCGCTCGAGCCAGGCGACCTTGCGCCGCACGCGATGGAGGCCGGGGCTGCCGATGGCGAGATCGAAACTATCCGCCTCATACGAGACATTTTCGAAATCGTGTGAAAAATAGGGCTCGCCGAGCATTTGGTAGAGAAGCCGGAAAGTGCCCTCCGGATCGCGCGTCAGCGCCTGATATTCGACGAGAATCAGCCGGTCCGCGTGCTCGCCAAAAAACGCCTCCTTGAGCGCGTCGAGCGCGTAGCCGACCATGCCATCGCCACTGGCGAGGCGGTTGACGCGGGTAAAGACGGTGCCCCCCGCCTCATAGCCGAACATGCCGGAGAGTTCGAACGCGTTGCGGCGCACCAGTCGCTCGACGCTGTCCATGATCCAGGAAATCGAACGCACGCAACAAATGACCCGCGCGGTCGGGAAAAGCTCGACCAGCGCCGGGAGCTTCGCGCACCAGGCGCGGTTGGTGTCGAAAATCGTCTGCTCGGCCTCGATCGCGCGGTAATAGGAGCCGAACACGCCGCGTAAAACGTCCCGCCGCTGTTGGTCGGTGATGAACACCGCGGCCTCGTTACGCCGGCTGAGCGCGCCCTCGAGCGCCATGTAAAGCGCCCCGACCGGGCTCGTCATCCCGGCATGAAAGCGCGGGTTTTGCCGCAAGAGGGCGGCGAGCAATGTCGAGCCCGAGCGCGGCAGGCCGGAGATGAAGTGAATGCCATGGCGCATGTCAGCGTTTCCCGAACTCGTAACGATCTCCCCTGATAACCCACCGCCACGCGCGACCGCAAGCGTGGCGCGGTTCCCTACGTTCGCACCAGGGCCTGCAGACCAAAAAAGATCTGCTCTTTTTTGAAAAAAAGAGCTAAAAAACTTTTCTATTTTTGAGTGAGGGGCGCATGGCGTTCGCGGTCGGGTTTCTCGTGTTTCCCAAGGTGCAGCAACTCGATCTCACCGCACCTTATGAAGTGCTGGCGACGCTCAAGGGCAGTAAAACCTATCTCGTGTGGAAGACGCTGGCGCCGGTCACGGCCTCGACCGGGCTGATTTTGACGCCGAACGCTACCTTCGCCACCTGTCCACCGCTCGATCTGCTGTGCATTCCGGGCGGCGCTGGGATCAACGTGCTTCTGGAGGATACCGAGACACTCACCTTCGTGCGCGCGCAGGCTTCGCGGGCGCGCTATGTGACCTCGGTTTGCACCGGTGCCCTGATTCTCGGCGCGGCCGGGCTTCTCACCGGGCGGCGCGCGACGACGCATTGGAACGCGCATGATCTGCTCGCCCATTTCGGTGCTATTCCGACGGCGGGAAGAGTGGTTCGTGACGGCAATCTGATCACCGCCGGCGGCGTCACTGCGGGGATCGATTTCGGCCTCGCGCTCATCGCTGAATTGACCAGCCAAGCGGAGGCGGAGACCGTCCAGCTCGGCATCGAATATGCGCCCGCGCCGCCCTTCGATGCCGGCACGCCGGAAACCGCCTCGTCGGCAGTGCTCGCCGCCGCCCGCGAACGCGGCGCCGCCTCCCGCCTGGAACGCGAAGCCGCGATTGCCCGCATCACCGGGAGGTGAGGCGCTTTCGCACCTCAAGACAAAAGTCTTTTTGCTTCTTTTTCTTCAGAAAAAGAAGAGTTTTTGCCTTGCTCTAACGCCCAATCGCTTTCTGGACTGAAGCGGCAAGCGCCTGGAATGCCGCAGCGGCGGGGTTTTCGGGGGCGCTGATGACGATCGGGGTGCCGGAATCGCTGCTTTCGCGCACGCCGGCGAGCAGCGGGATTTCGCCCAAGAAGGGCACGCCGAGCCGCGCCGCCTCGGCGCGGGCGCCGCCGTGGCCGAAGATTTCGGTGCGGTGGCCGCATTCGGGGCAGCAGAAAAAGCTCATATTTTCGACGAGGCCAAGGATCTTCACCCCTACCGTCTCGAACATTTTGACGCCGCGCCGTGCATCAGCCAGCGCCACGTCCTGGGGCGTCGAGACGATCACCGCGCCGGCGAGGGTGACGCGCTGGGCGAGGGTCAGTTGCGCGTCACCGGTGCCGGGCGGCAGGTCGATCACCATGACGTCGAGCTTGCCCCAGGCGACCTGCTCCATCAATTGCTGCAAGGCGCCCATGACCATCGGGCCGCGCCAGATCATCGCGGTATCGGGGTCGGTGATGAAGCCGATCGAGATGGCTTCCAAGCCCCAGACCTTGATCGGCAGCATTTTGTCGTCCCGCACTTCCGGCCGGCGGGTGACGCCGAGCATGTGCGGAAGACTAGGGCCATAGATGTCGGCATCCAGCAGCCCGACCGCGAGGCCGCGCCCGGCAAGCGCCACCGCGAGGTTGGTCGCGACGGTCGATTTGCCAACCCCCCCCTTGCCCGAGGCGATGGCGATCACCGCGCCAACATTTTGGAGCAGCTTGGGCTGCTGGCGTGGATCCTGATGCCCGTGCCCAGCATGGCCGTGCGGAGTGGCTGGGGCTGGGGCCGGTTGGTCGCGGTGGGCGGTGAGGATGATGGTTGCGTTGCGAATGCCGGGCACGCGCGCGAGCAGCGCCTCGGCCTCGCGGCGCACCGGCTCCATGGCCGCGGCCTCCTCTCGCCGCACGCGCAGCGCCACCTGCACCAGCCCATCTTTGACTTGGATACTGTCGATGCGCCCGGCACTGACGAGATCGCGCCCGGAGGCGGGATCGGTGACGGTGGCGAGGGCGGCGCGGAGCCGCTCTTCGGTGGTCTCTGACATTGGCTTGCAAACCCTTCCCGTCTCGTCATTATGCGCCGCGGCCGATCGTCTGCCGTGGCGCTGTGCACGTTTTATCGGCGAGTGCGGGCCAAACGCCAAGCGGCGAGTGAAAAGGAGCACGTCTCGATGTCGTGGCATAATGGCGGATCTGGGGGTGGGCCGGGTCCGTGGGGGCCGGCGCGTCCCAGCGGCAAACGGCCGCCGCCGCCGTGGGGCAGTGGGCTGCCACCGGAGATATCGGCGTTATTCGCGCGGCTTGCGCGTCTCTTCGGCGCGGATGGCGGCGATTGGGGCGGGCGATTCGGCATTATCGCGGTCGCCGTGGTGGTGATTTTGTGGCTCGCGAGCGGGCTTTTTCGCGTCCAGCCCGATGAGGAGGGGGTGGTGCTCCGTTTCGGCGCCTTCACCCGCGTCGTCCCTCCCGGCCTCAGCTATCATCTCCCATGGCCGATCGAAAGCGTGCTGCGCCCGGCGGTGACACGGATTAACCGCATCGAAATCGGCTATCGCGCCGGCATGCCCGCGGAAGGTGAAGACCGGGACGTCGTCGAGGAAAGCCTGATGCTCACCGGCGATGAAAACATCATCGATATCGATTTCACCGTCTTTTGGCGTATCCGCAGCGCGCCCGACTATCTCTTCAACATCCGCCACCCCGCGGGGACGGTGAAATCGGTCGCCGAGAGCGTCATGCGGGAAGTGATCGGGCGGACGCCGATCCAGCCGGCGCTGACCGGGGCGCGCGGCGCGATCGAGGAGGCGGTGCAAAAAGCCGCCCAGGCGATTTTGGATGATTACCGCTCCGGCATCGAGATCACGCAAGTCCAGCTCCAGAAAGTCGATCCGCCGCCGGCAGTGATCGACAGTTTCCGCGACGTCCAGCGCGCTAATACCGATGCCGAGCGGATGCGGAATGAGGCCGAGGCTTACCACAACGATATCGTCCCGCGCGCCAGGGGCGATGCGGCGCGAATCATCGCCGAGGCCGATGGCGCCCGCCAGGCGGCGATCGCCGAGGCAACCGGGGCAGCACAGCGTTTCCAAAGCGTGCTCACCGCCTATCGGGCAGCGAAAGACATCACGCTGACCCGGCTTTACATCGAAACCATGGAACAAGTGCTGGAAAAAGGGCGTGTGACGGTGATCGATCCCTCGGTCAAAGGCATCGTGCCGCTGCTCTCGCTCACTGCGCTTGCCGGGGCGAAGCCGGATCTGACACCGGGAGCAAGGCCATGAATCGCGGGCTGCTTTTCGCCATCATCGCGCTCGCCCTGCTTGCGATCGGCGCCGATGCGACGCTCTTTACCGTGCCGCAGACGGCGCAGGCGCTGCTTGTCCAGCTCGGCGAGCCGCGCGCGCTGATCACCACGCCCGGCCTCCATGCGCGGCTGCCGCTGGTGCAGACGGTGATCCTGTTCGACCGCCGGCTGCTCGACGACGAAATGGCCGGCGAAGAGGTCATTCTCGGCGATCAGCGGCGCCTCATCGTCGACAGCTTCACGCGCTATCGCATCATCGACCCGCTGCATTACTACCAGGCCGTCGGGCCGAGCGAGGATGCGATCCGCGCCCGGCTCAATGCCGTGGTTTCGGGCAGTCTCCGCCGGGTGCTCGGCGGCGAGACGCTGCTCGGCGTGCTCTCGGCCGACCGTGACCGGATCATGCGCGAAATCCGCCGCCAGGCGAATACCGAGATGGCGGGCTTCGGCATCGACATCGAGGATGTGCGCATCCGCCGCGCCGATCTGCCGGCGGAGAATACACAAGCGATCCTCTCACGCATGCAGTCCGAGCGCGAGCGCGTCGCCAAGCAAGCCCGCGCCGAGGGGGCCGAGGCCTCGGCGAAGATCCGCGCCAATGCCGAGCGCGAGCGGACGGTTCTGCTCGCCGATGCCCGCGGCGAGGCCGAGCGGTTGCGCGGTGAAGGTGAGCAGAAAACCATCGCGCTCTATGCCGATGCCTATCGCCAGGATCCGCAATTTTTCGCGGTCTGGCGCACGCTCGCCGCCTATCGCGCGGGGCTCGCCGGCGGCGAAAGCCGGCTGATCCTCGGCGCTGACAGTGATTTTTTCCGCTATCTTCGCGCGCTGCCCCCCGCGCCATGAGGGGGAGCTTGCACGATCGGCCAGGAGCGCCAATTCTAGCGCGAGCCTCGAGAGGACAGGGTTTCATGATCAACGCTTCTTTGCGCCGGTTGCGCGTCCTTGCTTTCGCCGCCCTCCTTGCCGCGAGCCTGCTGCCGCCCGGGGTCGCGGGCGCGCGTGAGGCGCCGGCGAGCTTCGCCGACCTCGCCGCCGATTTGCTGCCCGGCGTCGTCAATGTCGCGAGTAGCCAAACCGTGCAGGCCCGCGCCGGCGGCCTGCCCGAGATGCCGGTGTTCCCGCCAGGCTCGCCTTTCGAGCAGTTTTTCCACGATTTCATGGAAAAAAACCACCCCGGCGGACAGGGTGGCGGCCCCGATGAAGGGCCGGGTGGGGAAAAAGGCCCGGTGCGGAAGATGCAGAGCCTGGGCTCGGGTTTCGTCATCGATAGCTCTGGCATCATCGTCACCAATAACCATGTGATCGATGGCGCCGACGAAATCACCGTCACCTTGCAAGACGGCACCTCGATGAAGGCGAAATTGGTCGGGCGCGATGATCGGACCGACATTGCCGTGCTCCAGGTCAAACCGGAAAAGCCCTTGCACGCGCTTTCCTTCGGCGATTCGTCGGCGATGCGTGTTGGTGATTGGGTGCTCGCGATCGGCAATCCGTTTGGCCTCGGGGGCACGGTGACGGCAGGGATCGTGTCTGCGCGCGGGCGCGATATTCGCCAGGGGCCGTATGACGATTTCATCCAAACCGATGCGCCGATCAACCGCGGCAATTCCGGCGGGCCGCTTTTCAACATGAACGGCGAAGTGATCGGCATCAATACCGCGATCTATTCGCCCTCTGGCGGCTCGATCGGCATCGGCTTCGCCATCCCCTCCAACATGGCGAAAACCGTGGTCGCGCAACTCTTGAAATACGGCAAGCCGCGGCGTGGCTGGCTCGGCGTGCGCATCCAGCAGGTAACCCCCGATATCGCCGAAAGCCTCGGCTTGAAGGAGCCGCGCGGCGTCATGGTCGCCGGCGTCACCGAAGGCGGCCCGGCAGATAAGGCGCAGATCAAGAACGGCGATATCATTCTGAAATTCAACAATCAGGATGTGAAGGAATTGCATAATCTGCCACGCATGGTAGCGGAGACCGCGATCGGCACGGAGGTGCCAATCCTGCTTTGGCGCGACGGTAAGGAGGAGACGGTCTCGGCACGCGTCGCCGAGATGCCCGAAGACGACAGCAAACCTGCCGCGCTGACGACGCCGACGCCACCGGCCGACCAGCCGGTCGCGATCTCTGGCCTCGGCCTCAAAGTCGCGCCGATCGGCCCGGAAATGCGGGATAAATTCCAGCTCAATCCCGACCAAAAGGGCGTCGTGATCACCGATGTGGGGCAGGATAGCGCGGCGGCGGAGCGTGGGATTCGCCCTGGCGATGTCATCATGCAAGTGCAGCAGGAAGACGTGAATAGCGCCGCCGATATCGAGGCGCGGGTGGCCAAGGCACGCAAGCAAAACCGCAAAATGGTATTGCTGCTCATCCAAAGCCAGGAAGGGCTGCGCTGGGTGCCGCTGCCTCTCGCCGCCGCGAGCCACGGCAAGCCGGCGCCCGGCTAGGGCGCCTGCCCCGCCGCCGCCGGCAACGTCGCCTCAGAGATAGCCGGCGCCGGCCTCGATCGCGAATCGGTCGGGCGGGCCTTGCCAGATGATGCGCGCGTGCTCGAGCACATAGACCCGGTCGGCATGGGGCAGGGCGAAGGTGACGTTCTGCTCGCCGAGCAGCACAGTGATCGGCGTCGTTTCGCGCAGACGCGCCAGCGCTTTGGAAAGCTGTTCGAGAATCACCGGGGCGAGGCCGAGGGTCGGCTCATCGAGGATGAGGAGGCGCGGGTTCATCATCAGGGCGCGGGCGATCGCGAGCATCTGCTGCTCGCCGCCCGAGAGCGTGCGGGCAAGCTGCTTGCTGCGCGATTTCAGGATCGGGAATAGATCATAGAGCCAGTCAAGCCGGGTTCGGCGCTCCGGCGCCGGCTGGTGCTGGCCGCCGAGGTCGAGATTTTCGGCAACACTCATATCGCCGAATAATTCCCGCGTCTCCGGGCACTGCACGATGCCACCGCGGGCGATCGCGGCCGGTGTTTTCCCGGCGAGCGCGGTGCCCTGCCAGCTGATCGCGCCGCTATAGGGGATGAGGCCGGAGATGGCGTTGAACAATGTCGTCTTGCCGGCGCCGTTGAGCCCGACGACCGAAACGAACTCCCCCTCATGCACCTCGAGCGCGGCCCGATCCAAAGCCTGCGCCTTGCCGTAAAAGACGCTGAGACCCTCGATCTTGAGCAGCGGAATGCCGCTTTTTTCCGCGGCGATGGTGCGGGCATGGGTCTCGATCGCGCCGCCGAGATAAACCCGGCGCACGGTCTCATCCTGCATCACCGCGTCCGCCTTGCCTTCGGCGATGCGCTCGCCGAGATACATCGCAAGCACCCGGTCGACCAGCGCCGCGACCCCCTTGACGTTGTGATCGACGAGCAGAACCGCTTTGCCCTCTTCACGAAAGCTCCTGATCAGGGCTGAGAAGCTTTCGACCTCGGCCATGGTGAGGCCGGCGAAGGGCTCATCGACGAGCACCACATCGGGATCGCGCGCGATCGCTTTCGCAAGCTCCATGCGGCGAAGATCGGCAAATGGCAGCGTCGTCGGGCGGCGATCGAGCACCGCGCCGAGGCCGACCCGCTCGCCGATCGCGCGCGCTTTGGCGTCCACCGCATGCTCGGCGGCGAGTTGAAAGAGGCTGTCGGGCAAAAGCGCGAGCTTGATGTTTTCGAGCACCGTCTGGCGATGCAGCGGGCGCGAATGCTGAAAAACGAGGCCGATGCCGGCGCGGGCGATGCGATGCGTCGGCCAGGTGACGATCTCGCGCCCGGCGAGCCGCACCGAGCCGGCATTGGCGCGCTCGATCCCCATGATCAGCTTCATCGCCGTCGATTTGCCCGAGCCATTGGGGCCGATCAGGCCGAGGATCTCGCCGCGCGCAATCGAGAATCCGAGATTCTTGACCGCGACCAGCCCGCCAAACCGCTTGGTGAGGCCAGCGACTTCGAGCAGCGCCCCGCTCATGCGCGCTCTCCGCGGCGAAGGAGATAGCCGACCAGGCCGTCGGGGAAAAACAGGATCACCGCGAGCGCGATCGCCGAGACCACGAACGTATTGAGCTGGCCGAGCGGGCGCAGGATTTCGCCGGCGACGATCAGAAACACCGCGCCGATCGCAGCCCCCACGATGGTGCGCCGCCCGCCGAGCACGGCGGCGATGATGATCTGCACCCCGACCGCGATATCGACGACGGTATCGACGGAGGCGGTGCCGAGATAAAACACCAGCATCGCCCCGGCGAGGCCGGAAAAAAGCGCGCTGACGGCGAAGGCGGCGAGCTTGTGCTTGGCGACGTTGAAGCCGAGCGCCTGCGCCTCGACCGGGTCCTGGCCGCTCGCCTGCAAAATCAACCCCGCCGCCGAGCGCGATAAACTATAGAGAATGAGGCCGCTGACCGCGAGGAACGCCAGCGCCAGCCAGTAATTATGGCCGGGATCGACGGAGAGGACATCGTTGATGGTAAGCCCAATCTCGCCGCCAGTGACGCCG
>JAJYXY010000195.1 GCA_021801465.1 Pseudomonadota bacterium
GCTGCCGATCAATTGCCGCCTGAGCCCTGGGATGAGACGATTTGGCGGCGCTGGACGGACGCGCTCAAGGATGCGAGCGGGCGGCGCGGACGGGCGCTCTTTCACCCGCTTCGTCTCGCCCTCACCGGCGCCGAGGAAGGCCCGGAACTCGCGGCCCTGCTGCCACTGATCGGCCGCGCCCGCGCGCTTGCCCGCCTGCGCGCAGCGGCACGAGTCGGTTCATAAATAGGAAGAAAGCGGTTCTTTTCCCCGTTGGGCAGTGCCGTTGGCACTGCCCGTTCCGAGGAAATTCGCCATTCCGAGAAAACAGGAAAAAGTCTTTTTGCTTCTTTTTCTTCAGAAAAAGAAGGACTTATACCGGCCAGCGATCTCGCTGACCGGTATTGATCTGATTTTGCGCGCAGCCGCCACACCAACCCTGCGCGCATACCGGCCAGCGATCTCGCTGACCGGTATTAAATCGCACTATCGATCCACGCCTTGAGCCGTGACTTGGGCAGCGCGCCAACCTGTGTCGCCGCCGGCTTGCCATTCTTGAATAGGATCATGGTCGGAATCCCACGCACCGAATATTGGTTCGGCGTCATCGGGTTTTCATCGACATTGACCTTGGCGACGGTCAGCCGCCCGGCATATTCCTGCCCGATCTCCTCCAGCGCCGGCGCGACCATCCGGCACGGGCCGCACCATTCGGCCCAGAAATCGACCAGCACCGGACCCGGCGCTTTCAGCACCTCGGCGGCGAAATTCGCATCGGTCACGGGTTTGGTATGTTCGCTCATCGTTGTCAGGCTCCTTGAGGGTTTGAGGAGGAGAATGGGGCGGGGAGGGCGGCCAATCAAGCGGCATCCTCATACCGGTGCATGGCAGTCGAGGAGCGCGGCGGGCAAAACATCGACCCGCCCGGCAGCGGTCCAAATCAAGGCGCAGACGACCTCGCGCCCGGGATAGATCGCGGCCAGCGTCGCGCGATAAGCGGCCATCTGGCGAAGATAAAGCCGTGGTGTCGCCGCGATATCGGCAGGGACGGCGCGGTTGGTCTTATAATCGGCGATGAGCACGCGATCGGGGAGCACGGCGAGGCGATCGATCATGCCGCCGACCACGCGGTTTCCGCCGGCCGTCGCAAGATAGCCGGTGATCGGCACTTCCGCCCGCCCGGCCGGGCCGAAGAGCGGGGCAAGCTCCGGGTGATCTAACAAAGCCAGAGCCTCGGCCGCGAGGCGCGTGGCGTCGGCGCGATCGAGGCCGTGGCCGGGTTTCGCGAGAAAGGCGTGCGCCGCGCTTTCTCGCCGCTCGGGCGGCAGGGTCGGCAGATGCTGAAGCAAAGCGTGCATGAGCCGCCCGCGCGTGAGACCGGCTGCCATCGTCGCGCCGCGCGCGGAAAGCGGTGAGGCGGCGGCAGGGATCGGCCCGTCTTCGATCCCCTCCGGCCGGCTTGGCGCGAGCGGCTCTGGGGTTGGTGGCTCAGGCGGCAATGGGGCAGGGCGCCAATCCGGCGGGCCGCCAGCGATCTCAGGAAGGGCGGGCAGATCGGCGGCGGCAGGCGCGATCGGCGCTTGCGGCGGGCCGCGTTGCTCTGTCTCCCAAACGCGCCCGACGCGCTCCAAGCTGGGGTCGATCGCGGGCATCGACAGGGGGGCGGCGCCGGGAAGCCGGCTCATGCCGCGGGCGATCATCTGATACCACGACGCGCTCGAGACGTCTCTTCGCCCGCGCCAGCCACAGACCACGAGCCAGTCCTCGGCGCGCGTCAGGGCGACATAAAGCAGCCGATTATATTCCTCGGCGCGCCGCCGCTTTTCCTCATCGAGCAGCGCCTCGAATCGCTGCGCCCGCATCATCGCGCGTGGGCACCAGAGCGGCACCTCACCCCCGCCCAGGGGGTCCGTGGTCCAAAGCAAAGGGGATTTATCGGCTGGCGGCAGGCCGGTGGTGTCGGGAAGGATGACGAGCGGCGCCTGCAGCCCCTTGGCGCCATGGGCGGTCATGATCCGCACCGTATCGCCCGCTGCCTCTGGCGCGCGCTTCACCTCGGCGCCGGCGCCGCGCAGCCAATGGACGAAGCCTTGCAGCGATGGCGGATGGGTCTCTGCATAGCTCCCGGCCGCGGCCAGCAATTCATCCACTGGCTCCGCCGCTTCCGGGCCGAGCCGGGCATGGAGCCGCGCCCGCCCGCCGAGCCGCCCCAAGGCTTCGGTGAGCAGGGCATGGGGGGTGGTGAAATCGACGCGGGCGCGAAGGGCGCGCAGAAACTCGGACGCATGGCGCCATTCCGCGCGCTCGGTGGCACGGGCGAGGAGGGTCGGCCATAGCCCCGCGCGGCGGCCGAGCGCCAAATCCATCAGGCTTTCATCGCTCAACCCGCCGAGCGGGCTTACCAGAAAAGCGGCGAGGGCGAGCTCATCCTCGGGCAACAGCAGGACGTCGCAAAGCGTCAGGAGATCCGCAACCGCTGGCTGCTCGGTGAGCGAGAGCCGATCGGGGCCGCTGAGATTTATTCCCTCGGCTTTGAGCGCGCGCACGAGCGCCCCGGAAAACGCATCACGCCTTCGCACCAAGACCAGGATATCGCCGGCGCGAAGGGCGCGGCCACGCGCGGGAAGCGGTGTTTGCGCGGCAAGATGGCCAGAGATCCAGCCGGCGACGATCTTGGCCAGCCGCTCGGGCGGGTTTTGCTCGACGTTACGTCGTGGCGATGCCCAGCCCGGTTGATCCTCCGCCTCATCCGCCGGGGTAAGCAGCGGCCAGAGTTCCACCCGGCCGGCATCGCCACCACGGGTTGCGAAATGGCGCAGGGCTGCCCCCTCGGGCACCACGCCGCGCCGCGCTTCACCATCGGCGAATACCGCATCGACGAGCGCCAAAACCGGGGCGGTTGAGCGGAACGACACGTCGAGCGGCACCTCGTGCCACGTCTCCCCAGCCGCCTCGACCGCGCGCCGCCATGCCTCGCGCGCCGGGCGAAGGGCGGCCGGATCGGCGCCTTGGAAGGAGAAAATCGATTGTTTGACGTCGCCGACGGCAAACACCGTCCGCCGCCCTTCGCGCCCGCCGCGGCCGGCGAAGAATTCGGCGCTCAGCGCCCGCGCGATCTGCCATTGCGCGGGCGCGGTGTCTTGCGCTTCGTCGATCAAGAGATGGTCGATCCCGCCATCGAGTTTATAAAGCACCCAGCCGACCCGCTCGGCGGCGAGAAGTGCCCGCGCGCGGTGGATGAGATCGCTGTAATCGAGAAAACCCGCCTCTTCCTTGAACGCGTCATAGCGGCTGGCGATCGGCCCGGCGAGACGCGCCAGGGCGGCGGTCGCGGCAATGAGGGCGAGGGCCGCGCGCTGATCCTCGATCCTGAGAACATGTGTCTGCATCGCATTGACCGCGCCGGCGAGCTCGGGCTGAGCGAGAAGCAATTTATCGTTGATCAGCTTGCGCGGCCCGCCGTCCTTTTTGAGAACCAGGCGGACCCAGTCATCCCATTGATCGGCGCGCTCAGCGAAAGAAAACGTAAGCCAGTTTAGTGCCGTGCGCGCTTGTTCTTTTATGCTTGGCGAGCCGTGCTCGGCGATGATGCGCAACGTCTGGCAGAGTTGCCCCTCCTCGGGCAGCTGCACAGCCCTGGCGATGAGCGCGGCTTCATCATCGGCTTCGAGGTCGAAGACGCGCTTGAGCGAGGCCCGTTGTCCTGCGGGCGGGAGGCGATGGAACGCGGCAAAGCGCTCGGCGTCGGCACTGATCTTCGTGATCAGGTCAGAAAATCCATCTTCTTCGATGAAAGCGGCGAGATGTTCGAGCGCCGCCTCATCGTCCCTGCGCCCATTGAGATCACTGAGGGCTGCTTCGCGCGCCTCATTCATCGCGGCGGCGGCATCGGCCGCTTCGATCAGGCGGAAATGCGGTGAAACCCCCGCCTCGAGCGGAAAGCGCCGCAAGATCGACTGACAAAACGCGTGAATGGTTGCAATCTGCATCCCACCCGGGAGTTCCAGAACGCGTGCGAAAAGCTGCCGCGCTTGCGCGCGAATCTCAGGGGTTGGCGTAACCGCCAGTTTTTTCAGCTCTTTGTCAAGATCTTCCTCGGCTTGCCGCACCCAGCTTGCAAGCACCGCATTGAGCCGCAGCGCCATTTCCGCGGCAGCCGCGCGGGTGTAGGTGAGGCAGAGGATTTTGGCTGGGTCGGTTCCGGTCAGAATGAGGCGCAAAATCCGGTCGGTAAGCAGCTTGGTTTTCCCCGCGCCAGCGGAGGCATCGACGAATGCCGAGACAGCGGGGTCGGACGCGAGACGCTGATTGGCGTTCGCCCGCGCAACCGGCTCAATCGCCATCGCCGGCCTCACCGATCGAGAGCATCCCCCATTCGGCGGCGCGGGCGAGGCTTGCGTAATCGGAGAACGCGCTCGCGGGCGTTGCGCCAAAAGCGTTGGCCTCGTCCGCGTAATGGGCAACGAGCTGCGTCAGCGCCTCGCCCACGGCGGCGATTTTTTCACCCATGAGGGCGGGATTGTCACGAAAAAGCACCAAATCTTTCCCCGGTGTGACGCCGCCGCTCAAATGAAGATAAATCAGGGCCTTGGTCTGGCCCAGGAATTCCTCGCCGAAAGCACCCGTCTCGGCCATCGCCGCCTCGAGCAAAAGCTGCGGCGCGCGCAAGGCTGCGACGTCGCGCTCGGTCGGGACGAAGCCGGTTTTGTAGTCGATGAGGATGATGCCGCCGGCATCGTCGCGCTCAATCCGGTCGGCGCGGGCGGCGAGCGTGAAACCGCCCCCAATCGGCAGCCGCCATTCGCCATCGCGTTCGGCGGCGCGACGGGAAACCGTGGGCCGCCCCATTTCCCACGTCGCCATCCATGCCGCAAGGCGCAGCAATCGCGGGCGCCACCAGGCGGCGAGTGCCGGGCGGATCGCAGCCCGGGTCAGCGCCGCGTCCAATTCGTTCTCAAGCGCCTGCGTCATCGCCGCGGCTCCCGCGAGCTCTGGCACGCGGGCACAAAAACGGCGCAGCGCGTGATGGACGATGACGCCGAAATCCGCCCGCCCGATCGGCGGATCGAGCGCGGCGAGCGGTTTCAGGCGAAGGATATGGCGCGCGTAGATGGCATAGGGGTCGTTGATCAGCGTCTCTATGTCGGAAACCGAGAGCCGGCGCGGGCGAAGCGCTGCCGGCGGGCGCGGCGCGGGCGGCGCGACGGGGCGGGGTGGTCCGGCGGGTTGATCGAGGGCGCTGGTCCAGCTTGCGGCCGGGTGGCGGGGCAAAGGCTGGGTTAGCATCGCGTCGAGCCGGGTGAGCCAGCGTGCCGGAACCACGGGGGCGCGCTCGCGCCGGCGCGGGCAGGAGAGCACCACCTCGCGGGCGGCGCAGGCGCTCATGACGAAATCATGCGCGCTTTGGCCGATCGTCGCTTCCGGGCTCGGGAGGCCGATATCCGCACGCATCACGCGGCTCAGCCATGGGCCGGGATCGACGCTGGGCGGCCACACGCCCTCGGCCAGACCGCCGAGCACCATGAGATCGACATGCTGAAGCCGTGCCTCCAATAGCCCCCAGATGAAAATACGCGGATGCTCCACCCCGTCACGCCCGCGCAAGGCCCGGCGCGAGCGCACCACTGCGCCAGCGAGCACGGCGTCGAGCAGCCCCGGAAGGGTTGTCGCCGGTTGCGGTGGCAGCCGCTCGAACGCGGCCAACGCTTCGGCGAGGCAGTCGGCGAGTGCAACCCCCTCCTCGAAGCCCCAGAGCCGCTCCGCCCCGGCTTCGCTGTCAGTCGCGGCAAGCCCTTCGCCAGATGCGATCAGTGCTGCGAGGAGCGTCTCGCAGGCGACCGGCGCCACCGCGCCGCTGAGGCGCAAAAGTGGGGCGAGGGCGGTTTCGATGCGCCCAACGAAGTCGACCAGCGCCTCGTCCCCCGCTAAATCGCCGAGAACGCGACGAAGCCCGATGATCCCCTGCGGTGGGCGCGGCCCCCGCAAGGCCGAAAGTTCCAAGCGGCGGGCAAGCGCGCGCGCCGCCTCGGGGGCGAGGCCGGCGGCGGCATACGGGTGCTTGAGCAGCGCAAGCAGCGGCACCGGCGCGAGATTTTCCACCCAAGCGGTGGCGAGCAGGCGCAGAAATACCGCGGGCGGCGTGTCGCCCAGCTTCTCTCCCGCGCTGTCATCGGCGATTACGCCGTAGCGCTCGAGTTCCGCGGCGACCAATCGCGCGAGATCGCGATCCGGCGTCACCAAAGCCGCCCGCGCGCCGGGGCGCTCGAGGCCAAGGCGCAGAATGAGCGCGATCGCGCGTGCCTCCGCGTGCTCGTCTGCCGCTTCCAGCCGGCTCATTCCAGGGATTTCGGCAATCTGCGCCTCGCGCCAGCGATCGAGGGCGCCGGCAGGAAACAGCGCCCGGGCCAGAATTGCCTCCCGCCCAGGGGCCGCGACCGCATGCGCCCGTGGCCATGGGCAGACATCGCGCGCGCTGGCGCCGAGCGCCGCCAGCAGGCGATAAAGCCCTGCTTGCGGATGGGTCTCGGGCGGGAGCGGCGCATCAGCGGCGAGCGGCACCGCGTCATCGAAGCCCGGCAACACCACCCGCCCGTGCGGCATCTTCGCGATGGTACGCAAAAGCCGCGCGATCGCTGGAATGCCGCTCGTGCTGCCCGCGGCCCAGATCGGCGCTGCCGGCGGGGCCTGCCGCCACGCCGCCTCTTGCGCCGCGATCAGCGCCACGGCACGCGCCGCCGGGTTCATCAGCCCATTTTCGGCGAGCCAGCGCGGCCAGGCTTCGGTAACGATCGCGAGAAAATCCAGCGTCTGCTGCCAGTGCGTCGCGTAATGTTCGGCGACGAGGCCGGGAAGCGCGCCAGCAAGGTCGATTTCCGCGCGCTCGGCCTCATCCATCAGGGACGCGAGTTCCGCAGCCAGCGGCCAGGCGCGTTCGGCGCTACGCGGCGCGCCGGAAGCGCCATCGAGGGCGAGGATCAGCCGGGTGATTTCGGCGAGCCGCCGCATCGGACCCACCGCGGGGGCGAGGTCGAGCGCGCCGGCGAGCGCAAGCGGCGTCTCATCGAGGGCGCCGAACGCGATGATGCGCGGCAGCAACAGCGGTCGCCCGCCATTTTGGCGCAGAAACGCCTCCGCGAGCGCGCGGGCGGCGCGGCGCGTTGGCAGAAGGATCACCCCTTCGGCCGCCTGCACGGGCGCTGCGGCACGTTGCGCGAGCCACCCCTCCGCTAGCGTCTCGAGAAACGCGGTCCCTGCGGGGATGGTAAAGATACTCACCGGCTCGCCCCGGTCGCACCGTCGCGGAGCGCGATTTCCGTCGCCGCAAGATCCTCCGGGGTGGAGAGGTGAAACCATAGCCCATCATGAACCAGCGCCCGCGCCCGCCCATGCGCGATCGCCCGGTCCCAGAGCCGGTTCATCGAAAATGCCGCCGGCAGCGCCCCGTCATCGGCGAAAAGCCGGGGCGAGACCAGCTGCACGCCGGCAAAGACATAGGGCACGATCTCGCGCGGGCCGCGCCGGCGCGGCACCCCCCAGGGGTCGATCTGGAAATCTCCGGCGCCCACTTCGCCCCGCACGGCGAAGGTGCGATGGCAGAGCAGCACCACATCGAGCTCAGCGTCGTTCCAGGCCGCAGCCAAGCGGCTGAGCGCGGGGCGCGGGCCATCGAGCCAGAACGCATCGCCATTGACGATAAAAAACGGCGCGCCGGCGGCGACCTCTTCGCCAAACGCCCTCGCCGCGAGCGCCGCAGCCACCGCGCCGCCCGTATCGAGAAGTTCGGGCTCGAAGCGGAAAACCGTCTCTGGCCCGCTTTGGCGGGCTTCGAGATGGGCGGCAACCTTGGCTGCCTGCCAATGCCCATTGACCACGACCCGATGCACACAAGCCGCCGCGAGCCGGGCCAAGGCGTGATCGAGCAACGGCTTTCCAGCGAGCCAAAGGAGCGGTTTTGCCGTCTCCGCGGTCAGCGGGCGCATGCGTTGGCCAAGTCCGGCGGCAAGCAGCATGGCGGCGCGGGGAAGGGGGGTCATGCCGCCAAGCCTCTCGGGTTGCAGCGCCGCTCGGGCGGGACGAAGCGGGCGAAGAAATCGGCGAGCGGCGCGGCCGCGGGCTCGGCGAGGGCGGCGGCCAGCCGCGCCCAGCTGCGCGGCCCGTGCGCGAGATAGCGGGGTTTCCCGTCACGGAGCGCAAGCCGCACCCAAAGCCCGCAGACCCGCACATGGCGCACGGCCGCAAGCGCGGTGCAGGCGGCGCGAAACGGCTCTGGCGCGAGATCGGGGCGGGCGGCGAGAAAGCGTGCGATTTCGCGCCCCGCGAGACCTTCGGGAAGATCGCGGCGCGCATCCTCGATCAGCGAGACGAGATCATAGCCGGGATGGCCATGCGCCGCATCCTGGAAATCGATGACGCCGACGCGCCGGGCCGGCTCGCGCGCGGCGAGAAAGAAAAGATTTCCGGCGAAATAGTCGCGATGGACGAGCACGGTTGGGGTCGCCGCGAGCGGGGCGAGAAGCGCCTCCAACGCCGCGAAAAACGCAGCACGCACCGCGACCGCAGCCGGCTCCCCGAACGCCGCCGGCCACCACCAGTCAAGAAAGGTTGCCGCCGCCGCCGCCGCCATCGCCGGCGCATCCCAGGCAGGAAGATCCGCCGGGGCGGGAATCGCTTGCAAGCGCGCCAAGACATCCACCGCCGCGTCATAGAGCGTCGTGAGATTGTCTGCTGTCAGGATCTCGGCATAAAGCCGCGCGCCGAAATCCTCGATCAAAGCGAGGCCGGCCGCGTGCTCGGCCGCGAGGATCGCGGGCACCCTGATCCCGCCTTGCGCGAGGATCGTTGCAAGGCGAAGAAAGGGCGTGAGATCTTCATGCTCGCGTGGCGCGATCATCAGCAACGCCGGGCGCGGCCCGCCATGAAGGCGCACATAACGGCGGAAACCGGCATCGCCGGGGAGCGCCTCGTGGCGCGCGGCGCCAAATCCGCAGCGTGCGAGAAAGGCCGTGGCCTCAGGCAAAAGAGGGCTCATGGGGGGAAAGGCGCTCCGGCCGGCGCCATCACGCAGGCCATTCTTTGCTCTGGCCCGGCGAGCGAAAGCGTGATGGTGAGCGCAAGCGGTGGCGTAAGGGCGCCGAGCTTGTCGGGCCATTCGATGATCAGCATATCGGCAAGCCAGTCCTCGAACCCGAGTTCGATGAGATCTCCCTCCCCCGCGATCCGCCAAAGATCGAGGTGATGTGCGGGCCCGCGCGGGGTATCATAGGTTTGCAGCAAGGTGTAGCTCGGGCTCGGCACGTCGAGCTCGGGATTTTCACACAATGCACGCAAAATCGCGCGCGCGAGGGTGGTTTTGCCGGCGCCAAGCGGGCCCGCGAGCAAAACCGCGCGCCCCGGCGCGAGCCAGGCGGCAAGCGCGGCGCCGAGCGCCTCGGTGGCTGCGAGCGAGGCAAGGGGGCGCTGCAAGCGGCGCTATTGCCCTGCCGATGCCACCAGCATTCGCCCAAGCGGCTTGCCGGCGAAAATATGGACATGAAAATGCGGCACTTCCTGCCCCGCCAGCGGCCCCATATTGGCAAGCAGGCGATAGCCTTCCGCATCTAGCCCCATCTCCCGCGCAACGGTGCCAACCGCGCGGAAGAACCCGCTGATCAGCGGAGCCGGCGCTTGCGCGGAGAAATCGGCGAAGGAGACGAACCGGCCCTTCGGGATTACCAGCACATGCACCGGCGCTTGCGGCGCGATGTCATGAAAGGCGAGGGCAAATTCGTCCTCATAGATTTTTTGGCATGGAATTTCGCCGCGCAGGATGCGCGCGAACACGTTCTGATCATCATAGGGGCCAAGACCGCTCACCGGCATCTTCTCTCTCCCACTGAACCGTTGCTCAGGGAATTTTCGTCGTCTGTAGGCCAAAGGCAAGCGGAAGGCTGGCCCCCGCCCCACGAGACGCTTTCTCGGCGATGCCGCTGATGCCCTCGCGACGCTGCAACTCCGCCCAGACCTGCTCGGGATGCACCCCACTTGCGACCCAGAGAACGAGGAGATGATAGAGCACATCGGCGCTTTCGGCGATCAGCGCCTCACGGCTGCCGCCGACCGCTTCGATCAGACACTCCACCGCCTCCTCGCCGAATTTCTGGGCAATCTTGGCGATGCCGCGGGAGAGGAGCCGCGCCGAATGACTGACCGCGGGATCGGCGTCGCGCCGGCTCTGTACCACGGCATAAAGCCGGTCGAGCACGGTGGCGCTAAGACCAAGCGCCAGCGGTGGCGGCGGCGTCAGCGGCGCGAGTTCGTGGGTGCCGCGGCGTTTACCCGCCGGCGCCTTGGCTTTTGCCGTTTTGATTTTTGTCGCCTTCGCCGATTTCGCCGATTTCGCCGATTTCGCCGCTTTGACGGTTTTCGTGGATTTTTTCTTGATCAGTTTGGCCATTATGCGCGCTCTCAGGCCATTACGCGTGGCCGGCGCACGGGGAAGCCGGCGGCGGCGAGCGCGTCTTTGACGTCGGCGACGCGGAAATTGCCGAAGTGAAACACGCTTGCGGCGAGCAATCCGGTCGCGCCGGCCTCGGCGCCGGCGACGAAATGCGCAAGCTCTCCAACCCCACCCGAGGCAACCACCGGCACCCGCACGGCGTTGCAGACTTGGCGCAAGAGAGGAATATCGAAGCCCCGCCCGGTGCCATCGCGATCCATGCTGGTGAGCAGAATTTCACCTGCGCCGAGCGCGGCCATGCGTTCGCACCAGCCGATCGCGTCGATGCCGGTCGCGCGCCGCCCGCCATGGGTGAATACCTCCCAGCGGCCCGGCGCGGTTTCTTTGGCATCGACCGCGACCACGACGCATTGACTGCCGAATTTACGCGCCGCCTCGGCGACCAGCGCGGGCCTTGCGACGGCGGCGGAATTGATGCTGCATTTGTCGGCGCCAGCGAGCAAAAGGCGGCGCATGTCTTCGACGCTCCGCACGCCGCCGCCGACTGTGAGCGGCAGGAAAACGCGCGCCGCGGTGCGCGCGACGACATCGAGCAGCGTGTCGCGATTCTCATGGCTCGCGGTGATATCGAGGAAGGTCAGCTCATCGGCGCCGGCGGCATCGTAAACCGCGGCCTGCTCGACAGGGTCGCCGGCATCGCGCAGCGCGACGAAATTGACCCCTTTCACCACGCGACCATCCTTGACGTCGAGACAAGGGATCACGCGAAGCGTCAACACCAGAGAAGCCCCCCGCTTTTGATCATGACTGCATAGCGCATGGCTCGTTCTCGGGTTTTCCGCGCGCGCTGACAAGGGGCGCGCTGCCATGAAAGGGTCAGGCAAGAGCCTCACGAAAAAAAACACAAAATATGGTTTATAAGATAAATCAGCGGCGGGCCGAGTGCGCTCGATCTGGCTATTTCGGCCGATGTTCGGGGTGGCGAAGCATCCAGAGCCGCTCATGCGCGGCGACCAGGCTTTCAATGGTGCGGCGCCGATTGCCCTCGGTCGGGGAGGGGCGGCGTGTCAGCATCATTTCGAGCACATGGAGGAGTTTTTCAGCGATTTCATAATCACCCTGATCACAGGCGTGATGAAACGCAATCAGGATTTTATCCGACAACCGGCGACTATAGCGTGGCGGACCGATTTCGGCCTTACCGTCATGTTCGTTCTCGGTCACAGCGTACTCGCTTGTTCACATGATGAGCGGAGACATGATGAGGGCCACGGATCAATCTCCGCGCACATGGGATAAAATCACGTCTGGACTCACTTGTCTTGTCCCAATTTTTGTCCAATCGCCGCAGCCAATTCATCAGCGTTGGTTTGCGGGCCAAAGAGTGCGGCGAGCCCCCCTTCGGGGTCCATAAGGTAAATAAAGGAGGAATGGTCCATGGTGTACGCGCCCCCCTCCTTTGGCGTTTCTTTTTGGTAATAGACCCGATAAGCCTTGGCAGCAACGGCAATTTGTTGCTCAGAGCCAGTCAAGCCGACGATGCGGCTGTCAAATTGATGGACATAGCGTGCCATCACGGCTGGGGTGTCGCGCGAAGGATCGACGGTGATGAAAAGCGGGATCACGCCCTCTCCGCGCTTGCCAAGTTTATCGAGCGCGGTGGCGATGGTTTGCAAAGTCGTCGGGCAAACATCCGGGCAAAACGTATAACCGAAATAGACCAAAACCCAATGGCCGCGATAGGATTGATCGGTCACCGGGCGGCCCTGATCGTCAATCAGCGCGAACGCCCCGCCGACCCGGGTGCCGGCGGGCAGCGCCAATCCCGCTTCCGGCCCACCCGGCTCGGGCCGGGTGAGCCAGAGCACGCCGCCGGCGACAACAATGATGAACAGAACCGCGGCGAGAACGAGCTTCTGAGGAAATCTCATGCCACCTCGACGCCGTTATGGCGAAAGCACGGGGGAAACATGCTCGGCAAACGCCTCCTCCCAGCTCCCTGTGGTCGCGGCACGGCTATATTCCGTTGCGCGATTTTCAAAGAAATTCGCGTGTTCGACGGCGTTCAACATTTCATCGAGCCAGGGCAGGGGGTTTTTGCCCTCGTCATAAAGCGGGTCGAGGCCGAGCTGCGTCAGCCGGCGATCGGCAATGTAGCGGATATAGCGCTTGACCGTCGCCGCATCGAGCCCTTCCACCGCGCCCTCCTCGAAGGCGAGATCGATGAACGCATCTTCATGGGAGACGATGGTCGCACAAATCTCGCGCAGATCCTGCTGCAACCTTACGTTCCAAACCTCGGGATTTTCGGCGATGAACGTGCGGAACAGGCGGATGATGGAAAGACAATGCAAGGTTTCATCGCGCACCGACCAGGAAATGATCTGGCCCATGCCTTTCATTTTACCAAAACGTGGAAAATTCAATAAGATAGCGAATGACGCAAAGAGCTGCAGGCCTTCGGTAAATGCACCGAAAGCGGCCATGGTTCGTGCGATCTGGTATTTATCGTCAACGCTAAAATTTTGCATATAATCATATTTGTCTTTCATTTCCTTATATTTTAAAAATGCCTGATACTCCGTCTCGGGCATTCCAATGGTATCGAGAAGATGGCTATAGGCGGCGATATGAATGGTTTCCGTATTAGAGAAAGCGGCGAGCATCATTAAAACTTCGGTCGGTTTGAAGACGTGGGCGTAATGCTTCATATAGCAATTATTTACCTCGACATCGGCCTGAGTAAAAAAGCGGAAAATCTGCGTGAGCAAATGCTGCTCGGTGGCCGTGAGATTACGATGCCAGTCCTTGACATCATCGGCGAGAGGCACTTCCTCGGGCAGCCAGTGAATCCGCTGCTGCGTGAGCCACGCATCATAGGCCCACGGATAGCGGAATGGTTTGTAGACCGGGTTTTCGGTGAGCAGATCAAAATGCGAGAGCAGATCAAAGCGTGGCGCGTCAGCGGGGCGTCTATTCGTCTCGGTCGCCATGGCCCATTCCTCTGATTGGAGATCGTCGCCGTGCAATGTCGCAGTCTCCGAGGCCTGGTCAAGGCGCATAATTATCACGAGCTCGCAGCTCGCCCGACTTACTTTCCATAATATAAATTATGCGGCTTTTATTGGTCGGGACTCGGCGCAATCGGCTATGTCCGCCGCGTGCCCAAAGGCCGCTCTCACCTCTCGTTTGGCGTCATCCCGGTGGCGGCTTGGGCGCGGCTTGCTCGCTCTGGCGCGTCGCCACAAGCGTTTTGAGATAGGCGATGATGTCGCGTCGGGCAGATTCGTCGGCAATCGACATCGGCATCAGCGCGCCCGGCACCATTGCCTGCGGCCCGGCGAGCCAGCGCTCGAGCGCGGTCTCGGTCCACACCACCCCCGATTGCGCCAGTGCCAAGGAATAGGGATAGCCGGACGCGCTTCCCGCCGCCCGCCCGACGACGCCGCCCAGTGGCGGGCCGGCTTTCGCGGTATCGATCCCGTGACAGCCGGCGCACTGGCTTTCAAACAGGGTCTTGCCGGCCGCGGCAGAAGCAATGGTGCCGAATCGCGCGAGATCTTCCGCCCCCTCTGGTCGCGCGGAGCGGAAAAACGTGTAGGAAAGCGTGATCTGGTTGACATCGGCCGCGCCAGGATCGGCGGCAAGACGCGGATCGACAAAGAAAGTCACCGGCATCTCGACCTTCTTGTAGGCTTCCAATCGCTCTTCGGTGAAGCAGAAACATTGGATTTTTTTGAAATAGACCCCGGCTTTGTCGGGGGTCACGTTGAAGGTCGCGTGGCCTGTAATATCGGTTGACGATAAATTTTCCGCTTCGAAATACGCCAGAGCCTGCTCGCCGAGATGCACCTTGATCGAACGCTGGAGCGGAACGAACCGCCATGGCAAGCCGGGCGCGACATTGGTGTCGAAATAGACCGTGACCTCGCGCGCGATGACGGGCCCGGTATCGGCGTCCACGCGTTGGGTCGTGCCACCGGCGCCGGTCACTTGGCAAAATAGCCGGTAAAGCGTGACAGAATACGAGACGAGGCCGGTCATCACCCCGATGATCGCAAGCAGTAGGCCGATGGTCAGTGCGCGTTTCATGCCCCTCATTTCCATCTCCGGCACAGGCGGAGGATGTGAGCGCATCGAGGGGGCCTGTCTAGACCATGATCGCGCCAGGTTGAAGGGTTAGCCGCGCCCGCCGCTCGCCGCAGCGCGGGTGGGATCGGGTTACATCAAAGCGGCGGTCGGGCGCGCGAGGCTCCCTTTGAACAGGCTGATGCCCCCTGCCCGCCCCCAGTTTAGCGCGGCCTTGCCATCGACGCCGGCGAGGATCAAGCGCTTTGGGTCAACGCCGCGGGGCAAACCCGCCTCGGCGTAGGAAGGCTGGAAATGAAATTGCAGCAGGTCAACCCCCTCGGGGCCAGCGGGAAAGGCCGCCAGCAGAGCGCGCGAGAGGCCGCGGAGAACGATCCGATAGCCGCGGGCGCGGGCAAATTCGCGCGCAAAGCGGAACGCCGCCGGG
>JAJYXY010000063.1 GCA_021801465.1 Pseudomonadota bacterium
GGAGCGCTCCGGCGCCCCCTCGGGCTTGATCCCTGCATCATACGTCATTTCTAAACCTCCAGTTGCAGTGAAATTTACCGCAGCCGGATGTCTCAGTTAACCGTGCCGCACCCCAATATGGCTCCAGAATAAGGCAACAGGTCGTCCGCGTGTAAACCGGATGAGCCAGCGCGACGTTGCCGCGTCAGCAGTTTAGTTCAATCCAATTTGCGTAGATTCCGAAGCTTTTCTGGCCAGGCGTCCTCGGCGATCGTTTGTTTCCAATACTCGTTACCTGCCGCGGACTGGCGCCGCCGCCGGACGTTGTGAGAGGTTTTCCCATGCGATGGAAGCGACCCGCAATACCACCATGCGGAAAGAACCAGTCGTGGCGCCGATTCTTTGCGCGGGTTGGGATAAGAAGCTGTCGATTACGATGAAAGCTTGCCCATTGCCAGGACATTTGCCCCGCGCGGATCTGACGCTTCGGGCCTCAGAGCCGGTGGTTGTCATCACTGGTGGATCGTCTGGGATTGGCCGCTGTGCCGCCGCGCTGTTTGCCCGGCGTGGCTGGAAGGTGGGGCTGATCTCGCGTAGCGCCGAAGGACTGGCCGCCGCCGGCCGAGAGATCGAGGCGGCCGGGGGACGGGTCGCCATTGGACGAGCCGACGTAACCGACAGCGTCGCCCTCGGTGCGGTTGCGGATGCGATCGTGGCCGCGCTCGGGCCGATAGATGTCTGGATCAACTGCGCGGGGAACGGCGTCTATGGCCGTTTCAGCAGCGTCCCCGAGGCGGAGTTCCATCGGGTGACGGATGTGACCTACCATGGCACCGTCAACGGCACCCGGGTGGCGCTCAGGCATATGCGGCCGCGTGGCCGGGGCGCCATCGTCAATGTGTGCTCCGCCATGGCCTTTTATGGCTTGCCGTTGATGTCGTCTTATGCCGGCGCCAAGGCGGCGGTGCGCGCTTTCGGGCAGGCAGTGCGGGCCGAGTTGGCACTCGAACGCAGTGCGATCCGGCTCGGCACCGTTTTCCCGCCGGCGGTGAACACGCCGTTTTTCAGCCATGCCACCAGCCACATGGGTTGGCCCGCCCGCCCGGCGCCACCGGTCTATCAGCCGGAGGTGGTGGCGGAGGGCATCTGGCAGGCGATGATCAGCGGTCGCGCGGAGATGACGATCAGCGGTACCGCGGCGGCGTTTTCGCTCGTGTCGCGTCTACTGCCAGGGCTGGTCGCGCGGTGTATCGAACGGTACGGCAGCGAGCGGCAAATGACCCGGGATCCCGACGCCTGCCGCCTCGAGGAGCCGACTTTGTTTGCGCCCTCGCCGCGCGCATCTCCCGTGCATGGCCCCTTCGGCCGGCAGGCAAGGGGGTACAGCACCCATCTCTGGCTGCTGCGGTTGCGGATCGCGGGGGTGCGTTGGCTCACTACTCTGTGGCGCGAGGGGGCGCGTTGGCCAGACGTTCCGTCGCCGTCCATACCGCCGCCGCCAGAGCCGGATCGAGAGCTTGGCGGTTTGGGCGCACGACCCGGCGCTTCTTGACGTAGACGCCGCTCCGGGTCGCAAATTCCGGAGCCAACGCCACGTGGAGCGGAGTGTCGGCGCCCTGCTCTGCGCTCAAGGCTAGCGTCGCAAGCCAACGCCAGACAAGCCCGATGACGCCGCGCGCTCGCACCAATCCGGTTGCCACCAGACCAGGATGGACGACGTTGGCGACGACGCCAGTGCCCGCCATCCGCCGGGCGAGGGCAAAAGTCACCATCATCAGCGCTAGCTTGGCGTTGCTGTAAGCGCGCACCATCGTCCATCGTTGCCCGAGCACGAGATGGCACGGGTTGAGGCGCGCACGGTCAGACATCGATGAACCAACGGTGACTATTCGCGATGGCGCGGCGGCGCGCAGCGCCGGCAATAGCTGCTCGGTCAGCACAAAGGGCGAGAGCAGATTGGTCGCAAGCACGCGGTCATGCCCCTCCGCGGTCTTCACCTGTTTGCTCTCGAAAACGCCGGCGTTATTGACCAGAACGGCGATCTTTGGATACCGCGCAAGGATGGCCTCACTCGCTTTCCGTGTCGCGACGAGCAGTGAGAGATCCACGATCACGAGATCGGTGCTGGCGCCAGGCACCTCGGTCGCGATCCAGGTCTGCGTCGCCTCGCCGCGCGCCCGGTCGCGGCTGACCAAGACCACGTGGCTGCCGGCCCGTGCCAACCCAAGCGCGATCCAGCGCCCGATGCCGCCGCTACCACCGGTGATGACGGCAACGGGCCGGCCCGCCGCCGCAGGCAGCGAATGATCGTCAATGCCGCGCGTTTGCGGATCCTCGCCGAATTCTGAAGACAAATCTCGTCTCCCCTCCAGCGCGCGCCACTCAGCCCTCCTCGCCTTGCCGTTTTCGCATCATGCCGTTTGGAGGTAGGATGAGCTGATGGCATAAGCGCCTTTAGCACAACGCTCAATCCGAGGCAGGCAGATCCCTGAAACGCACCAGTCTGCCATGCTCCGCATCCCACAGCGCCAGACGCGCGCAGGCGAAGCTTGCGCCCAAGGTCAGCCTCGGTGCCGCTTGCAATGCCGGATTGGCTGCATAGCATTCGTGTAAGCGATAATTTGGGATTCGACTGGCGAGATGATGGATATGGTGAAAGCCGATATTGCCGGTGACCCAATGCAGCACACGCGGCAAATCATAGAAGGAGGCACCGTTTAGCGCGGCCGCATGGAAATTCCAGCTTTGGCGGGGTTCCCAGTAGGTCTCAGCAAACTGGTGCTGCACATAAAATAGCCAGACGCCGATGGTCGCGGCCAAGAGCATTACCGGCAACCAGCCAAGCAGCACCGCCGCCGGCCCCACGATCAGCACCAGCGCTACTAGCATCGCCGCGATCACAGCGTCTGTGCCGATGATGCTGATCCAGTCGCGCCAGTGCTGGCGGGGATGCCCGGTTGGAATGCGATGGCGAATAAGGAACAGCCAGGCAGGGCCAAGGCCAAACAGAATCAGTGGGTGACGGTACAGCCGATAGCCGAATTGCCGGAGCTGCGACAGCGCCAAATATTCGGCGACCATCAACGTGGTCACGTCGCCGATGCCACGGCGGTCGAGATTGCCCATGCCAGCGTGATGGGCTGCGTGACTGCCGCGCCAGAAGGCATACGGCGTCAATGTCAGCACGCCGAGCGCGCGCCCAAGCATGTCATTCGCACGGCGGGCGGCAAAGAAGGCGCCATGCCCGCAATCATGCTGGAACATGAACAGCCGCACCAGCAACGCGGCATCCAGTGGAGTCACCACGAGCGCCGCCAGGAAGCCGCGGCTCAGGGCCGCCAGCAACGCCGCCATGATGGCGAAGAATGGCAACCCGGTGGTAAGCAGTTGCCACACCGCTCGTCTGGCGTCCGGGGCGATATAGGGCGCCACCATCGCCCGCCATGCGCCTGGCGTCGCCGCGGCAGCACCCCCGCGAGACGCGGCAGGGCAAAGAATAGGGGAAATCGGGGCAGTGATGATATCAGGCATTTGAGAACCAAGCAAAAACCCGGGCAAACGATGGCGGAGAGGAGTCTCGGTGGCTACCGCCACGGCGGGCCGCACATGCCCTGGAAGGTAAGCCTAACATGATATCTAGAGAGGCACCGCGCGGCCCGACGGATCGGCCCAGGCCGCGCGGTGCGTACCGTCGTCGTTAAGCTAGCGAAGTTCGAGATTAACCGCGGAGAGCTTATCCCGCTGGCCCTGCTCCACCTCGAACGCGAGCTTCTGGCCTTCCGGCAAAGTGGTCAGGCCCGCCCGCTCCACCGCCGAGATATGCACGAAAACATCTTTCGAGCCATCATCCGGCTGGACGAAGCCGTAGCCCTTCTGGGTGTTGAACCACTTTACCGTGCCGAAAGATTTAGCGGATTTGCCGTTTGCATAAGACATGTCTTGCTCCATATGGCTATTGCGCCAGCGTGACATCACGTGGCGCGTCGAACCGCGGTGATAGATATGGGAACCGGTTCAACACGCAGCGAATGAATGACGGACCTGATCAATAACCGTACGACAACATCGATATCGGGCCACGGGGCCACAAATGCAAGCCCGCGCGAGGCACTGGGCGTGAGCGCTCGCCGAGACATCGGCGGTCCGGGGACAGTACGCCCGCAGGCGGTTGGACGCATGAATTCAAAACCCGTCTTTACTTTCTGAGGATTATCTCTGACCCCATCTCCTGACCGAGGCGGGCGCGACGGCCTTGTGCGCTGGCGGCTGGTTAGAGGCCTGCAAACTCGGCCCGGTTTTGTCTTCGAAGAAAAAATGCAGCGGCACATTAAGGGCAACGGCGATATCAAAGAGGCGTAAGGGCTCGATATGATCTTCGCCACACTCGAACTTCTGCATCCGCGCGCCTGTCACGCCAATGGCGTCGGCGAGTTGTGTATCAGTGATCCCGAGCCATGCACGACAGAGGCGAATGCGGCCGCCGATATGGATATCAAGCGATTGGAACTTGCGCGTTGCGTATTTAGGTTTCGAGTTTTCTGCTAATTGCATTTTTGCGGCGCTCCTCTCGGACAAGATAACGTCGTCAGTCAGTCGCTGCATCGTTTTATCGCGGCGCATACTAAGCTTCCCAAAAAAGGCCTCGGCAATTAGGCCGAGGCCTAAAGTCTAGGGAAGGAAACTACCAGAGAGGCCTTGGATACCGGCCGCGACGATCGGGTTTGCCATGCAGCCGACAGTGAAAAACCCCCTGACTTATTAAAACTAGAATTTTCGTGGCCGCAATGAACAGAGTCGGAAATTACTCAAAATCCGCTATGCCAAGGTCGTTCGAACTGAAAGCAGCAGCGCCGTGCCCAATTCCGTTGGTAACCCGGGGCGCTGCCGCCAAGGTTCGCCAGGGCAACGTCCCGATCCCAAGCGTGGAACCGAGCCGTGCCCTGGCGCAGTCGATTAGCGCGCGCCCGCCTGACGACAGCGCGCTCGTATTACTGATAATCAATCAGTGTCATAGCGTTAGGCATCGCTTGTTTGCTTCGCACAACGCTATGCTGATCGAGCCTATCGTCGAGCCCAGTGGCGTTGGACTAGCGATTAGTGGGCGCTCTTGCTTTTGGCGCTGGCCGCCTTGGACGCCTCATGCGCCGTGGTGGAGAGCGTCATTGCCTTGTCGGCGTGTTCGAGGCCGGTCTTGTGGTCGCCTTTCTGATGTGCTTCGGCGGCCATGCGGGCGGTCTTGGCGGCGGATTCATGGGCTTCGGCCGCCTTCGTGTGGCTCATGGAGGGCATGGTGTATTTCCTTGTTTCTAAAGCTGTCATTTCTAGTCATGCCAGCCGGAACCGAAGTTCGCGGCCAACCATCCCTATATAGGCCCCAGCCGCAAGCGCCGCGAGGATCGGCTTTTACCCAGCCAGGATGCCATGGTCGGTCAATCATCCGGCTTTGGGTAGATTCCGAGTCTTCCCGGTGAGGCCGCAATGTGAGGAAATCCGACGCGTGCGTCTGTACACGTTGGCGGAACGCGATCAGCGACCGCGCGCGGTCAACGCGCGCCGATCCCGAACAACACCACTCGCACCGTGCGCAACAGGATCCGAAAATCCAACCCGCGGCTGCGATGGCGGAGATAATAGAGGTCATAACTCAGCTTGTGACGCGCGTCTTCAACCGAGGCGCCGTAGGGATAATTGACCTGCGCCCAGCCGGTGATCCCCGGTGGGATTTCGTGCCGGCTTTGATAGTCCGGAACGACCTCGGCGAGCTGGTCGACGAAATGCGGCCGCTCGGGCCGGGGCCCGATCAGGCTCATGTCGCCGCGCAGGACATTGAGGAGCTGCGGCAACTCGTCAATGCGCGTCAGGCGCAAAAATCTGCCCACCCGCGTCACCCGCGGGTCGCCGACGCTGGCCCAGCGTGGGCCGTCGCGTTCGGCATCGACCCGCATACTGCGGAATTTGAGCAGGGTGAAAGTTTTGCCATGCCGCCCGACCCGGGTCTGACGATAGAAAACCGGGCCCGGCGAATCGAGTTTGATCAGCCCCGCCGCGACCACCGTGACCGGCAGTGTCAACACCAGTAATGCACTGCCGGCGATGAGATCGCGTCCCCGCCGCTCAGTGGCGCTCCAGCGTCCGGCGGTGATCGCCCAAAGCCTGCTCCGCCTCACGACCGCCATCGCTTTCTTCCCCTCTGTCCGGCCCACGTGATGGAAACGGCCGCGATCCCGCCCACCCCATCGCGGAAAGGCTCAGGGGTTGAAACGAAGGGGTCGAGATCGACCACCATCCCTGCAACCCTAGGCGCGCGGCGCGTGAAGGCCAGACTCGGAGAGTACCCAAACCCGCTAAGGCGGTTTGCAGCCGCCTTTTTGGTTGACATCGCGCGGCGCCGGGCCAACGCTCGCCAGTGTGACCGGCGGCGATGGACAATGGTGTCTGCCCCTGCCACTTCGCGCCCGGTTGGAAAGTAACGCCCATGCGCCATGCAAGATCACCAGACGCCGATGCTACGCGCGCGCAACCTGCGGCGCGTTCGCGGGCGGCGATGCGCGTCGCGAAAGATCGGGACGATTTTCCGGTGGTGGCGATCGGCGCCTCGGCGGGCGGGCTCGAGGCCTGTCGGCGGCTTTTGCATGCCTTGCCGGCCGACACCGGCATGGCGTTCATCCTGGTCCAGCATCTCGATCCCAACCATGAAAGCATGTTGGTCGATCTGCTTTCCAGCGCCACCACCATGGCCGTCGTGCAGGCGAGCGAGGGCATGCCGATCGTGCCTGATCATCTCTACGTCATTCCGCCTGGGCGCTATCTCTCGGTCGCCGCCGGCGCGCTCCATATCTCGCAACCGGAAGCGCGCCACGGCGCCCGTCTGCCGTTCGATCATCTCCTCACCACGCTCGCGCTCGCTTATGGTCGGCGCGGGATTTGCGTGATCCTCTCGGGGACCGGGGCCGATGGCTGTCTCGGCCTCAAGGCGGTGAAGCAGCATGGCGGCATGGTTCTCGCCCAGGATCCCACCGAGGCGAGCTATGACGGGATGCCGCGGAGCGCGATCGCGACCGGTCTCGTCGATCGCGTGCTGCCGGTGGCGGAAATCCCCTCGGCGCTCAGCCCCCAGCGGGCGGCGCCGACCTACGGCCCCGAGGCGCCGGCGCCCGCGTCGGCGCTTGATCACCTGGCGCCCGATCACCTGGCGCGCGTGATCGGGTTCCTGCGCGGCCAGACCGAGCACGATTTCACCCATTACAAGCCCGGAACCCTGCAACGCCGTATTGAGCGGCGCATGGCGATGGCCGCGCTCGCCGCCGATGACGTCGAACGCTATCTCGAAATCCTCCGCACCGACCAGCGCGAGCGCGATCTTCTGATCAAGGATCTGCTCATCAACGTCACCAGTTTTTTTCGTGATCCGCGGGTGTTCGACGTGCTGGCCGCCCAGGTCATCCCCGGCCTGATCCACGGCCGCGGGTCTGATCAGCCGATCCGTCTCTGGGTTGCCGGCTGCAGCACCGGCGAAGAAACCTACTCCCTGGTGATGCTGTTTCGTGAAGCGATCACCGCCGCCAAACTCAATATCAGGCTGCAGGTTTTCGCCTCCGACGTCGACCCCGAGGCCGTCGCCACGGCGCGCGAGGGGCTCTATCCGGAGGCGATAGCCAAGAACGTCTCGCCGGCGCGGCTGTCGCGCTTTTTCGTGCGCGAGGAACAGGGCTATCGCGTTTCGCCGGAACTGCGCGCGGTGGTGGTGTTCACCATCCAAGACGTGCTGGCCGATCCGCCCTTCTCCCGGCTCGACATGATATCGTGCCGCAATCTGCTGATCTATCTGATGCCCGACGCTCAGACGAAAGTGCTCTCGCTGTTTCATTTCGCGCTCGTCGAACGCGGCATCCTGCTGCTCGGCAGTTCGGAGACGGTGGGCGGCATGGAGGGGAATTTCGAGGTCATCGCCAAATCCGAGCGTATCTATCGCCATGTCGGCCGCGCGCGGGCGGGGGAACTCGGCGCGATTCTGGCCAGCGCCGACGGCACCCGGCTGCTGGCGCGGTCGGGGCCAGGCCAGCCGCCCTCGCGCGATGCCGCCTATGGCGAACTCTGCCGGCGGGTGGTCCTTGAAACCTATGCCCCGGCGGCGGTTTTGATCACCCATGGCTACGAGCAGCGTTATGCGCTCGGGCCGATCGACCGCTATTTGCGCGTGACCCCTGGCACGCCCACCCATGACCTGCTTGCCATGGCGCGTCCGGGCCTGCGCACCCGGATCCGGGCTGCGGTGCATGAAGCGACAACGAGCGGCGCGCGTGTCGTCGTCGCCGGCGGGCGTGGCGCTTCCGGGGATGGGGGTGGCCGCTTCTCGATCGCCGTCCATCCGCTGCAAAGCGAGGGGGAGGCCTTGTTGCTGCTCTGCTTCCTTGACGAGCCGGCGCCGGAAAACCCGCCTAGCCGCGCGGCGACGCCGGGCGAGAGCCAACGGATCGCCGAACTCGAACAAGAACTCGCCGCGACGAGCGCGGAACTGCAAGGCGCCATCCGCAATCTCGAAATCTCCGGCGAGGACCAGCGCATCGCCCATGAGGAGGCGCTGTCGATCAACGAGGAATTCCAATCCACCAACGAGGAGCTGTTGACCTCGAAGGAGGAGTTGCAATCGCTGAACGAGGAGCTGACCGCGCTCAATACCCAGTTGCAGGAGACGCTGGAGCGGCAGCGGACCACGTCCACCGACCTGCAGAACATCCTCTACAGCACCGACGTTGCGACCTTGTTTCTCGACCGCGCGCTGAACATCCGCTTTTTTACGCCGGCCACGCGCGCGCTGTTCAACATCATTCCGGGCGATGTCGGCCGTCCGCTGCGCGATCTGACATCGCTTGCGGTCGATCGCGCGTTGGCTGCGGATGCGCGCGCGGTGCTGCGCGGGGCGGCGGCGATCGAGCGCGAGGTGGAGACCGATGCCGGCACCTGGTTCGTCCGTCGCATCCTGCCCTATCGCGGCGAGGACGATGCGATCGATGGTGTCGTCCTCACCTTTACCGATATCACCGAGCGCAAACGAACCGCGGAGATCTCGCAAAGCGCCCGCCAGCAGGCGGAGTTCGCCAATGTCGCGAAATCGCGCTTCCTCGCCGCTGCCAGCCACGATCTGCGCCAGCCGCTACAGTCGATCGCGCTGGTGCAGGGGTTGCTCGCGCAGACGGTGCAGGGCGAGCGGGCGCGGGCGCTGGTTGCGCGTCTCGACGAAACCCTCGGCGCCATGGCCAGCATGCTGAACACGCTGTTGGACATCAACCAGCTCGAGGTCGGCGCGGTGCAGCCGGAGATCGTCGCCGTGCCGGTGGATGAGATCTTCGCGCCTTTGCGGGAGGAGTTCCTCTATCATGCCGAGGCGCGTGGGCTTGCGCTGCGCGTCGTGCCCTGTGGTGCGACGATCGCAACCGACGCCCGCCTGTTGGGCCAGATGATCCGCAACCTGCTCTCCAACGCCGTGAAATACACCGAACAAGGCCGGCTTCTGCTCGGCTGCCGCCGCCATGGCAGGACGCTCCGCATCGAGATCTGGGATACCGGCATCGGCATTCCGGACACCGAACTGAACACGATTTTCGAGGAGTATCACCAGCTCGGCAATCCGGCGCGCGAACGTAGCCGCGGGCTTGGCCTCGGCCTTGCGATCGTGCGCCGGCTCGGGAACTTGCTCGGGCATCGGGTGTCGGTGCGCTCGCGCATGGGCCGCGGGTCGATGTTCGCGATCGAGGTCGCGCTGGCGCCGGAGCCGAAGCCGAGCGCGGCGGCGGCGGTCGCCGACGACGATGCCGAGAGCGCCGGCGATATCCTTCCCCGTCTCGGCGCCATCCTGGTGGTCGAGGACGATCCCGAAGTGAGTGACCTGCTGACCCTTTTACTCGAGGGCGCCGGGCATCGCGTGGCGCGCACCGCCGATGGCGGCGCGGCGCTCGACCTGCTGCGGCGTGGCGGCGTGCGGCCGGACCTGATCATCGCCGATTACAACCTGCCCGGCGCGATGGACGGGCTGCGCCTGACGGCGGCGCTCCGCGAGGCGTGGGGCCGGCAGATCCCGGCGATCCTCCTGACCGGCGACATCTCGCTCGGCGCCATGCGCGACGTCGCCCGCGCGGAGTGTCTGCTGCTCTACAAGCCGGTGAAGGTGCCGCAATTGATGCGGGCGATCCAACGCCTGCTGCCGACGGCGCCCGCCGTGCCGGCGCCGGCGCCGCGAGCGACGGTGGCGCCGGACACGGTGGTCATCTACGTCGTCGACGACGACAAGCATATCTGCAACGAGATCCGCGCGGTGCTGGAAGCGGATGGCCGGGTGGTGGAGGATTACGCCTCCGGCGAGGCGTTCCTCGCCGCCTATCGCCCCGACCGCGAGGCCTGCCTGCTGCTCGACGCCTATCTGCCGGGCATGAGCGGGCTCGCGGTTTTGCAGCGGCTGCGCGAAATCGCCGCCCCGCTGCCGGCGATCGTCATCACCGGCCGCAGCGACGTCGCCATGGCGGTGCAGGCGATGAAAGCGGGGGCGGAGGATTTGATCGAGAAACCGATCAGCCGCACCGATCTCTTGGCCGCGATCGCGCGCGCCCTCGACCACGCCCGCGACCAGAATGCGCGCAGCGCCTGGCGCGCCACCGCGACTAGCCACATCAAGGGGCTGACGCGGCGCCAGCGCGAAATCATGGATCGGGTGCTCGCCGGGCAGCCGAACAAAAACATCGCGGCCGATCTCGGGATCAGCCAGCGGACGGTGGAAAACCACCGTGCCAAGGTCATGCAGCGCACCGGCGCCCGCTCGCTGCCGGCATTGGCGCGGCTGGCGATGGCAGCGGACGAACCGACGCCGGAAAGCTGAACGCGGCGCCGCGTTACACCCGTGTCATGAGTAGAATCCGAGCCTGCACCGAACCGTGCCGGTGGCCCATTATCCATAGTGACGCCAGGCCTCGAATACCCCAGGCGGTACAAATTGGAAACCATGACATGAACAAGTTCCTGATAGTCGGGGTGGCGGCGATGACCGCGCTCGCCGGCGGCGCGATGGCGCAGACGCAAACCTCGACATCACAAACCACCACGACCGTGACACCGTCAGTGGCGCCAACGCCGCCGGTGCTGTTCGCACCGCCCACCGGCACGCTGAGCACCACCCGCACCACCAATAGCGTGAACTCGGATGGTTCCTCCGTTCAATCGAAGGAGACGACCTACCGCAACCAAGCGGGTGTCGCCGATGACAGCATGACGCGGACGACCACCTATCCGGCACCGACCGAGACCACGACGACGACAAACAAGAGTTCGTCGAGTTCGGTCACGCACTAGAACGCTTCCCGCGCGATCGGACGAGGCGCCGGCGGTGCGCCCGCGAGCGGATGCACATCAGGCATCCGATACCGTAACACATAGGATCACATATCATGCCTAAAACAACAACGATGTCGGAAAAATCCGCGTGGCGGATGTTGCCGGCGACCCTTCTGCTCGGCGGCGCCGCTTTGATCGGCGCCTGCTCCACGCCGCAAACGGTACGCACGACGAACACCGAGGAATCGACAACGACACGGCAAAACGTGCCGGTTCCGCCGCCGCTGGGATCGACGACGACGACCACCACCAATACGCAGCAATTCCCGGCGCAATGACGACAGGCTGGCTGCGTGACGGCGCGGCGTGCTAGCAGGCAGAAAAGGAATGATCGCAATGGATAAGGATCGTATCGCCGGCGCGGCCAAACAGGCGCAGGGCAACATCAAGAAGACAGTCGGCAAGGCGCTCGGCGATCCCAAGCTGATCGCCGACGGCAACGCCGACAAAGTCGAGGGCAAGGCTCGGAGCGCCGTCGGCGGGGTGAAGGATGCGATGCGCGATGTGCTCAAAAAGTAGCATCCTCCGGGGAGGCGCGCGGTCAGCCAAGCAGCCTCCCGCTGCCCCGGCCTGTTGTTCCCATGCGGAGTGCGGAAAATGAATCTTGGACTTATTCTTCTGATCTTGCTCATTCTCTTCCTGGTCGGCGCATTGCCGACATGGTCCTACAGCGGCAACTGGGGCTACTACCCGAGCACCGGCGCGGCGATTTTGCTTATGGCCGTCGTCGTTCTGCTGCTTCTCGGGAGGATCTAGCGACATATCGCTCTTAGTCGCATCACGCATCGACCGAGAGAGCCATGTAATGGCACGGCGCCCGGTCAAAAACATAAACAGAGAGTGCGGTCTTCACCCTGCTGCCCGCTAGCTGATGGGATCAGGAACGCCGGGCGTCGTCTGTGAAGGGCTAGTCTACAGATAAGACCACGTACCTAATGAGGTAAAGCCATGTTTAAAAATACCAAGATGATCGTGCTGTCTTTGCTCGCTCTGATTGCTACGGTGCCGCTGCTTGGCGCATGCCATACCACCGCCGGCGCCGGCGAGGATATCTCGCAGGCGGGCAAGGCGATCGAGAATAGTGCGGACAAGCACGCGCCCTGAGCCGTGTCGGGACCGGTGATCGTGACCGCGCCATCGAACGCGGATGCGAATGGTTGGAGGGAGGAGATGGATCAGCTTTCATCAGTACCGCAGGCTGCCAACCTTGCCGCCCCCGCGCGCGATTTGCGGCGCATCGGCGTGCATCCGGATCACTGGTATCCGCTCGCTTGGTCGCGTGAACTCAAACCGGGCCGATCGCTCGCGGTGCGGTTCGCCGGCGAGCCGATCGTGCTGGTGCGGCCGGCGAACGGCGAGGTCTATGCGCTGGAAGATCGCTGCGCCCACCGCCAGGTGCCGCTGAGCCGCGGCGTCGTGCAGGACGCGACGATCCGCTGCTGCTATCATGGCTGGCGCTATGATCGATCGGGGTGCTGTGTCGAAGTGCCGTATCTCGGCAAGGACAAGCTGCCGAATGGTGTGCGCGCCTATCCCTGCCGTGAGGCCGGGGGGCTGATCCTGGTGTTTCCCGGCGATCCGGCGCGCGCCGCGTTGGTGCCGCTGCCGGCGCTGGGTTCGGTCGGCGACAGCCATTACCGCACAAGGCGGTTCGGCGAGGTGGTCGCCTGCCATTACAGTTTCATGCACGAAAACCTGATGGACATGAACCATCAATTCTTGCATCGACGGCAGATGGGGCAGATCCGGCCGCGCTTTCTCGGCCAACGTCGAGGCGAGACCTGGCTGGAAGCGAAATACAGCTTCGCCCGCGTCAGCGGCCGGCGGCCGCTCGGCGAGGCGGCGATTTTTGGCGGGCGTATCGATGCCGCGCGCGCCGACCGGGTTGCCGAGCGCGATATCATGACCATCCGCACCGAGTACCCCTATCAGACCCTCCGCATCCAGACCCGGGACACGAGGCCGGTCATGGATCTCTGGATCGTCTATGTGCCGCTCGACCGGGCGCAGCGCAGTCATCGCGTCTTTGGCTTGCTGTCGGTGCGGCGGCCAAAAATACCGATTCTGCTCGACCTCGCCTGGCCGTTTCTGGTGCTGTTCAGCGAACGCATCTTTCGCGAGGACCGTGACATCGTGGAGCTGGAGCAGGCTGCGCATGACGCCCAGGGCGCCGATCGTAACCAGGAGGTATTCCCGGTGATCCGCGATCTTCGCGCGCTTCTCGCCGCCTGCGGGGCCCCAGAATAACAGAGCGCCTCGTCCCCAAGGCCCCGTTCATTGCTTTTATGTCACGCCATCCGGCTCATAATATGGCTTCGAATTCGCTTATCAGGCCTCGCATGTCTTGTTTTCCCTGGTTCACAATTTTGAGTAATTTCTGAATCTATTCGTCGCGGTGACTTGGCGGCTAGCCTCAAACGGCCAGGGGCTTTACCGGCCGTCACGTGACACACCCGCTCGTCGCAGCCGGTATGTGAGGGCTCCTGGGCAGTTTCCCTCCCCTAAACGTGAGGCCTCGGCACAATCGCCGAGGCCCCTTTTAGGGAGGAGCTTATAGGCACCGCGATGGTGCGCAACCATCATGGCATGTCCAGCGACGATTCGAAATTCTATCTCTTGCGAGGAGCGCCTCAATCATGCGGTCAGTCGAAAAGCCAAAACCAACGAGCGAAAGCCGCAAGCTGCAGCGGGTTGATATTCATATCGGCATGCGCATCCACCAGCGTCGGACAGCGCTCGGGATATCGGATGAACAACTCTCCGAGACCATTGGGGTAGCCCGCGAGCAGATACAGAGATATGAATGCGGCGCCGATCACATCAGCGCCCTATGTCTCTTTGATGTCGCCGTCGCGCTCAATGTGCCGATCCATTTTTTCTTTGACGATGCCGACAACTCGGTGACCCCGGACGTCAGCCCGCCGCTCCCGCGCCAAGCCGTCGAGTTCGCGGCCATCGAGGAATGGTTCGGAGATCAGGGCATGTCACGCAAGGAGACACTCGAACTCGTCCGCACCTATTGTCATATCAAACCACCGGTGCGCGTCAGCGTTTTCAAACTTCTGAGTTCATTG
>JAJYXY010000223.1 GCA_021801465.1 Pseudomonadota bacterium
GGCGCGCTTGTAGTGGAAATGGATATCGGCGACGATCGGCACCGAGACGGCGCGCACGATGGCGGCCAGCGCCGCCGTGCTTTCGGCGTCGGGGCAGGAGACCCGCACGATATCGACGCCGGCGCGCTCGGCGCGCTGGATTTGCGCGACGGTCGCCGCGACATCAGTGGTCGGCGTGTTGGTCATGGTCTGGACGGTGATCGGCGCGTCGCCGCCGACCGCGACCGGGCCGACATGGATCTGGCGCGAACGGCGGCGGGTGATCTGCTGATAGGCTCGATAGCTCATCGGCTACTCCGGTTTCATCATCGAACACCGCCCGCTGCTTGGCGCGCGGAAGTCTCGGCACTGGGATATGGCCGCTATTGCGTCCGGCTGGAAGGGTGGGCGCCGGAATTTGCGGCAGGCTTGCCGCCCGCGATCAGCGCCGCATCGAGCGGAACGTCCCGCCGCACTTTGCCAGCCGCGCCCAGAGGCGGCGCCGGCGTGCCATCGACGACGATCTCCGTGCCGCCGGCATTCCCGGTGGTCAGCAGCAATTGCGGCGCACCCTCCGGCTGGTCAGGCACCGGCCAGGTCTCGCCGCTATGGAGGGTGCGGTTGAGCAAGACATGACCCTTGCGGTCGCGCACCTCAACCCAGGAATCCGCGCTCGCGCGGATCAGCATATGGCTTTCGACCGCTGCGGTGGCCGGCGGCAAGGCGGCCGCTGCCGGAAGCGGCGCGGCGTTGGCGGCGAGCGGGCTGGTCGATACCGCGCTCGCGCCAGACCCGCTCGGTGCCGGGTTAGACACGGTATTCGCCGCCGCTGGCGGGGCGGGGTTGGCCGGCGCGGCGGGCGCTTCTGGCGCTGGTTCGGCGGATGATGGTGGGCTCGCTTTGGCCTCCGCCGCATCATTTGGCGCGGGCAATGGCGAAGGCGCGGCGGTCGCTGGCTCTGCGTTCGCTCCGCTATTGGGCGCGGCGCTCGCCGTGGGCGGATTTACTGCAGGCGGCATGACCGGGGGCGTCATCAGCCGATCCGGCGGCGCGGTCACCGGCGGCGGCGCTGGCCGCTCACCCGATAGCCGATACCAGCCGACATAGGCGCCGACCGCGATCACCATGCCGAGCAGCACGAGCGCACCCGCGGGAACCCCGCGCTCGGGCACCGGGGCGGGGAATTGCAGATCCGTATTGCGATGCTCGCCGCCTAGCTCGTCACGAAAACGTCGCGCGAGATCATCGGGATCGAGACCAAGGAGGGTCGCATAGCTGCGAACGAAGCCGATCGCATAGGCTGGGGCAGGAAGATCCTCGTGGCGCTCAGCCTCGATCGCGCGCAAATGCGGCTCGCGAATGCGCAGCGTCGCCGCGACATCGGCGAGCGTCCACCCCATCCGTTCACGCGCCGCGGCAAGCCGCGCGCCGACACGCACCCGCTCTCGCTCCAGCACCGAGGTGCCGTTAGTTTCCCGAACGCTCATGGCGAATTTTCCGCCCATCACCCATCATCACGGCCCCAAACGTCGCAAAACACCCCCTCGCCTCCCCCCGCTTGGAAAATGAGTGCGCGTCCCATCGGCCCGTTATGCCATCAATTCGTGCCATCAGATCATTCCTGCGTCCGCGCCGAACGTCATTTTCCTCTTCCAGGCGCCCGGCATGCCGAGATTGCTACGTTGCCATGCCCAACATTGCCATGCCCAACATTGCCATGGCCGAGCTTGCCAAGAGGGAATTCGGCCGCACCTCTCCCACTACGCCACCTCCGCCCTGGCATTGCTGAAAAGTGATCATGCCTCATTCGCCCTCCGAGGTCGAATCAATCATGCGTTGTAAAATTTTGTCATTTTTCGCATGAAAATCGCGGATTTGCCGGCAGATCGCCGCTCACACCGGCACATCATGCTCTCGCGCCCAGGTATCGAGCGGCCTCCGCAAGCTTGCGCCATCACTGCCTTGGCGACGGAGCATCGCGAGAAACGCGCGAAACGCGTTGAGATCGACCGCGGTCAGCGCCGCCTTCACCGGCAAAAGCGCTGCCGCGTTCATCGAGAGCGTGGTGATCCCAAGGGCCACGAGAACCAGTGCGACCAGCGGCTCGCCGGCGGCCTCACCGCACAGCGAGAGCGGCACCATAGCCGCTTCCGCCCGCCGCGCCAAGGCCGCGAGGAGCGCCAGCACCGGCGGCGATAAAACATCATAGCGCCCGGCGAGAGCCGACGCGCCGCGATCGGCGGCAAAAAGAAATTGCATCAGATCGTTCGAGCCGATGGAGACGAAATCCGCAGCCGCGAGCAGCTCATCGGTCTGCCACAACAGTGCCGGCACCTCGATCATGCTGCCGATCGAAAGCCGCGCCGGCGCCTGGCGCACCCGTTCGCGCTCAGCAAGCAACAGCCGTTTCACTGCGAGGAATTCGCCTAACGTCGCCACCATCGGGAACATCACCGAAAGCGGGCGCCCTGCGGCGGCCAGCAGCAGCGCGCGCAATTGCCGGCGCAAAATCGCCGGACGGTCGAGCCCGACGCGAATCGAGCGCCAGCCCATCGCCGGATTCTCCTCCCCGCCCGTATCGGCCTCGGGAAGCAGTTTGTCGCCGCCGAGATCGAGGGTGCGAAACAAGACCGGCCTCCCGGCCGCCGCGTCCAATACCCGCGAATAAAGCGCCGCCTGCTCGGCGACATCGAGCATCCGGCCGCGCGCCAGCATCGCGATCTCGGTGCGAAAGAGCCCGATCCCCTCCGCGCCGATGGCATCGAGCGCCGCCAACTCCTGCGTGAGGCCAGCATTGATCATCAGGCGAAACGGCGTGCCATCGCGTGTTTGCGCCGGCGTGCGCGCAAGCGCGACAAACCCGCGCGCCCGCGCCGCGCGCTCGCGCGCCGCCCGTTGATAGGCCCGCCGCACATCGTCGGGCGGGCGCAGGATCAACTGCCCCTCTTCTCCGTCGAGGATGGCGAGATCGCCCGACTCAGCCGCCGCCATGACGCCGCGCGCACCCCCGAGCATGGGCAGTGACAGGGCGCGGGCGATGATTGCCGCGTGTCCCGCGGCACTCGCCTCCTCGACCACCACCCCGGCGATGCCGCGCGCGTGCCAATCGAGCAGATGCGCCGGCCCCAACCGCCGCGCGAGCAGGATCGCCCCCGGCGGCACCGGTGGCGTTGGCGCCCCGGCATCGAGGGCGGCGCGCAGCCGCTCGGCGAGATCCTCGATATCGGCGAGGCGCTCGCGCAGATAGGGGTCGGTGATGCGGCGCATGCGTTCACGCACCTCGCTCGCCGCGCGTTCGATCGCCGCCTCGGCCGAAAGCCCGGTCGCGATGCGTTCGGCAACCCGCCGCAGCCATCCGGCATCCTCGGCGATTAGGCGATACGCCTGCAGAACGTCGCGCGTCACCGCCGCCGCCGGGTGGTCGCCAGAGGTCACCATGAGCTGATCGAGGCCGCTCAGCATCCGCGTCGCCGCCTGCTCGAACCGCGCTTGCTCGGCGGGCGGATCGTCGGCGAGCAGCCGCGTCGGCGCCGGGCGCAACCCATGCACCACCACGGGGCCGACGATGAGGCCAGCGACCAGGGTCGTGCCGACAAAGTGCCGCGGCAGCGTGGTTGCCAAATCCTCGCCGCCGGGCTCGTTCGCGGCCATCGCGGCAAGCGGCTCGGCGAGCAGCATGGCAACGGTTTCCAAGGTCTCCGCCTCATCCTCGGCATAGAGCCGCGCCGCCCGGTTCTGCACCACGACGACGCCGAGCATCCTTCCCGCCCGCCGCACCGGGACCGCGAGCAGCGCGGCGAAGGGCTCCTCGCCGGTTTCCGGACGATAGGCGAAGGCAGGGTGGTTCTGCGCGTCGGGAAGATTGAGAATCTCGCCAGTCGCGGCCGACAACCCGACTAGCCCCTCGCCGATCCGGAGCCGCGTGCGTCCCACCGCCTCGGGGCGCAACCCGTGCGTTGCCACCAGTTCCAGCACCTCGCCCGGCCGCAGAGCGTAGATCGAACACACCTCGCTCACCATTTCGGCGGCGATGACGGCGGCGAGTTCGGAGAGCGGTGCTGCGCTCCGCGCCATCAGGTCGCGAAGCCGCGCGAGCAGTCGCCGGCTCATGGTGCCGGCGGTCACGGGCCGGATGTCCCGCGCCGGGTCATGCCCCCGGCGGCGAAGCCGCGGGTCGGGCGGCGCGCGACGCGAGGGCGGCTTCGGCTTGGATGACGAGTTCGGCGATGATCTCGGCGGTCGGCTGGATGGCGCCGACCATGCCGACCGACTGGCCGGCCATCACCGATCCGGTCTCGACATCGCCCTCGATCACCGCGCGCCGCAGGGCACCGGCCCAGAAATGCTCGATCTCGAGCTGTGCCGCCTCGCGCGTGAGTTCGCCGGCGAGAAACCGGTCACGCACCGCGATCTGATGGGCAAGAAAGCGCCGCGTCCCCTCATTGGCGAGGCCACGCACCGGGATCACCGGAAAGCGCTCATCGAGCTGCACCGAGGGCACCGCGTCGCGGGCATGGGCGCGCAGAAAGGCTTCCTTGAATCGCGGATGAGCGATCGATTCGGTGCTGGCGACGAAGCGGGTGCCGAGCTGCGCGCCGGCCGCCCCCATTTCGAGATAGGCGAGAATCGCCTCGCCGCGCCCGATCCCGCCGGCGACGAATACCGGCACCTCGGTGACATGGGGGAGGATTTCTTGGGCCAGAACGGTGAGCGAAACCGGGCCGATATGACCGCCGGCTTCCGACCCCTCGATCACCAGCGCGTCAGCGCCGAGCCGCACCAAGCGCCGCGCCAAGGAGAGCGCCGGCGCAAAACAGATCACCCGCGCGCCGCCCTCCTTGATCGCGCGGATCGCGCCGCCGGGAGGCAGGCCGCCGGCGAGCACGACATGCGTGACACCGGCCGCGAGTGTCACCGCGATCAGCGCATCGAGCGCCGGATGCATGGTAATCAGATTGACGCCAAACGGCCGATCGGTCAGCGCCTGCGTTGCCGCAATCTCGGCGGCGAGCAAATCAGGCCCCATGGCGCCGCAGGCGATGACGCCGAAGCCGCCGGCATTGGAAATCGCGGCGACGAGATGGCGCTCGCTCACCCAGCTCATCGCGCCGCCGAGAATGGGCACGCGCGCGCCGAGAAAGGCGGCGCCGCGCGCAAAAAGCCGCGCGAGTTCAGGAGACAAACCCGCCTGCGTGGGCGTGATTTCGGTCCGATCAGACGGCATCGAGGCCATACGCGGTGTGGAGGGCGCGGACGGCGAGTTCGATATATTCGGCACCGATCAGAACACTCACTTTAATCTCGCTCGTGGTGATCACCTGGATGTTGATCCCCTTCTCGGCGAGCGTGCGGAACATCGTGCTGGCAACACCGGCGTGGCTGCGCATCCCCACCCCGACGACACTGACCTTGGCGACATCGCGATCGGCGGTGATCTCGGCATAGCCGATCGCCTCCTTGATGCCGGCAAGCGTTGCCTCGGCGCGCGGCAGATCGGCTTTGGGGACGGTGAAAGTCATGTCGGTGGTGCCGTCGGCGGAGACATTTTGCACGATCATGTCGACATTGATCGCATTTGCGGCGAGCGGGCCGAAAATCGCGGCCGCGATCCCCGGGCGATCCGGCACCCGCCGAATGGTGATCTTGGCTTCGTCGCGCGCGTAGGCGATGCCGGCAACCAGCTCTTTTTCCACGATTTCATCCTCATCCACGACCAGGGTTCCGGGCGCATCGGTGAAGCTCGAGAGCACCTGCACCCGGACTTTTTCCTTCATCGCCAGCTCGACGCTCCGTGTCTGCAATACTTTGGCACCGACGGAGGCGAGTTCCAGCATCTCCTCATAGGCGATTTTATCGAGTTTGCGCGCCTTCGCCACGATGCGCGGGTCGGTGGTGAAGACGCCCTCGACGTCGGTATAGATGTCACAGCGATCGGCCGCCAGCGCCGCCGCGAGCGCGACCGCCGAGGTGTCCGAGCCACCACGCCCGAGCGTCGTGACGCGATGATCGGGCCCCAGCCCCTGAAACCCCGTCACCACCGCGACCTGGCGCAACTCGCGCATGCGCCGAACCAGCTCCGCCCCCTCGATCGCCTCGATCCGCGCCTTGCCATGCGCGCCGTCGGTCATGACCGGAATCTGCCAGCCCTGCCAAGAACGCGCCTCGACGCCGATATTTTGCAAGGCGATGGCGAGGAGGCCGCTCGTCACCTGCTCACCGGTCGCGACCACGGCATCGTATTCGCGCGCATCGTGCAGCGGTGAGAGTTCCTGACACCAGGCGACGAGCTGGTTGGTGGCGCCGGCCATCGCCGAGACCACAACCGCGACCTCATTGCCGGCATCGACCTCGCGTTTGACGCGGGCGGCGACGTTGCGGATGCGCTCCAGATCGGCGACCGAGGTGCCGCCGAATTTCATCACAATGCGAGCCATCTCTCCCCCGGGGAAACCGCCGGCCGACGGGATTCGGACGGCGCGCGCGTTAGCCCGCCGACGGCGCGTTTGCCGTCCGGGCGGGGATCACATAAAGCCCTCCCCGAGGAGAGGCAACATGCAGCACGAACAACGCGGCCTGCCAGCCGGAGGCAACGTCTCGCCCGCCGAGATCGCGCGCTTCGCGACGCTCGCCGAGGCTTGGTGGGACCCGGCCGGGCCGATGCGGGCGCTGCATCGGATGAACCCGCTTCGTATCGACTGGGCATTGGCGCGGTTTCGTGAGCGATGCGGCGCGCGGCCGCTCCGCCTGCTCGATGTCGGCTGCGGCGCGGGCTTGGCGGCCGAGGCTTTGGCCCGCGCCGGCCATGAGGTCATCGGCCTCGATGCCAGCGATGCCGTGATCGCCGCCGCCCGCCGCCATGCCGAGGGGCGGAACCTTCCGCTCGGCTATCGCGTCGGAACGCTCGCCACTCTGATCGACGAAGGGCAGATTTTCGACGCCATCACCGCGTTCGAGGTGATCGAGCACGTCCCCGAGCCGCGGCTTTTTCTTGCCGAACTCTCAACCCTCCTCGCCCCGGGCGGGGTTCTCGTGCTGTCGACGCTCAACCGCACGCGGCGCTCGCTCGTTCTCGGCAAATTTGCCGCCGAATATGTGCTGCGATGGGTGCCGGCGGGAACGCATGACTGGCAGCGTTTTCAGACGCCGGCGGAAGTCGAGGATGGGCTCGCTGCCGCCGGAATGGGGGTCTTTGACCTCACCGGCGTAAGCTTCGATGCGCTGCGCCAGCGCTTTCGCCTGAGCTCGGATGTTGCGATCAATTATCTGCTCGCCGCCTGGAAACCTTCACCTGAACGTGCCCCACGCTCGCCGTAATGTGAGCCGGATCTCGCGCTTTGTGGGTGTCATGGTCGGAAAAAATCGCCTTATTGCAAAGCGGGCCGGATAAGGGACGGTTTTTGACGGAGACGACACGACCGGTGACGAGATTCCGCCTCACCCTCTATCCGCGCTTGCCGCGATGGCAAAATTCGTCTCGATTCTCTCACCCCTCAGGCACATTCCGACCTAACAAGGAGTTTTTACCATGAGTCTCAAAGGGAAGGTGGCCTTGGTCACCGGCTCGACCAGCGGCATCGGCCTTGGCATCGCGCACGCGCTGGCCGCAGAAGGCGCCTATATCATGTTCAACGGTCTCGGCGATCAGGCCGCGATCGACAAGCTCGTGCGCGACACGGCGGCCAAATTTTCGGTCAAGACGGCGTTTTCCGGCGCCGATATGACCAAGCCGGCGGAGATCCGCGGCATGATCGCCGAGGCCCAGAAAACCCTCGGCGGGCTCGATATCCTGGTGAATAACGCCGGCATCCAGTTCGTCGCGGCGGTAGAGGATTTCCCGGCCGAGAAGTGGGATGCGATCATCGCGATCAATCTCTCGGCGGCGTTTCATGCGATCAGCGCGGCGCTGCCGGCGATGAAGCAGAAAGGCTGGGGGCGGATCATCAACATCGCCTCGGCGCACGGCCTGGTTGCGAGCCCGCACAAAGCGGCCTACGTCGCCGCCAAGCACGGCATCGTCGGCCTCACCAAGGTGGTCGCGATCGAGGCCGCCAATAATGGCGTCACGGTCAATGCCATTTGTCCGGGCTGGGTGCTGACGCCACTCGTGCAAAAGCAGCTCGAAGATCGCGCCAAGCAGAACGGCACCACCGTCGAGCAGGAAAAAAAGGCGATGCTCGCCGAAACCCAGCCGATGCAGCAATTCTCCACCCCCGAAGAGATCGGCGCGCTCGCCGTGTTCCTGTGCTCGGAAGGTGCGAAAACCATCACCGGCGTGCCGCTGCCGATCGATGGTGGCTGGGTCGCGCACTGAGCACGGCGGCTGTTTCCACCCGGCTCTCGGCCAGCGGGGCGAGCTACGCGCTGGTCTGGGCCGGGACTTTGGTCTCTGAAATCGCCGATGTCGCGCGCATCGGCGATGCCGCAGGCCTGCTTTTGCTGCTATTTTTGGCGTTGGAATGGCGCCACCAGCCCCGCTATGCCCGGGTCGTGCTGGTCGGTTTTTCGGCGGCGGGGATGGCCGGCATCGCGCTTTCCGCCCGCGACCCGGCGGCAGCGATCGGCCTTATACTTGCCGGCTGGCGGCGCGGCGCGGCGCTCGCGGCATTTTATTTCGCCCTCGCAGCACTCCGTGACGCGGCGGAGACGAGCCCGCTTTTTCGCCGCGTCGGCCGCCAGCTCCTCGGCCAGCCGCCCGGGCGCCGCTATGCCGCGCTGACCGCTGGCGGCTATCTTTTCGGCATCATCCTGTCCTACGGCGCGATCGATCTGCTCGGCGCCCTGGTGAGTAGCGCCTCGGGCGCGCGTGGCCCGACGGCCGAGCGCGCGGTCTCTGCGCGGCGCATGATGCTCGCCGTCTATCGCGGGTTTTGCACCATGAACGCCTGGAACCCGCTCAATGTCATGACCGCAGTGGTGACGACGGCGGTGCCAGCGGCGCCGATGCGGCTTTTGATGCCGCTTGGTTTCCTCGTCTCACTGGCGATGCTCGCGATCGGCTGGGTCGAGGATTGCTGGCGTTGGCGCGGCCATGATGAGCCGGCGCGGCCGGCCGTGTGCGATACGTCCTGGGCGGCGCCGCTTCGCCTGATCGGGCTTGTTGCGCTCGTGATGCTGCTCGCCGAGGCGGCGGATGCGGTATTGCGCCGCGGCCTGATCACGGCGGTGACACTCGTCGTGCCGCTGGTAGCCCTCGGCTGGATCGCGGCCGAGATCCGCTCGGTCGCGAGGCTTGGCGCGACCGCCGCAGCGTTGCCGCCGCTCCCCGCGTGGCTCGCCCGGCGCGCCGCGCGCTTTGCTGCACGGGCGCCAAATTTCCGCGCCGAGGCGACCATCCTCGGCGCCTCGGGCTTCATGGGCGTGGCTCTTGGTGGCGCCTTGTCCGGATCGGCGCTCGCCTCACCGCTTGCGAGCTTGCCGCCGCTCGCGATCCCCCTCGCGGTGCCGCCGATTTTGATGCTGACCGGACAGCTCGGCCTCAACCCGATTGCGGTGGTGGCGGTGATCGGCGGGGCGCTCCCCAACCCGAGCGCGCTCGGCGTCGCCCCCGCGTCGCTTGCCTTCGCTTGTATGCTCGGCTGGGCGCTCGCGGTCTCGGTGACGCCGATGTCGGCGAGCGCGATCACCACCGCGCGCTGGCTCCGGGTCTCACCCTGGCGGGTGAGCACGGTCTGGAATGCGGGGTTCGCCATTGCCGCCCTGCTGCTGGCCTTTGGCGCGATCATTGCCCTTTCGCGCATCATGCCCATGTTCGGCGCATGATCGTTAGGGGGCGTATTCCGCATGAGCCAGAGTCGCCGCACGATTCTTCGCCTCGCCTTCTCGGGCGCTTTCTCCGGGTTCGCGCTCGCGGGTTGCGGCGCGCGACTCGCGAAAGATGCGCGCCTGCCGCGGCCCGAGCGCATTTATGTCGAGGATTTTCACGCCCCGCCGGCGACCGCGGTGGTCGATACCAACCAGTTCAGCTACGTCATGGAAGGGCTGGACATGCCGCGCGATGCCCACTCGCGCGCGGCCGATGCGGCCGCCGCGCAGGTCGCGGTGCGCGAGACCTTGCTCGCCGAGCTCCACGCCCTTGGCTTTGACGCCCGCCCCGGCCCGCCTTCTCGCTTCGCCGGCAACGCTCTGATCATTACGGGCAGCATCACCAACATCGTCGAAGCCGTGCCGAGCCAGCTTGCCACGCTCGAGATCGGCGCGCCAGCAAGCCAGGTGAATGCGCGGAGCACCCTTCTTTATCAATTTGCCGGGCGGGCGCCGCGCGTCTGGCGGGATTTCGTCGCCAACGCGCCCGTGGTGCCCGATCCCAACGCCCCGACCCCAGCCGATGCCACCGGCGTTCATTACATGCCAGCCCAGAGCGCCGATATCCGCACGCGCGAGGTGGCTATTCAAGCGCATCGCCTCGCGCTCCGCCTCGCTGCCGATCTTCGCGATTCGTTCCGTGCCGAATCGTGGATCGCCGCGGCCTCGCCGCCGAGAGATTGACCGAGAGCCCTCGCCCGGCTACCCCGGCGGCCCAACGCATGGAGGGATGGCATGGCCGTGGCTGAGAAAAATGAGACGCTGAAGGAAGAGACCGGCGGCATCGCGGGCGAGCGTCTGCGCAGCCTCGTCGATCGCATCGAGCGGCTCGAGGAAGAAAAAAAGGCCCTCACCGACGATATCAAAGACGTCTATACCGAGGCCAAATCCGCCGGGTTCGATGTCAAGGTGCTGCGCCAATTGATCCGCCTGCGCCGCCAGCAGCCCGCGGAGATTGAGGAGCAGGAGACGCTCCTCGATCTCTATCGCCGCGCCCTCGGGATGTAGTGACATCGGGCCGTCATCACGCGCAGCGCTCTTGACACCCCGATGAGCCTCTCCCATCTCGGCCCCAAGTTTCTTCGATGTCGAAAAGTTTTGGGAGCCGCGCCATGATCGATCTTCGCCCCTTCGCCGCGCTCGGTCGTTTTCGTAACGACTGGCTGAACGCGCGCCATCATTTCAGCTTCGGCGAGTATCACGATCGCGACCGAATGGGGTTCGGCGCGCTTCGCGTCTGGAACGACGATGAAATCGCGCCGAGCCGTGGTTTCGACCCCCACCCGCACCGCGAGATGGAAATCGTCACCTATGTCCGCGAGGGCGCGATCACCCATCGCGATAGCCTCGGCAATGAGGGGCGCACCGAGGCCGGGGATGTCCAGGTCATGCATGCCGGGACCGGCATCGTCCACGCGGAATACAATATCGAAGCGGTCCCGACGCGGCTTTTTCAAATCTGGGTCATGCCCAATCAGCGCGGCGTCGCGCCCGGCTGGGGCACGCGGCAATTCCCCCGCGAAACCGGCGGTTTGCACGTTCTTGCCAGCGGCCGTGCGGCGCATGAGGGGATTGGCGCGCTGCCGCTTTACGCCGATGCGGCGGTGCTGGCGGGAAAACTCGCCGCCGGCGAGACGCTCCGCCATCGTCTGCCGCAGGGTGGCGGTGCCTACCTTGTCGCGGCGAGCGGGGCGCTCACCGTCAACGATGCCGCCCTCGGCCCGCGTGACGGCGCGGCGATCGCGGGCGAGGAAGAAATCACCCTCACAGCGCGCGAGACGGCGGAGATCGTACTGGTCGAACTCGGCCAATAACCGCAAATACCGCCGCCTGCGCACGAGCGCAGGCGTGCGCCGCGCGCCCCCGGGCCATGTCGGATCCAGATGCCATTCGGTTGAATATGTGTATCGGGTGGCAAGCGAAGAGGCTGTTCTTTTCGTGCTCGATTAGTGAGGCATATTCTTCGAAAAGTCCCGGCTTCGTTACACGCCGGAAGACAAACTTGCGGCCCATAAGTTGATTCTGGTGCGAAATCGAACAACTTCGCACCAGAATCGATGATATTTCGTCAGGCAGTTCAGTTCAGCTTCTGGCGCCGCCGTTTCACCAGCCTCAGCCCGAGCAGGCCGGTGCCGAGCAGTATCAATGAGGCAGGTTCGGGAACCGAGGTTGCCGCTGGGATAAAGGTGAACGCCAACGAACCGTCGGCTCCATTTCCCGAGTAGAGTCCGGACGTTCCGTAAGTCAGCAAGGGATTGGTCGCCGAACTCGCAAAAAACGAGCCGCCGCCGCCGCCGCCGAGATAGCCATAAAAGCCGCCCCCGGCACCACCGCCGCTGTAGCCGCCGCCCCCGCCCCCGTAGCCGCCAGCCCCGCCGCCGCCGCCGCCGAACCCACCATTACCGCCGCCGGCGCCACCCTCTACGAAGCTGACGCCGTCACCGCCGCCGCCGCCATTGCCGCTAGAAAGAAGGCCGCCGCCGCCGCCGCCACCGGAACCACCGCCGCCGCTACCGCCGCTGCCGCCGCTGGCGCCGCCATCCCCGCCGGCCCCGCTGGTCGTCGTGAAACCACCACCACCCACATGGCCGGCACCGCCACCGCCGCCGCCACCGCCAGCGATGAGGAGCGGAACGTTACTATTCGTGACGACAAAGGTGCCGCCGCCGCCGCCGCCGCCATTGCTGCTGCTGCTGCCGCCGCCGCCGCCAACCAGCACCTCCAGGATCTGACCAGAAGAAAAGGTTAAATCGCCGCTGACGGCTGCCCCGCCACCACCGGCGCCGCCACCACCGCCGCCGCCACCGCCGACAGCCTGGATCTCATAGGTTCCAGCGGTTTGGACGGTATAGTCGACGATGCCGCCGCTATAACCGATGTCGGTGGTCCCGGTGCCGATGATATCGTTGGTGATTGGGGTCGCGCAGGCATTTTCGGGTCTAAGGGTGAGCGTTACGCCCCCGAGCAAGCCGGCGAGGACGGTCGTCGCGATCAGGTTTCTGAACGAGAGGGAATGACTGGCCATGAGAGATCAAGCCTCTTGCTTGGGGTTTTTCGCGTGATCAGAGCTTAGAGGTGGTAAAAAAAGTGGTTTGGATTGTTTGTCGCAGTCACGAAACTATGACAAAGTCAAGCGATCAAATCAAGAGGCATCGGGTCAAGTCGTCGGCAGCTCCGCCGATCGTCGATGTTGCCTACAGTGATTTGACTGAATGCGCTCCAGACGCCCTCGCTTTCAGGCTGCCCCGACATTCGAACCGCCCCGCCCATCTCCCGCCAGCATGACAAACGAGGGCCGGCGCGGCATGTTCGCGGCGAGCCCGCTTCGGGGCGGGCGGAGAGGAGAGAAAAATGGCGTTGGGGATGAAAAAAGGTCTGACCAGCTATGGTGACGCGGAATTCTCGCTGTTCCTGCGCAAGGCCTTCATCAAGGCGATGGGATTTTCCGACGACGCCCTCGCCCGCCCGATCATCGGCATCACCGATACCGCGAGCGATTTCAACCCCTGCCACGGCAACGTCCCGGCGCTGATCACCGCCGTCAAACGCGGTGTGATGCTCGAAGGGGGATTACCGATGGCGTTTCCGACCATCTCCATCCACGAATCCTTCGCCCACCCCACCAGCATGTTTCTCCGCAACCTGATGGCGCTCGACACCGAGGAGATGCTGCGCGCCCAGCCGATCGACGCCGCCGTCTTGATCGGCGGTTGCGACAAAACCATCCCGGCGCAGTTGATGGCCGCCGCCAGTGTCGATCTCCCCGCCGTCGTGCTGCCGGTCGGGCCGATGCTGGTCGGCCATCATCGCGGCGAGGTGCTCGGCGCCTGCACCGATTGCCGCCGCCTCTGGGGCCGCTTTCGCGCCGGCGAGATGGACGCGGCTGAGATCGAGGCGGTGAATTCCCGCCTCGCCCCCACCTTCGGCACCTGCATGGTGATGGGGACGGCGAGCACCATCGCCTGCATGACCGAAGCCCTCGGCATGGCGCTGCCGGGGAGCGCGACCATCCCGGCAACCCATGCCGATCGCTTGCGCGCCGCCGAGGAAGCCGGGCGCGCGGCGGTGCGGCTTGCCCAAAACGGCCCGCGCCCGAGCGAAGTGATGACCGCGGCCGCGTTCCGCAACGCGCTCACCGTCTTGCAGGCGATCGGCGGGTCGACCAACGCCCTGATCCATGCCACCGCCATCGCCGGGCGTCTCGGCCTCCCCGTCGATCTCGAGGCATTCGATCGCATCGGCCGCGAGGTGCCGGTGCTGATCGATCTCAAGCCGAGCGGCCAGCACTATATGGAGCATTTCCACTGGGCCGGCGGCGTGCCCGCGCTGCTTCGCGAACTCGCGCCGTTTCTCGAGCTCGAAACGCAAACCGTCACCGGCGCCCCGCTCCGCGCCGCACTCGACGCCGCCGAGATCGTGCCCGGCCAGGCGGTGATCCGCCCGCGCGCCAACCCGATCAGCGTCGGCGGCGGGCTCGCGGTGCTGCGCGGCAACCTCGCCCCGCGCGGCGCGCTCCTCAAACGTTCGGCGGCGACGCCTTCGCTCCTTTCCCATGAAGGTCGGGCAGTGGTGTTTACGTCGCTTGCCGATATGGAGGCGCGGCTCGACGATCCCGCGCTCGACGTCACGCCCGACGATGTCCTCGT
>JAJYXY010000206.1 GCA_021801465.1 Pseudomonadota bacterium
GGTGACGCGCGGCGTTGCGCGGCGCGAGCATCCGTTTCCGCTGCCCGACGTGAAACCCGCCCTCGTCGTCACCGCCCGGCGCGGCGCGCGGGTTCCGGACGCGCCCGATGGCTGGGGCATCGCCGCCATCACCCGGCCGGACGAGCGCTGGGCGCGCTGCGATATCAAGACCATCGGCCTCCTCCCCAATGTCCTGGCCCGCCAGGCGGCGCGCGAGCAGGGCGCCTATGAGGCGGTGCTGATCGATGGCGCCGGGAACGTCACGGAAGGGGCGGCGGCGAATGTCTGGATCGTCGATGCCGCCGGCGTTCTGCGCACCCGCGCCCTCGGCCCCGCGATCCTGCCCGGCTGCACCCGCGCCGCGCTGATCGGGCTTTTGGGCGGAGAAAACATCGTTTTCGAGGAGCGTGGCTTCTCGCTCGATGACCTCCGCGCGGCGCGTGAGGCCTTTCTCACCAGTGCCACGAGCTTCGTCCGTCCGCTGCTCCGCCTCGATGGCGCGCCGATCGGCGATGGCGAAGTGGGCCCGGTGACGCGGCGCCTGTTCGCGCTGCTCGCCGCCCATGCCGCGGGGACGCGCAACCATGCCGAGCCCTGAGCCCGCACCCCCTCCAGAAATCCTGCTCTATGACTGGGACAACACGCTGGTCGATGGCTGGGCCGGGATCACCGCGGCGCTGAACGCGGTGTTCGCCGCTTTCGGGCGCCCGCTCTGGCGCGCCGACGAAACCCGGGCACGGGTGCGGGTCTCGCTCGCCGAGAGCTTCCCGGCGATGTTCGGCGCGGAGTGGGAGCGGGCGCGGGATATTTTCTATGCGACGCTGAAGGGCGAGCATCTTCGCCATCTGCGTCTGATGCCCGGCGTGGAAGCGCTCCTGGCAGCCGGTGGACGCTGGCCGCAAGGGGTGGTCTCGAACAAGGCCGGGGCGTTCCTCCGCGCCGAGGTCACGCATCTCGGCTGGGATGGGCATTTTCGCGCGGTCATCGGCGCGGGCGACGCGGCGGCCGATAAGCCCGATCCGGCGCCGCTCCATCTCGCCTTGCGCAAGATGGGGGCAGAAGTCGGGCCGCACGTGTGGTATATCGGCGATACCGCGCTTGATATGCAGGCGGCGCGGGCTGCCGGCTGTCGGCCCGTGCTGCTCGGCGATGCGAACCACGACGGCGGCATCGCCCGCGCAGCACCCGAGCTTCAGTTCGCGGACGGCCATGCGCTGGCCGCGTATCTGATGCAAAATTGGCCTCTCTGACGTGCCCAGGCGCGGATTAACCACGGAAGATGTTGTCGCGACCCGCGTCGATGCTACATAAAAGGCGGAATACGATAAGAACGGGGTTTTGTGTTCCGGTGGGCGTGCATTGGGTTGTCCCACGGACCCAAAAAATGAAGAAGGATTAGATCGTGGCCAACGAGAAATCGCAGAATGTTCAGGATGTATTTCTGAACCATGTGCGCAAGAACAAGACGCCGGTGACTGTGTTCCTAGTCAATGGTGTGAAGCTGCAAGGCATCATCACATGGTTCGATAATTTCTCGGTGCTGTTGCGCCGCGACGGGCATACTCAGCTCGTCTATAAGCACGCGATCAGCACGGTGATGCCGAGCGGGCCAATCCAGCTATTCGATGGCCCGAGGGTCGAGACGGGCGCGGTTGTGGGGCGTGAGACCGCTTCGGCGGGCGGTGGTTAAGGCGCAGGTCTGCCGGCGCAGCGTTGCGGATGTGACCCGCCGCGTGCGCGCCGAATGACTTCTTCCTCGCCGCCGCGCGCCGCCGTTATTCTCCCCTGGGATCGGGAGGATCGCGCGAGCGCTGCCCGCGCCGCTGAAGCGCGGCTGACAGAGGCGACCAATCTCGCCGCAGCCATCGGGCTTATCGTCGTTCATTCGGCGATCGTTCCGCTGCGGGCCGCGCGCCCCGCGACCTTGCTCGGCTCCGGCCAAGTCGATCTCGTCGCTCATGCGATCGACGGCCAATCGATTACCGTGATCATCATTGATGGCACACTCACCCCCGTGCAGCAGCGCAATCTGGAGCGCGCCTGGGGCTGCAAGGTGATCGACCGTACCGGTCTGATCCTCGATATTTTCGGCGAGCGCGCGGCAACGCGAGAGGGCACGCTGCAGGTCGAACTCGCCCATCTTGAATATCAACGCAGCCGCCTTGTGCGCTCCTGGACCCATCTCGAGCGCCAGCGCGGCGGTTTCGGCTTCTTGGGCGGCCCGGGCGAGACGCAGATCGAGGCCGACCGTCGGCTGATCGGCGAACGCATCGCGCGCTTGCGGCGTGAATTGGAGCAGGTGCGCCGCACCCGCGGCTTGCACCGCACGGCGCGCAAACGGGTGCCGTTTCCAGTCGTCGCCCTCGTCGGCTATACCAATGCCGGCAAATCGACTCTGTTCAACGCCATGACCGGGGCGTCGGTCGAAGCGCGCGACCAGGTTTTCGCGACCCTCGATCCAACGATGCGAGCCCTCATCCTGCCTTCGGGCCGGCGGATCATCCTCTCGGACACGGTGGGCTTCATCAGCGACCTGCCGACCGAGCTGATCGCCGCGTTCCGTGCGACCTTGGAAGAGGTCGCCGAAGCCGATGTCATCTTGCATATCCGCGATATCGCTCACCCCGACACCCTCGCCCAACGCGCCGATGTGCTCGCCGTCCTCGCCGGGATGGCGGCGGATGGGATGCTGGGGGCGGATTGGCCGCAGCATGTGATCGAGGTGGAGAACAAGGCCGATCTCCTCGAAGAAGCAAACCCGCCGCGCGATGGCGCCATTCGCGTCTCTGCGATCAGCGGGGCAGGGATCGCGGACCTCCAGGCAGCGATCGATCGCCGTCTCGCCGCCGGCATGGTGGAAGCAGACTATGTCATCCCGCCCGAGGATGGCGCGCGCATCGCCTGGCTTTACGAGCACGGCGAGGTGGTGCGCCGGCGTGACGAGGAGGCCGCGGTGTATCTGCGGGTTCGGCTGCTGCCCGCTGATCGCGCCCGCTTCGAGCGTGGACACTGAAAACATAGAGCGCGTGTCCAAGACATTCGCTTGCGAATTTCTCAAACGGGACACGAGCGGGCGGCGCGGTCAGAACGCGGCGAGCGCTGGGGCGGCGAGTGCCCCGGCGATAACCACGAGCCAGGGCGGGACGCGCCAAAACACCAGCGCCAGAAAGGCGGCAAGGGCTAGCGCGAACGCGCCGGGCCCGACGATTGCGCTGGTCCAGACCGGGGTGTAGAGCGCCGCCAGCAGCACCCCGACGACGGCGGCATTCACCCCACGCAGCGCCGCACGCACCTCCTGGTTGCGGCGAAGCGCGTCCCAGAATGGCAAGACGCCTATCAGCAACAGGAACGACGGCAGATAGATTGCCGTGAGCGCGATGGTGCCGCCGAGCCAGCCATTCGGCGGCGCGCGCATCACCGCGCCGAGATAGGCGGCAAAGGTGAAAAGCGGCCCCGGCACCGCTTGCGCGGCCCCGTAGCCTGCAAGAAACGCGTCGTTGTCGACCCAGCCCGACGGCACCACCGCCCCTTGCAGCAGCGGCAACACCACGTGCCCGCCACCAAAGACGAGCGCGCCGGCGCGATAAAAAGCGGCAAAGAGAGCCAGTGGATGTGAGATCGGTGCGAGAATCGGCAGCCCTACCAAGAGGGCCGCGAAGAGCGCGAGTGCGGGAACAGCGAGCCGGCGCGGCAGAGCGATGGCGAGAGGCTCGGCTTTCGCGGGCTCGGCGGCGCGAAACAGGCGCCAGCCGATCGCCGCCCCCAGCGCGATCGCCCCGATCTGCCCCGGCGCGCCGGGCAGGGCGAGCGCCAGGATCGCGCTCGCAACCGCGAGTGTTGCGCGCGGGCGGTCGGGGCAAAGCGTGCGCGCCATGCCCCAGACCGCTTGCGCGACCACGGCGACGGCAACGATGCGAAGTCCGGCGAGCCAAGACGCATCCGCCATGGCGCCGAGCCGCGCCACGCCGGCGGCAAACGCGACCAAAGCGAGCGCAGAAGGCGCGGAAAACCCAATCCACGCGGCGATGCCGCCGGCCAATCCGGCACGCAGGATGCCGAGGCTGACCGCGACCTGGCTGCTCGCTGGGCCGGGAAGAAACTGGCAAAGGGCGACCAGATCCGCATAATGCGCCTCATCGAGCCATTGTCGGCGCGCGACGAACTCGGTGCGGAAATAGCCGAGATGGGCGATCGGCCCGCCGAAACTCGTGCATCCGAGGCGAAAAAAAATGCGCAGCACCTCGCCGAGCCGGTTCGGCGGGCCCGCCGCATGGGAGCCAAGAGAGATCGGCTCTGATGTCATGGTTCGCTCCCTCACCGCTGCCGCCCAATGATGGCGCAAACCGAGATGATCTTACAAACGCGGGATTTCGCGACGCCGCCGGCGAGCCGAGGATTTATACTGGTCGCCGATTTCGCTGACCGGGGTCACTGGTCATGCGAACGCGCCTCCTGCGCGCGCTCATTCTCGCGCAAGCGGCGCAGCCCGCGTCGGGTGCGGACAAGCTCGACGATGGCAAAGGCGAGAACCAGGCCGTCGATCACCAGCCACTCCCAGCGGAACATCACGCAACCCCGTCGCGCACCATCGAGGCAGCGCGAGATTGTTCGCGCTCGGCGAGCCGGGCGAACAATTCAGCCACCCAAACCACCTGCTCACCAAGCGGCCTCGGCGGCGCCGCTGGCATCGACGGGCCGATCGTCGTTGCCGTGACGGCATCGATCAGGAAGCGTGCCGCGGGCAGGAATCGTGCCGCGCGCAGCGGATCGGCGGCATCGATCGTGGCCGGCCGGGCGGCGAGGCCGCGGCAAAGCACCCAGAGCTTGCGCCGCCGCGACACCACCGCGCGCGCGCCGAGCCCGGCTGCGCCGCGCCGCGTGACTTCATGGCCGATTTCGGCATAAAGCAGGCGCGCGGCTCGAATGCCGGGCCGGCAAAGGCGGGGGAGAAGGGCGATTCCGCTATCGGCTCGGCGATAAAGCCCCTCGGCGACGGCAAGAAGCCGTCCCACGACCCCGGCGAGCGCCCGGGCAGTGTCGCGATCGGCCAGCCAAAGCTCGGGTGGCCGCGCGAGTTCGATATTCGCCTCACGAAGCCACTGCTGCGGCAGGTAGACGCGCCCGGCACGCGCATCCTCGGCGATATCGCGGGCGATGTTGGAGAACTGCATCGCAACCCCGAGGTCGGCGGCGCGGGCCAGCGCCATGGGCGTGCGTGCCCCCATCACCAAGGCCATCATCATTCCGACCGAGCCGGCAACGCGCATGGCATAGGCGGTCAGCGCGGCGAGCGTCTCGTAGCGCCTTCCCTCAGCGTCCCAGGCGAGACCCTCGAGCAGCGCCTCGGGCAAGGCGGGCGGAATGGCAAAATGCGTCAGCGTCGCCGCCAAGGCGCGATCGGCCGGGGCCGGAAATGGCCGCCCGGCATAGGCGCGATCGAGTCGGGCGCGAAGCTGCGCCAGCGCGAGCGCCTGCCCGCCGCCCTGATCGATCGCATCATCGGCGAGGCGGCAGAAAGCATAGAGCGCGATCGCGGGATCACGCACCCGCGCCGGCAAAAGCCGTGCCGCCGCGGCGAAGCTCAATGATCCGGTGCGAAGCGAGGCGCGACATGCGGCAAGATCGGGCGCGGCGATCGCCACGCTCTGCGCCTGCTCAGCGCGGCGCGGTGACATGCGGTACCACCCGGTCGAGAACCCGCGCCGAGGACAGCACGCCCGGCACACCGGCGCCGGGGTGGGTTCCCGCGCCTACCAGATAAAGCCCCTCGATCTCACTACTTTTATTATGTGGCCGGAACCAGGCGCTCTGCGTCAAAACCGGCTCGAGGCCGAACGCCGCGCCGCGAAAGGCGAGGAATTGCGCGGCGAAATCAGCGGGGGTCGTAACCCGTGAGGTAACCACGTGCTGCTCCAGGTTTGGCAAGAGCGTTGCCGAGAGATGTGCGGCGATGGCGCGGCGATAGGGTTCGGCCGCTTGCACCCAGTCGATGTCGGCCGCGAGATTGGGGACCGGGGCGAGGACATAGAACGCATCGCATCCCGGCGGCGCGACGCTCGGGTCGGTCGCGCTCGGGCGATGGAGATAAAGGCTCATATCGCGCGCCAGAATCTTGCGGCGGAAAATATCGTCGAGCAGCGCGCGATAGCGTGGCCCGAGCAGGATGGTGTGATGGTCAATCTCGGGATAGTGCCGATCAGTACCGAAATACCAAATAAAAAGCCCCATCGAGTAGCGCGCTCGCTCGATACGCCGCGCCCGCCATTGTCGATGGCTGTCTTCGGGCAACAGATGGCGATAGGTCCAGGCCGAGCATGCGTTGGAGACGACGATATCGGCGCCGATCTCCTCGCCAGAATGAAGGCGAACCCCGCGCACCCGCCGCCCGCCGCCCGCGCGATCGACCAAAATGGCGGAGACATCAGCGTTACAGCGCAACGCATGGCCCTCTCGCGCGATCAATCCCGCGAGGCCGGCAATCAGCCGCCCGGTGCCACCCATCGCGTAATGCACCCCCCAGCGGCGCTCAAGGGACGCGATCAGGCAATAAACAGCGCTTGCGGTAAAGGGGTTGCCGCCGATCAGCAGCGGATGATAGCTGAACACGGTGCGAAGGCGCGGGTCGCGAATATGGCGTGCGACCGCGCCATAGACGCTCCGCAAGCCGCCGAGGCGCAAGAGATCAGGGGCCACGCGCGCCATCATGCGCCAATCATCGAAGGGCTGATCGCCGAGCCGCTCGAAACCGATGCGGCAAACCTGCGCGCTATAGGCCATGAAGCGCTCGTAGCCAGCGACATCTTCTGGCGAAAAGCGGGCGACCTCGGCGCGCATCGCGTCGGCATCGCCGGAATAGGTAAAGACCGCGCCATCGGCAAAGCGGATGCGATAAAACGGCGCCATCGGCCGCAATTCGACATCCTCCTCGCGGCGCCGGCCACATAGCGCCCAAAGCTCATCGAGAAGATGGGGCGCGGTGATGATCGTTGGCCCGGCATCGAATGTAAATCCATCTTGACGATGGACGAGGGCGCGGCCGCCGAGCACGCCAAGGCGCTCCAATACCGTGACACGATAGCCGCGAGCGCCCAATCTGATCGCTGCCGCCAACCCGCCAAAACCGCTACCGATAACGACCGCATGCGGCCGCGCGGCGTGCGAGAGGGCGCTGGGAGGGGAGGGCGCAACTGTCAGATTTACGTTCACACAAAGAGTGTACAGAAAAACTTACATACTGTCACCCATCTTTGCGGTGCGCGCGTCAGTTTTCTTGCTCGGAAAATTCCGTCTCGTGGCGGATCAGATGCGCCAGCGTCTCGGCCGCGCGCTGCACGGAAAGACGCAGATTGGCAAGGAGTTCCGGAATTTTCGCCGTCTCCACGGCATCGGTGATTTCCCAGGCGGCGAGCTGCGCGTTCTCGATCATGCTGGAAAAAAGGCTGCGAAAAAGCAGATCAGCCGGCCCCTCGAGGCTGCCGAGACCCAGGCGATGGCCTTGGATGAGGCTCTCTTGAAACAAGCCACGCGCCGCCTCGGCGGCCTTCTGGGTCGAAAGATCGGTAAACAGTAAGACGAAACCGAGCACCCGCGACGGCGCGGCAAAGACCGGGTCGGCCCGCAAGAGCAAACTGCTCGCGGCACTCCCCTCGATTTCCAGGCGGATCTCGCTTCGCCAGCCGCGATGATGTTTGAGGAGATCGAGAAGGCGCCGGCGCAGATCGGTCGCATCGGCGACATAAAGCAAAAGATCCTCGACCCGCTGCAAGCGCGGATGGACATCGCCGAGCAGCCGCTCGAGCGCCTGATTGGACGCGAGCACCGTGCCCTCGGGGCTGGCGATCATCACCGGCTGATCGGAAAGCTGGATCTGCCGGCGCACGGTCTCGAGCTGGTCCTGGACGATCAGCATCCGCAGCGAGCGGAACTGCAGCACGACATCGGTGACCGTCTCGCCGATCAGGCGGGCGGCGGCGAGATCGGCTTGCGTCCACGGCGCCGAGGTGCCTTCGACCATCTGGTGCCATTGCGCGAATGAGCGGCGGGGGGAGAGATCGGTGGGGTCATTGCCGATTTCGAACGGCTTGAACGGGTTGCCGCCCCAGGTCACGGTGCGAATGCGCTCGGGGCGGAACCAGAGGAGATATTCGCCGGGCGCGTTCGAAATCGGAACCGCGATGACGCCGCTCGCAACCGGGGTCAGCGGCGCGAAGGCGGCCGCCTCGCCGCTGAGCGAGGGGGTGGCAAAGACCGGCGCGCGCGGCTTTTGGTCGAGCCATGCGCCGATGTCGCGGATTTGCTGGGTTCCGGGAACGTCGCCCTCGGTCATCACCGTGCCCTCGAACAGCAAGGCCGCGCCAGACGCGCCAAGCGGTTGCAGCAGCGATTGCGAGCCGTCGAACAGGGCGATCCGCCAATCCCCCTTACGCGAGACGGTCTCCACCATGCGCTGTTCGAGCCGACGCACCCAAAGCTCGGCCTGAGCCTGCAGAAAACTCTCGAGGGCGAGGATGCGCGTCGCCACCGCCTCGGCCAAAAGCTCGCAGAGCGCGCGGGTTTCGAAATGCACGAAACGCGGCTGATAATGATGGCAGGCAACGAGCCCCCATAATTTGCCACCCACCATGAGCGAGACGACCAAGGTCGCGACCACCCCCATGTTGCGCAAATACTGGATATGAATGGGCGACATGCTGCGCAGGAAGCAGAGCGACATGTCGAGCTCCTTCCCGCTGAGCGGTGATATGCGCGGTGCGACCGGCGCGGAGACGGCGGCGACATCGACGAGAACCCGCACCCGGTTGCGCTCATAGAGTTTGCGGGCGAGGGTAGGGATGTCGGAGGCGGGATACCAATTGCCGAGATAGGCCTCGAGATGGGGCTCGCGCTCTTCGGCAAACACCTCGCCATGGCCGTCATCATCGAAGCGGTACACCATCACCCGGTCATAGCCGGCGACATCCTTGAACAAGCGCGCCGTCTCATCGCAAAGACTGCGAAGCGATGGCGCGGCGAGGATGGTTTGCAGGGCGGGCTCGAGAATCGCGCCGACGTCGCGGCGCGGGCCAACATGCTCGAGCTCGAGGATCACACCCCCCTCCGGCGGGCGATGGACCAGGCAATCGAGGGGCCCTTTCCGGCCGATACAGCGCAATGCGACCGGAATAACGTCGAGCGGCTGCGTGAGCGCACGCGCGAGACAAGGGACCAAGCCGGGCTCTACCAGCGCCAGCTTCCGCCCGACGGGCGAGGCCCGAAGGCCGAGAAAATCCGCGGCATTGGCGCTCGCCTGAACCACGATCCAATCCGGCTCGCGCAACACCAAAAGGGCGCCATGCGGCTGGATAGCGGCGGCATATTGAATCCGCTCGCGGTCACAATTCGTGAGATCCGCTTCGCCAAACGCCGGGGCATGAGCCTGCAACGACATCATACCCACACTGTTCCGCTGAAATTACCCTCCGGTCAAATGCCGCCCCGCATACCGCCCAGCGCGACGCTTTCGCGCATGGTACGCTCGGGCGCGCTCATTCCCGATCCGCGGCGTCGCCCGCCAAGCCATAGCGCTCGATTTTATTATAGAGACTCTGCCGGCTCAACCCGAGCCGCTCGGCCGCGAGCGTGCGATTGCCGCGGGCCTGCGCGAGCGCGGCCTCGATGTAATAGCGCTCTATCGCCTGGGTTGCGTCGCGAATCAGATCGCGAAGCGGCGGCGCCTCATCCGCGTCCCCCGGGGGTAAAAGCGCCTGCTGCGGCGCCCACCCCGCGGCGGGCGCAGAGCGGCGCAGATCGCGCACCAGGGCACCGAAGTAAATCGGTTTATTGTCGGTGTCACCGGCGGCGGTGATTTCCACCGCCATGCGCGCGCCGTGTTCGTTTCGCAAGATGGCGTTGAAGCGGGATTCGGCCCCTTGGTGCTCGATGGCCGCGATCATGGCCACGGTGTCGCCCTCCTGTGCGATCAGCCAGCGGCCGATCATCTCCCCGATCACCGCCTCCTCGCCGGTCATCTCCACGAGATCGAGAAAGGCCCGGTTGGCGCGATGCACGACGCCGCGCCGATCGAAAACCACGAAACCGTCGCCCAGCCGCTCGATGATACGGTCGGCCGATGGCGGTGGCTGCCGGCCGGCCTGGCCACGCATCACCCCAAGCTCCGCGAGTTGTAGGAGGAACAGCATGGCGCCAGGCTCGCTTGGCATATGTGATGCGCGGATCAAGCAGGGTTTGCGCGCGGCACCAAGATGCAGCAAAAGCCCGGGCGTTTTTCCCTGCTCCTTGACGCGCGCGAGCATGGCGCGGAAACGCTCACGCCCGGCCGGCGCGAGATGGGCAAGAAAATCATCGCCCGGCGTCAGCCCAAAGGCGACGTGTGCCGAGGGATTCGCATCGACGAGGCGCAACGTTGCGCCATCGAGGGTGACGATCGCGTCGTTCGATGTATCAAACAGCAAGCGATAGCGGGTTTCGATTTGCCGCAGACGCCAGTGATCGCGCTCGACCTCTTGCTGCGCCGCAATCAGCCGATCGCGCAATTCGCTGACCGCGCGCAGATTGCGCCCGATGGCGATCACGCCGGCTTTGCCGCCGAGGCGAACCGCGGTGTATTCCATCGGTATTTCGAGGCCGTTCGGAAAACGCTGGGCTATTTCGCGAAACGGCGAAACCCCTGATTTTCGTGCCGACGAGAGGAGACGCAGAACCTCTTCGCCGCCGCGCCCGCCCACCGTTTCCGACCAGCGGCGTCCGACCCATTCGCCGATTCCCTCGCCGGGGACGGCATTGGACAGGCTCGCCTCACGAATGATCCCCTGATCATCGAGCCTTAGCATGACATCCGGCTGAGCGAGATCAAGGGCGTTCATCTTGCGAGCGGTTGCTCAATTCCTTTTCACGGATCGCCGGTTTCTCTTATAGAGAGATCTTATATCATGAAATACGGATCTCCCCAACCCACCGCCAAGACCGACTCCGACCGCCCCGGGCTCGCTGATGCGTGCCGCGCGCGCACCCGTGCCCTGCATGGCGCCGCCGAGCGGGGCGGGATCATGCGGGCGCTTCTCCGCGGCCGCGTCTCCGCCGCTGGCTACGCCCTTCTGCTACGCACCCTGCTTCCCGCCTATCGCGTTCTCGAGTACGGCCTGCGCCGGCATCGCGAGAGCCCAGGCGTTGCCCCCCTCGCGGCCTTTGATCTCGCGCGCGCGGCCGCGATCGAAGCCGATCTCGTCGCACTGAGCGGGCCAGAATGGCGGCGATCGCTGCCCCTACTCGCGGCGGGAGGCGCTTACGCGCGGCGTGTCGCCAAAGGCGCTCTCAGCGACGGCCGGGCTTTGGTCGCCCACGCCTATGTGCGTTATCTCGGGGATCTCAATGGCGGCCAGGTGATCGCAACCCGTCTTTCCGAGACGATCGGACTTCCGCAAGCCGCTCTCAACTTTTACCGCTTTGGTGACGTCGCCGATCTTCCCGCCCTGCGCGCGGCCTATCGCGCCGCCATCGACGCCGCGGGAAGGGAGATGGCCGATCCCAAATTCGTGATCGAGGAAGCGGCAGCGGCGTTCGCAGCCAACATTGCCGTCTCGGAGGCGGTGGAGGCGGCTCTGCTCGCCGCGACCACCATTCCTGGTGAGGAGAGCGCGGGCTCGATCGGGCGTGCCTGACCGATCGGGCGCCAGCGCAAACGACGAAGCGTGAGACGGCTTGCGATCCGCACGCCGCGGATTTAGGTCGATTTCGGCGCGTAGGCGCCGCACCAGCCTTCCGGGCTGATCTCGCCGGCAACGACCTTACACGCATTCGGCGGCTGGAAATTCACGCACATGCTGCATTTTTGGCCGTCTTTCGGGCTGTCTTGATACATGACGGCGGCCTTCTCAACCTTGCCGTCTTGTTGCGCGCGCGCCGTTTGCGCCAGCGCCAAGCCGAGAACGCCGGTCACGCCCGCGCCCAATATCGCCCGCCGTGAGGGCTTTGCAACCTCGTTTTCTGCCATGGCATTTACCTCCTTGCATTGCGATGAGAGCGAAAATCACGCCTACCGGCGATATGGGCCCAATCACGGGGTTCGCCAGATCTCCATCGGTCGAAAATTCCTCATGCGAACACGTCGGCCGGTGCCTGGGCGCGAAGCTCCATGCCGAGCGCGTAGCCGATCCCTGCCGCCTCTGAAATCACGCCGTTCACCGTTCGCCGCACCAGAAACGAGCCATCCTCGCGCGCAAGCAGGCCCGTGAGGTGAAGGCGCCCCTCCTTCACCCGCGCATAGCCGCCGATCGGGGTTTTGCACGAACCATCGAGGGCCGCGAGCAAAGCGCGCTCGGCGGTGGAGACGGCGCGCGCCTCAGGGTCCTCGATGGCGCCCAAAAGATCGCGAAGCTCATGGTCATCGGCGCGCACGGTCACGCCGATGATCCCCTGACCCGCCGCTGGCACCATCACCGAAGGGTCGATGACGATCGCCCGATCATCGGCGATACCGAGCCGCTTGAGGCCCGCGAGCGCAAGGAGCGTTGCCGCGCAATCACCATGATCGAGGCGATCGATCCTGGTCTGCACATTGCCGCGTAGCGTTTTGATCTGCAGGTCGGGCCGTGCATGGAGAAGCTGCGCCTGCCGCCGCACCGAGGATGTCCCGATCACCGCGCCATCAGGGAGACAATCCCAGAGATCATCGCCCGCCTCGGCCCGCGCGGAGATTTCCGCGCGCCCCCAGCGAGGAAGATCATCTCGGAGAATGAGCACATCGCGCGCATCCTCGCGTGTTAGGGTGCAGGCGAGAACGATCCCGGCCGGCAACTCAGTCTCGAGATCCTTCAAGCTGTGGACGGCGAAATCGATGCGCCCATCGGCGAGTGCCTCATGGATCTCCTTGGCGAACAAACCCTTGCCGCCGAGATCGGCAAGGCGACACCCGCTTGCCTGCGACGCGTCGCCCGTCGTGCGGATGGGGTGCGCCTCGAACACCGGCATATCACGGAGAACGGGACAAAAGCCCGATAACACTGAAAGAAACGTCTTTGTCTGCGCAAGCGCGAGCGGTGAGGCCCGAGTTCCGACCCTGAGCGGGAGTGCTCGACGATGGGGCGGCACCAAAACCCGTGGGGTTGCTTGGGCTTGAGCGACGCTCACATGCTGGCTGATATCCATGTTCACACCCTCAGGCCGCGCGCCGCAGGCGCAATGCCGACCAGATCGTCCCGAGCGCATCGACCAGATGCGCGAGATCGGCGTCGCTGTGCAGCGGTGACGGCGTGATCCGCAGCCGCTCGGTGCCGCGCGGGACGGTCGGATAATTGATCGGCTGCACATAGATTGCGAACCGCTCGAGCAACTCGTCACTAATACGCTTGCAGAGAACAGGATCCCCCACCATCACCGGCACGATATGGCTGGGGTTTTCGAGATGCGGCACGCCGATCGCGTCAAGCTCGCGCCGCAATGTCGCGACCCGCTCGGCAACGCGTTCGCGCTCGCCATTGCTTTCCTTCAAATGGCGGATACTGGCGAGCGCTCCCGCGGCAATGGCAGGGGGCAAAGACGTGGTAAAAATAAAACCGGAGGCGAAACTGCGAATAAAATCACACAGGGCCGCCGATCCAGCGATATAGCCGCCAACGACGCCGAAGGCTTTGGCAAGCGTCCCTTCAATGACCGTCAAACGCGCGGCTATTCCCTCGCGCTCGGAAATCCCGCCGCCGCGAGCGCCGTAAAGCCCAACGGCATGAACCTCGTCGAGATAGGTCATCGCGCCATAGCTCTCGGCGACGTCGCAAATTTCGGCAATCGGCGCGATATCGCCATCCATTGAATAGACCGACTCGAAGGCGACGAGCTTGGGCCGCGCGGGATCAATCGCGGCGAGCTTGCGCGCTAAATCGGCAACATCATTATGGGCAAAAACGATTCGTTCCGCGCGCGATTGCCGGATGCCCTCGATCATCGAGGCATGGTTGAGCGCATCGGACAACACGACACAACCCGGAAGTGCTTGGCCGAGCGTACTCAGTGTTGCCCAATTCGACATATAGCCCGAGTTGAACAATAGCGCCGCCTCGGTCCCGTGAAGATCAGCGAGTTCCGCCTCAAGGGTGACGTGATAATGATTGGTCCCGGAGATGTTCCGCGTGCCGCCAGCCCCGGCCCCGCAGCGATCGATCGCCTCGTGCATCGCCGCGATCACTTTCGGATGCTGGCCCATGCCGAGATAATCATTGGAGCACCACACCGTGACCTCCGACCCGCCGCCCCGCCGATAATGCGTCGCCCGCGGAAAATGGCCGGCACGGCGTTCCAGATCGGCAAAAACCCGATAACGCCCTTCGCGTTGCAAGGCGGCCAATTTTTCCTCAAAAAACGCTTCATAATCCATGGCGCTCATCACTCCTTCGCGAACCTATTCGGGTTCCTTC
>JAJYXY010000166.1 GCA_021801465.1 Pseudomonadota bacterium
CGAGGTTGCGCGGCTGTTCGCCGATCGCGCTTTCCGCGCCGAGCTTGCGCGCCAGTTCGAAGGAGATTATCGGCTCGAATTCCATCTCGCGCCGCCGCTGCTCGCCAAACGCGACCCGCGCACCGGGCATCTGCAAAAACGCGCCTTCGGCGGCTGGATGATGCCGGTGTTCGCCCTCATGCGGTATGGCAAGGTCCTGCGCGGAACGCGGCTCGATATCTTCGGGCGCACCGAGGAGCGCCGCGCCGAGCGCGCCCTGATCGTCGATTACGAAGCCCTGCTCGACGAGTTCGAAAAGACCCTGGCCGCCGATAACCTCGCCGCGGCAACCGCGCTCGCAGCACTGCCCGAGGAAATCGCCGGCTACGGCCATGTCAAGGAAAAGCGTATGCGTGAGGCCGCGCAAAAGCGGGAAAAACTGCTCGCGCGCTATCGCAGCGCGGCAGCGTGAGAGGGCGCGAATTTTTCCCGAAACCGCTCTTTCAGTTCCCGCCGCAATAATTTTCCGGTCGGCGTGCGTGGTAGGCTTTCGAGGAAGATGACATCGCGCGGGCATTTGAGACTGCTCATGCGCGCGCGGCAAAAGGCGATTACGGCCTCGGGCGAGAGCCCGATGCTCGCCGCCGGCGCGACCGGCTGCACGGCAGCGATGACGATCTCGCCGAGATCGTCATCGGCAAGACCAAAGGCGGCAGCGTCGGCGATCATCGGGTGTTCGAGCAGCACGCTTTCGATCTCGGCGGGATAGACGTTGCTGCCGCCCGAGAGGATGAGGTCAGAGCGGCGGTCGCTGAGATAGAGGTAGCCCTCTTCATCGAGATGGCCGAGATCGCCGTAGGTTGCAAAGCCGCGCGCGTTGAAGCTTGCCGCGGTTTTCTCTGCAGCATTGTGATAAGTAAAACGCGGCGTGCCCTCAAACCAAATGCCACCAACCGCACCCGTTGGCAGATCATTGCCGGCTTCGTCAAGAATATGGATTTTGCCATAGACCGCGCGCCCAACCGAGCCTTTATGGCTGAGCCATTCCACGCTTTCGATGAGGGTGGTGCCGATGCGCTCGGAGCCGGCGTAATACTCGACCAGGATCGGCCCCCACCAGGCGATCATCTTTTCCTTCACATGCACGGGACACGGCGCGGCGGCATGGATCGCGCGGCGGTGGGTCGAAAGATCGTAGCGCGCGCGCACATCTTCCGCGAGCGCCAACAGGCGCACGAACATCGTCGGCACCCATTGGCTGTGGGTGACGCCATGACGTGCGATCGCGGCAAGCGCCGCCTCGGGGGCGAATTTGTCCAAAACCACGACAGTGCCGCCACGTGCCTGCGCCACCAGGCTATAGACATGCGGGGCCGCATGATAAAGCGGTGCCGGTGAGAGATAGACATCGCCCGGATCGAAGCGTTGTAACATCAAATCGAACGCCTGTTCCGCGGGCTGGCGAATGCCGCGCTGATCGGCGGGCAGCATCGGGTGGAGAATGCCTTTCGGCTTTCCCGAGGTCCCGGAGGAATAGAGGAATTCGCGCCCGACCGGGCGCTCGGGAAGCGTCTTTCCGGCAGAGAAGGGCGCGATCAGCGCGGAAAAATCGGTCTCATCCCCCGCGTCCCCGGCATCAACGATGATCAGCGGCAAGTGGCGGCGAATCTCGCCCGGCACCGCGGCGAGCAAGGCGCGGCTGGTGATCAAAAGCCGCGCCCCGCTATCGGCGAGGAGGTAGCCGAGTTCGCTTGCTTTCAAATGGCTGTTCAGCATCGCGTAATAGAGCCCCGCGCGGCGCGCGGCCCAGGCGATGGTGAAAATCTCCGGCCGGTTTTCCAGGAGAACAGCGATCATCGCCCCCGCCTCCAACCCGCGCGCGAGCAAAGCCTGGGCAAGGCAGTTGGCGCTGGCATCGAGCGCGGCGAAGCTGATCTCCTGGCCCGATTGCGGAAAAATCAGAGCCGGCCGCTCCGGGCTTTGCTGCGCCCAGTGCTGCAATTCATCGGTGCGCATGCCCGCCATGGCGTTTCTCCCGGAGCGTTTTCTTGGACCGGGAAAGTTTGCGCCAAACGCGCGCCCGCGTGCAAGCTTTGGCGGTTGACGTCTCTCTTGCTTCCCGCCAGCCTTTCATAAAAGGGCCAGCCTCTCATAAAAGGGAAGGAGACGACTATGGCGCAAGAGAAAACCACGGCGGCGTCAGGGCCGCTTGCGGGGGTTCGGATCATCGAACTCGCCGGCATCGGGCCGGGGCCGTTTGCTGCGATGCTGCTTGCGGATCTCGGCGCCGAGGTGATCCGCATCGATCGCCCCGGAGAAAGCCTCTCCCGCCTTCCCCCCGAGCGCGACCCGACCCGGCGCGGGCGGCGCAATCTCGTCCTCGATCTCAAACGCGCCGAGGCCGTCGCGGTGTTGCTGCGCCTCGTCGAGACCGCCGATGTCTTGATCGAGGGGTTTCGCCCGGGCGTTGCCGAGCGTCTCGGCTTTGGCCCCGAACTCTGTCTCGCGCGCAACCCGCGCCTGGTTTATGGCCGCATGACCGGGTTCGGCCAGGATGGGCCGCTGGCGCAGGCCGCCGGGCATGATCTCACCTATATCTCACTCGCCGGCGCCTTGCATGGCATTGGCCGCGCCCAAGAGGCGCCGGTGCCGCCGCTCAACCTCGTCGGCGATTATGGCGGTGGCGCGATGTTTCTCATTTTCGGCGTGCTCGCCGCCCTCATCGAGCGTGGGCGTTCGGGGCGTGGGCAGGTGGTGGACGCGGCGATGGCGGAGGGGGCTGCGCTCTTGATGACGCCGTTTTACGGGCTTTTCGCTGCCGGGCTCTGGCGTGACGCGCGGGGTGAGAATCTGCTCGATGGCGGGGCGCCGTTTTATGACAGTTATCGCACGGAGGATGGCGGCTATCTCGCCATCGCCGCCTTGGAGCCGAAATTCTTCGCCGAACTCGCAACCCTGATCGGGCTCTCGGACGAGGATGTCCGCCGCCAATATGACCGCGACCACTGGCCGGCGTTGCGGGCACGAATAAAAGCGATCATCGCCGGCAAACCGCGCGCTGCCTGGATCGCGATGCTCGAAGGCAGCGATGCCTGCGCCCATGGCGTGCTCTCGCTTGCGGAGGCGCCGGCGCATCCGCACAATGTCGTGCGGCGGAGTTTTATCGAGATCAATGGCGTAACCCAGCCGGCGCCAGCGCCCCGCTTTTCCCGCACGCCCGCCGCCCCGCCCGCCCCCCCCGCCGCGCCGGGCAGCGATACAGAGGCGATTTTGCGCGAAGCCGGGCTCGATCCGGCGTCTCTCCGCGCCGAGGGGGTTTTGGGATAAGCGCGCGCCGGGGGCCGATCGCTGGTTTCAAAACCCAAGAGCGGCGCGGATCGTGGCGCTGACCCGGGCAATCGCCGCCTCGCCGAGATCGGGATGGATGGGAAGTGCGAGGATTCGGCCAGCGATCGCCTCGGCAACCGGAAGGGCGCTGCCGTCGTGATGGGCGCGATAGGCGGGCTGATGATGAAGGGGTTTGGGGTAATAGATCGCGCTCGCGATCCCGGCCTCGCGCAGTGCCGCCTGTACGCGCGCGCGGGCCGCGCTATCTTGCAGGAGAATGGCATAGACCGCCCAGGCGCTCTCACTCTCGGGCACGCGCACCGGGGTTTCGACCAATCCGGCGAGGGCTGCGTCGTAAAGTGCGGCAAGGCGCGCGCGGGCAGCGATCTCGGCCGGAAAATGATCGAGCTTCGCGAGCAAAATGGCCGCTTGCAGCGTATCGAGCCGGCCGTTCATGCCGGTGCGCAAAACGTCATAGCGCGTCGTGCCTTCACCGTGGCTGCGCAAGCTCCGATAAAGTGCCGCGCGTGCCGGACTCTCGGTAAAGAGGGCGCCGCCATCGCCATAGCCGCCGAGCGGTTTGGAAGGAAAAAAACTGATCGCCGTCGCCATCGCCGCGCGCCCGAGAGGCGCGCCATGGAGACGCGCGCCGAAACTCTGGGCGCAATCATCGAGGGTGAACAGGCCAAAATGCGCCGCGATCTCGCCAAGACGCGGCCAATCGGCGGGCTGGCCGAAAAGATCGACACCAATCAGCGCGCGCGGCCGAAGCCTCGCTTCGCGCCGCACCGCCTCGATGCGCGCGGAAAGCGCAGCGGGGTCGATCTGAAATGTGCGGGGATCGATATCGACGAAAACCGGCGTCGCGCCGAGCACCAGCACCACCTCCGCCGTCGCGGTATACGTGAAGGCTGGGAGAAAGACCGCGTCCCCCGGCCCGATCCCCTCCGCCATCAGGGCGATTTGCAGCGCATCAGTGCCCGAACTCACGCCGACGCAGTGTGCGGCACCGCAAAATTGCGCCAAACGCGTCTCGAGCTCCGTCACTTCCGGGCCGAGAATGAACTGGCAATGCGTGAGCACCGCCTCGATCCGCGCGCGCAAAGCCGGGCCGAGACGCGCTTGCTGCGCCTTGAGGTCGAGAAAAGCAATCGATTGGTCGCTCATGCACCCTCGCGTCGCGCGGCGCCCGCGGCGCCGGTTGCATTATGGACGAATTCCGGCACCAGCCGCGCGACCAGCGCCAGCGCTGCCCCCTCCTGGCCGCGCAGACCGGCCTGCGCGAGTTCCTCGAACGCGCGGCCGATGATGGCGAGATCGGCGGTGCGCGGGGCGGCCATCAATAGGCCAGGGTAACGCGTCGGCGTCGGCGGTTCTTGGCCGTGAAACAATTCCTCGAACAATTTCTCGCCCGGACGAAGGCCAGTGAAGCGAATCCCGATATCGATCTCGGGGCGCAGCCCGGCCAGGCGGATCATTTGGCGCGCGAGATCGACGATTTTCACCGGCTCGCCCATGTCGAGGACGAAAATGCCGCCGCTTGCCGCCGCCGGCAAATCCGCGGCGGTAGTGCCGACGACCGCGGCCTGCAAGACCAGCCCGACCGCCTCGCGCACGGTCATGAAATAGCGCCGCATGTCGGGGTGGGTCACGGTGAGCGGCCCGCCAGCGGCGATCTGGCGTTGAAACAGCGGCACCACCGAGCCGGTGCTGCCAAGCACATTGCCGAAACGCACGGTCACGCAGCGAAGCCCCGGCGGCTTGTCGCGGGCGGCGATGTCGAGCGCCTGGCAATACATTTCCGCCAGCCGTTTCGACGCCCCCATGACACTGCTCGGGTTCACCGCTTTATCGGTGGAGATCTGCACCAGCGTCATCGCCCCCGCCGCGCGCGCGGCGTCGGCAACATTGCGGGTGCCGATGGCATTGGTGAGCAACCCCTCGAGCGGGTTGGCCTCGACGATCGGCACGTGTTTGAGGGCGGCGGCGTGGCAGACGAGCTCGGGGCGGAACTGATCGAAAATCGCCCGCAGCCGAGCCGCATCGCGGATATCGGCGATCAGCGCGCGCCGGGGAAGCGCGGGATGCGCCTCGGCGAGTTCGAGATCGATCTGCCACAGCGCATATTCGCCGTGATCAAGCAGCGCGATTTCCGCCGGCCCGAAACCGGCGACCTGGCGCGCGAGCTCGGCGCCGATACTGCCGCCGGCGCCGGTGATCAGAACACGCCGCCCAGCGATCAACCGCGCCATGCCGTCGCGATCGAGCGGCACCTGTTTGCGGTTCAGAATATCCTCGATGGCGATCGGGCGAAGCTCCACCCCGCCACCCGCCGCCTCTGCGGCGGCGAGCCGCGTCGGGTCGGGGGCACGGCGCACCGCCACCCCGGCGCGATCGGCGCATTCGAGCAAGCGGCCGAGAGTTTCGCCGGGGAGATCGGCGGTGACGACGAGAAACCGCGGGGGGGTTGCCTCCGCGGCGAGTTTTTCCAAAACGGCCTCGATCTCGGCGATGGTGCCGAGAATTGGCTGGCCCTGGATTCGCCGCCCGGTCTGGCGCGCCGAGGGGGCAAGCAAGCCGAGCACGCGATAGGCGGCGCCACGCCCGCGGCCAAGGGCACGGAGGAAAACATCCGCGCTCTCGCCGTCGCCGACCAGCAGCACTGGCACCGCCTCCCCCGACTCCAGCGCGCGCCCATCGCGGCGGCCGCGCCAGAAACGATAGGCAAGGCGCGAGGCGGAGAGCAGAGCGGCAAGCGATAACGCGTGGATCGCGGGAAAGCTCAGGCTCGGCAGCGCGAGCCCGGCGGCGAGAAACAGCAAGGCATAAAAGCCCGCGCCGGCGAGCGCGCTCGCCGCGATCGCCGACATATCGGCAAGCCCGGCAAAGCGCCAATACTGCGTCGCAAGCCCGAACGGAACGCCACCCGCAATCAAGGCGATGGCGCCGGCCGCGACGGCGAACAAGGAGACCATCGGCCGCTCGGGGCGGGCGAGCCAATAGGCGAGCGGCACCGCGAGCGCGCCGAGCAAGCCATCGAGCACGATATTGACCGCAAGCCGGGAGAGCGAGGGGTTGCGCGCGGACATGCCCCGCCCTTAGCGCGCCAGTGGCGCCCTGCCTAGAGCGCGGCGGTCGCGGCTTTGCCGGCAGGAAGCAAGTCGCTCAGCAGCTGGTTCGGGAAACGCCGCTTTTGCACGATCGCGTAAAATGTCTCGGTGACGTCGGGAAGGCGGTAATGCTCGACCAACGCCCCGCTCTTCAACTCATCGCGGACGACGATCGGCGGCACGAGCGCGATGCCTTCGCCTTCGCGTGCGAGAAGGCGCAGCATCGCCATGTCGTCAACTTCCGCGAGGATGATCGGGCGGATGCCGGCAAGCTCGAGAACCCGGTCAAACCTGCGCCTCATTTCGCTCTCCAAGCTCGGGAGCAGCAAGGGCTGGGTGCGGAGATCCTCGGGGAAGGTGAAATGGCCGCGCGCGCGCCGCGGATCGCCGACCAGGCTCACCGGCTGTTCAGCGCAGAGATGGTTGCGCAGCGTGACGCGGGCATCGCTCGGGGCGGGGCTGTTGGCGAGGACGACATCGAGGGCGTGCGCCTCGAGTTCGGCGAGTAGTTCGCGCGTATTGCCCGAGCGCACGATCAGCGCGACATCATGCCGCCTGACCAAGGGGCGGAGGAATTCGAGCTGGAAATTGCGCGAAAGCGTCGTCAGCGCGCCAACCCGCAAAAGCGCGCGGCTGGCGGCGGGCTGGCCGCGGAGCGTGCTGATCAGCTCCTCGCCGGCTTTGAACACGCTGTCGGCATAATCGAGCGCGATGCGGCCAGCTTCGGTCAGAACCAGTTTCCTGCCCGCCCGCGTAAAGAGTTCATGGCCCATCTGGTGCTCGAGCTTCTGGATTTGCACCGAAAGCGCCGATGGCGAAAGATTCATCCGCGCCGCGGCGCTGGTCAGGCTGCCATCATGGGCGACGGCCCAGAAATAGCGCAGATGATTGAAATTGAGGTCTCGCATAAAATTCTATTTAATAGAACGATTTATGATAAACAATGAAATTTTATCGAACGAACGCCGCGGCTAATGTCCTGTTTTAGAAAGTCGCGCGCGGATTTCGTGAACACTCGCTCTTTGTTTTCAGTGGCCTGCTGCTCCCTGAAATGCCAAAGCATGAATGCCAAAGCAGGTCAGAGGCAGTACATGAGACGAGGCGCGCCCCGCCGCTTGATCGCCGATTGGCCGGCCCCGGTTGGCCAACGCATGCTGGAAGGACAATGCCGTGCTCATCGCATGCCTGCCGTTCCTGATCCCGCTCCCGCTTCTCGTCGCCGCTTGGGTCGGGTTCGCCAGTATCGGCCCGCGGCCAAACCATCTCCCGCCGATCGCCGAGACGGCAAGCCTCCTCACCGTGGCCCTCGCGCTCGCCGCGCTGATGGCGCTGATCGGCCATGGACCGGCGATCAGCCCCTGTTTTGGCCTGCGCGGCATCGGGCTTTCGGTGCGGCTCGATGCGGTCAGCGTCGCGATGGCGCTGTTGGTGACCTTCATCGGCTGGGTGGTGGTGCGGTTTTCGGGCATCTTTCTCGATGGCGAGACGCGGCAAGGCCCCTTCATCGGCTGGCTTTGTCTGACGCTCGCTGCGGTGCTGTTTCTGGTGATGGCGGACAATCTCGCGACATTGTTCGCGGCCTGGGTCGCGACCAGCGTTTTTCTTCATCGGCTATTGCTGTTTTATCCCGATCGGCTGGCGGCGCGCCGCGCCGCGCGCAAAAAATTCATCGTCGCCCGCCTCGGCGACGCCGCCCTGTTCGGCGCGGTCTTACTGCTTGCCGCGGCCTATGGCACGGCGGAGATCGGGGCGATCTTGGGTGCCGCGCGCGGGGGGGCGGGCGGGGCGCTCGCGGTTGGCGCGGGCGTGCTGCTAGCGCTCGCGGCCTGCCTCAAATCGGCGCAATTTCCGCTCCATGGCTGGCTGACCGAGGTGATGGAGGCGCCAACCCCGGTCTCGGCCCTGCTTCATGCTGGGGTGATCAATGCCGGTGGTTTTCTTCTCGTGCGGTTCGCCGATGTGCTGTTGCAGGCACCCGGGGTGCTGGCCGCGCTCGTGATGGTGGGGGGATTCACGGCGCTGTTTGGCTCTCTCGTCATGCTCACCCAGCCCGCAGTGAAAACCTCGCTCGCCTGGTCGACGGTCGCGCAGATGGGCTTCATGATGTTCGAATGTGGTCTTGCGCTATTTCCGCTCGCGCTGCTCCATATCCTCGCCCACTCCCTCTATAAGGCGCATTCCTTTCTCGCCTCGGGGGATGCGGTTTCGCGCATCGCCGCGATCCGCCGGCCAGGACCGGTCGCCATTCCCGATGCGCGGGCGGTTGGGCGCGCCTTCCTCGCCGCCGTCGGCATCTATCTCGCGATCGGCATTGCCTTCGGCGCGCAGCATAAATCACCGCAAGCGATCGCGCTCGGCGCCATTCTGATTTTTGGTGTCGCCTATATGCTGGCACAAGGTTTCGCCGATGCCGCGCCGAAGGCGCTTACCCGGCGCACCGCATTTTATGCCATCGTGACCTCGGTCGGGTATTTCGCCTTGCAGCGCGCCATGATCGCGATGACGTCAGGCGTTTTGCCGCAAACCCCATCGCCGGGCCCGCTGGAATGGGGGTTGATTACCCTCGCCGTCCTCAGTTTCGGCGCCGTCGCCATCATCCAGGCGATGTTTCCGCTCTGGGCCTATCATCCCGCGGCGCTCGGCCTGCGCGTGCATCTCTCAAACGGATTTTACGCCAACGCCGTGTTCGATCGCCTGATCGGCAGCTGGTCGCGGCCGAGCGGCCCTTGAGCCCGATCTCCCGATGCTCACCCCCTTCAGCGGACATAACCGGCGATGAATGATCCCCTGCCCGCCCCCATCTACGATCACGCAGCCTTTGATCACGCAGCGCTTTTCGCGGCGCTCCATCAGGCCATTCGCGCGATCCCGCCGCTCTGGCCGCTCTCGGCGAGCATCGCGGTCAATCCGTTTCTTGGCCAGGCGTCGGAAGGATTGGCAGAGGCCGGGGCGCGGCTTGCGCGCGTCGCCGGCCTGCGCCTCACCATGCCGCGGCGCTGGTATCGCGAACGTCTGGCTGCGGGCGCCATCACCGACCTCGATCTCAGCGGGGCGTGGGCGGTCGCGCCGGAGGCGTTGCGGCCGGCCGATCTCTCCGCCCTGGCCGCGGCGCTCGCAACCGACCCGCCTGCGCCGCCGGCGCTCCCCACCATCGCCGATCTCGCCGCCGAAGCCTCCGCGATCGACTGGCCTTGCCTCATCGCCGAACGGCTCGGCGCCTGGGCGGCGGGCCATTTCGATGATGGCCAGGCGCTGTGGGCGGCGCCGCGCGACAAAAGCGCTTATGCTGCCTGGCGCGCGATCGCGATGCATGATTTGAGCCCGGAAATCGCTGGTCTTCCGGGTTTTGCGCGCCATGTCGCGGACGCACCGGAAACCGCCTCGCAGGCGATTGCTCGGGTTGTCGCGAGCCTCGGCCTCACGCCCGCTTCCCTCGAGACCTATTGCCACCAATTGCTGATGACGCTCGGCGGCTGGGCGCAGTATGCGCGCTATCACCTTTGGCGCGCCGAACAGGCCGGCGGTAGCGACGAGACGCTCATTGATCTCCTCGCGATCCGGCTGATCTGGGAGGAGGCGCTTTACCTTCGCTATCGGCCGCATATCGCCGCGCGCTGGGAGGAGACACGGTCACACCACGCAATGCCGATCGCGGTGTCTGCCGATCTCGTGCTCGACGCCATTTTGCAAGACGCCGCCGAACGCGCCGAACAACGCGCGCTCGCCGCCACGCTCACGCGCGCAGAAACGCCCGCCGCCGGCGCTCGACCCGCGCTGCAAGCGGCATTTTGCATCGATGTGCGCTCGGAAATCTTTCGCCGCGCGCTCGAGTGCACCGGGCCAGAGATCGAGACACTCGGCTTTGCCGGGTTTTTCGGCTTGGCAACGGCGCATCGCCGCTTCGCCTCAGTTTGCGAGGAGTGGCGGCTTCCCGCCCTGCTCACGCCAACCCTCACCTCATGCGCGACAGGCGAGCCCGCCCGCGATCAGGCCGCGCGCATCAAGGCCCGCGCGCATCGCGCCTGGGGGCGGTTCAAACTCGCGGCGGTGTCATCGTTCGCCTTCGTCGAGGCGACCGGACCGGTTTATATCGGCAAATTGATCGCCGATGCGCTTGGCCTCTCTGCGCATCAGACGCCACCCGATCCGCCGCCGACGCTGTCACCGGCACTCACCCTCGCCGAGCGCACGACGATTGCCGAACGCGTGCTCCGCGCAATGTCGCTCACGGCACGATTTGCCCGCCTCGTTCTATTCGTTGGCCACGGCGCCGATGTTATCAACAACCCGCATGCGAGCGCGCTTCAGTGTGGCGCCTGCGGCGGCTATTCGGGCGAAGTCAATGCGCGCCTTCTGGCGACGCTGCTGAATGACGCCGCAGTGCGCGAAGGCTTGGCCACGCGCGGTATCGCCATTCCCGCCGACACGCTCTTCCTCGCCGCCCTGCACGACACCACGAGCGATACGGTCACGCTCTTCAGCGCCGACCATGCCATATCCACCCACGCCGAGGATGTGCGGCATGCGGCGCGCGCGCTGGACGCCGCCGGCGCGCTTGCGCGCAGCGAACGTGCCCGAAGGCTGCCACACGCGCGCGATCAGGCGGCACTGCTTCGCCGCGGCCGTGATTGGGCCGAGACACGGCCGGAATGGGCGCTTGCCGGCTGCACCGCCTTCATCGCCGCGCCGCGCGCCCGCACCGCGGGCAAAACGCTCGACGGCCGCGTCTTCTTGCATGATTACGACTGGACAAAAGACGAGGGCTTCGCCGTTCTCGAACTCATCCTGACCGCGCCCGTCGTCGTCGCGAGCTGGATCAGCCTACAGTATTATGGCGCGACCGTCGCGCCCGATCATTTTGGCGCCGGCAATAAGCTTCTCCACAACGTCACTGGCGGCATCGGTGTCGTCGAGGGCAATGGCGGGGTCTTGCGCGCGGGCCTTCCCTGGCAATCGATCCATGATGGGGAGCGGCTGATCCACGAGCCCCATCGGCTCTCCGTCTGGATCGAGGCGCCAGCGGATGCGATCAGCGCGATTCTCCGCCGGCACGAGCCGCTCCGTGCCCTGTTCGACAATGGCTGGCTTGCACTCTTTGCCATCAGCGACACCGCACGCGCGCCGTTGCGTTACGCCGGCGCATATCGCTGGCTGCCGCTCGGCGAGGGCGCGCGCGCGACGCCCAAGGAGGCGCTCAGCGCCTGATACCGGCCAGCGGCATCGCTGCGTGGTATGCCTGTCGGCCTGATATGCGCCCGTGTGCGCAGTGCCCGATCAAAAACCTGGCATATCGGGTCGCTCTTCGCCGACGATGGCGACGCCCTCGACCTCCACCAACCAATCGGGGCGGCAGACTTTGCCTTGGACGAAAACCGCCGGCACATCGGGGAGCCTATCCGCCAATGCCGCCCGCACCCGCCACGCGTCGGCGGGATCGCGAAGATAAACGATGAGATGCATCAGATCCACGATCCGAGCATCGCCCGCGCGCAACAGTGCCGCGACGTTATCGAGCGCACGGTCGAGCTGTCGCAGAACATCGCCGGGATGCACGACTGCGCCCCGGGCATCGATGCTCGCCGTCCCCGAGATCAACAGATGCGCGCGATCGGCATAGGTTACGCGCGTGCCGCGCTCGAACGTGACATTGTAATCCTGCGTCGGACAAAGATAATCGAAATCGTTGAGAAACGAGATCTGCGATGGCGCGAGGCCAAGAATACTATAAGCGTCCATCGTAATGATATCGTAGCGATGCGGGGAGGCCCCTTCGATCCCGGTGGAGGCGATGAAATGCGTTTCAGCGGAAAGATTTTGCGCGAGAAACAGGTCGCGCCGGCGCGCGACCATCTCGTTATAGAAGACATCCACGTCCTTGACATAGAGCCAAGTGCGGACACAATTTTCGGCAAGCGTGCCACCGAGCCCGGCGACGACGCCGACGAGCTTGTCGAACGCATCCTCCGTCTGCTGTGCTACCGGGACGAATGCCTCGTGCGCGCCGGTGGAGAGCCCCGTGCTCCAAAGATGGGCAAGCTCACCGCGGTTGATCAAAACATGTCGCGGTGTGAGCCAACGTTTCGTGAGGCCATTCGGATCATCGACATGGTAGGCAAGAAGGGCCAGTTTCGAGTGAAATGCCGGTGGCTGCTGGATGATCGAAAGCGCCACTGGTGAACCGTCCTCGTCGGCGACGAAGCCGCTTTGTTGCAGCTGCGTGGCTTGATTCATCGCATCGCTGACGAAAATCCGCCGGAATACAGCACTCCCCGGCGCGATCCCAAGCGACTGGCGTGCCGCCGCATAGCGCCGCTCGAGATCGGCGATTTGCCCAGCGAGATCGAAATCCGCATCCGATTCGATGGCGATGAAATGCTCAGCCGTGCCGTTGGCGCCAAAAAAAGACTTGCTGATGGTTTTGTCGGTACGAAGCATGAGACAAACACTCCTTCTTAGAAACTGGCATTTTGCGCAGAGATGGCCTGCGCGCGCGTCGCTGCTTGCCACACCATTCCGGCATTGCCGTGAACATAGCCATCAACGAGTGGCAACGCCCCGGTGAAGGCGCGAAGCCGCACCAACCCTTCTTCGGCGTTGATCACATGATCGAGAATGTCGCGATAGACACGCGCGATCGCCGGCATGTCGAGACTTTGGGACGAGAGACGAAAATGGCTAACACCTGCCGCCGCCAACCCCACGAGCTCGTCGAGTGGTGCCACGAAGGCATAAGAGAGTGTCTGCGTACCATTGAGGGCAAGCAAAGGCCGGCCGTCGAGATCGGTGACTTCGAGCCCATCGGCAGGGCTTTCGCAGACGAACTGGCAATTATCCTTATGGAGATCGAACGCGCGCGCATGATAGCAGCGTTGCGCGATCGCCAGCGGCTCGCGACCAAAGACCAAAACTTCGGTCTCTCCCTGCGCGTTATGTGCGGCGAGATGCGCGATCGATTCACGCGAAAGCTCAATGGGGAGGCCGATGCGCGAGGCGCCGAAACGGCGGACGACGTCGAGCGCGCCCTCATTGAACACATTGAGCAAAGGGCCACAGACGAAGGGTTTTCCGCCGGCGATCGGCAAAGCGGCGAGATCATTGATTTCAACCGTCTCGCCCGCGGCACATAGCCGCTCGATCAGGGCGACGTCACGCCGCTCGGATACCAGCGCTGGCGTGGAGAACACAACCTCCTTGCCCGCACGGCGCAAGCGTTCGGCGATCTCGGGAAGATCTTTCTCATACCAGGGAAGTCGCTTGCCGCAGACGACTTCCCCGAGATAGACAGAGTCAAACGGCGCCTCATCGGCAATCTTGGCATAGAAATCACGCCGGCGCGCCGCCGGCCAATGATAGAGCAGTGGCCCGAGCGTGAGCTTGGTCATCGCCATCCTTTCGCATAAGCGCCAAGCGTTTCGCGCCCGCCCTCGGCGATTTGGTGAAGCATCGCCACCTCCGCCGGCAAAGGCTCGCCGCGTGCCAGCGCATCGAGCGTGCGCCGAAACGCGGCGACGACCATGCCGACATAGGCGCGCCCACGCTGGCGTCCCTCGATTTTCAGCGCGGTGACGCCTGCCGCTTTGAGCTTGGTCAGAAGCGGGACGACGTTGAGGGCAACCGGCTCCTCAAACGGATAGCGCGCCTCGCCGCGCACCAGAAATCGTGCCTTGCAGGGCGTGGGATAGGCGGCCGGCTCGCCGGCGGCGACGCGGTTCATCATCACATCGCCGAGATAGGAGACCAGGTGACCACCTTCCTCGCGATAGGTGACATATTCCGCCGGCGCGCAAACCCCGTCGCAACTCGGCGAGCGGCCAGTGAAATAAGACGAGAGATAACACCGCCCCTCGACCATGGTGCCGAGGCTGCCGAAGGCAAAGACTTCGGCCTCTATCCCAGTGTCACCGATCAGCGCCGAAACTTCGCCGACATCCAGAACGCGC
>JAJYXY010000229.1 GCA_021801465.1 Pseudomonadota bacterium
CGCAATGCCGGCTGGTCTGCCCGGCCGATTGCATCGAGGACAACCCGGATTTTCGCGAAGGACGCGAGGCTTTGCTCGCGAAATATCAGGCGTTGCACGCATGACGGGCGATCGCGGACTAGGGCGACTATCATGCACGAAAATGCCGGATAAATGAGCTCTCGGGAGGTGGCGCATGGAACGAGATCACATCGGGGAGATAAGCGAGGCGGCTTCCGAGCCGAATGACGGCGCCTCGCTTCCGCCGCGCGCGGTCGGCCGGAGCACGGTCTCGCTGGCGCTGATTGGCGCGGGGGGCGCCGGGGCGATGCGGGCTGGCGAGATCTTGCTCGATGTCGCGGCCAAAGCGGGATTCTTCGGGCTGATGACGCGCGCCATGGGCGCGCAGATCCGCGGGGGTGAGGCGGCGGCATTGCTTCGCATAGCGACCGCGCCGGTCTCCTCCCCCGACGATCATTTGGACCTTCTGGTTGCGTTGGATTGGGCGAATTTCAGCCGGTTCGCGGCGGAATTGCCGCTGGCCGCGACGAGCCTTGTGATCTGCGATCCGGACGAGGGCGAGGTGCCGACGGCGATAAGGGAAAGCGGCGCGCAAAGTGTCGCGCTCGCGATGAAAAAGCTCGCGGGCGCGGTGCCAGGGGGGCGAACCAACATGGTTGCGCTCGGCGCGGTCGCCGCGTTGATCGGTCTGCCCGAGGCGCTGGTCACCGAGGTTCTGGCGCGCCAACTCGGCCGCAAGGGCGATACCGTGCTGGCGGCCAGCGCCGGCGCCTTGGCGCTCGGCGTGAACGCCGCGGCCAGCCTGCCGCCGCTGCGCCTTGCCGCGCCGCCGGTGGTGACGGGTGCGCGCTGGAATATCAGTGGCAATCAGGCGACCGGCCTCGGCGCGCTCAAGGGCGGCGTCGGCTTCGTGGCCGCCTATCCGATCACCCCGGCGACCGAGGTGCTGGAATGGATGGCGCCGGCGCTGGCCAAAACCGGCGGGATGCTGGTCCAGGCGGAGGACGAACTCGCCGCCATCAACATGGTGATCGGCGCGTCCTTCGCCGGCACGCCGGCGCTGACCGCGACCTCCGGTCCGGGGCTTTCGCTGATGATCGAGGCGCTCGGCCTCGCCGTCGCCTCGGAGACGCCGCTCGTCGTCGTCGATGTCATGCGGGGCGGGCCGTCCACCGGCATTCCCACCAAATCCGAGCAAAGCGACCTCGATATCGCGGTGCATGGCCTGCACGGCGATGCCCCGCACCTGGTGTTGGCCCCGAACAGCATCGGTGACTGCGCCGTCACGACGCAATGGGCGGTGGCGCTCGCGGAAACCTTGCAGACCGTGGCGATCGTGCTCTCGGATCAGGCGTTGGGCCAATCGCGCGCCGTCATCGCGCCGCCGCCGGCGCCGCCAACCCTCCCCGGCCGGCTGATCGCGACGCCGACGGCGGCGGCGGGCTATCAACGCTACGCCTTGACCGCGAGCGGGGTTTCGCCGATGGCGATCCCCGGCACGCCCGGCGCGCGCTATGTCGCCGACGGGCTCGAACACAACGTGCGCGGCGTGCCCTCGGCGCAGGCCGGCGATCACCATGCCCAGCTCGACAAGCGGGCCCGCAAGCTGGAGAGCTTCGATTATGGCGAGGCTTGGGCGGATCGCGAGGGCGAGGGGGAGATCGCGCTCCTCACCTGGGGATCGGCGACCGGCCCGGCGCGCGAGGCCGCGCGGCGGGCGCGGGACGCGGGCATCGCGGTGCGGCTGATCTCGCTCCGTCTCCTGCTCCCGGCGCGGCCGGTGCTGCTCGCCGCGGCACTCGACGGGGTGCGGCGGGTGCTCGTCATCGAACAGAGCCATGGCCGGCAATTCCACAAATTCCTTCGTGCGAACTACGATCTGCCGGCCGAGGTCGCGGTGATCAGCCGCCCCGGGCCGCTGCCCATCCGCCCTGCCGACATCCTCGCCCGTCTCGCCACGTGGGAGTGACGCTCATGCCCGACATCCCGGTTTTGACCGCACAAGACTTCAAATCCGACATCAAGCCGATCTGGTGCCCGGGCTGCGGCGATTATTCGGTGCTGACGGCGCTCGCCAAGGCCTGCGCCGAACTCGGCCGCCCGCGCGAGAGCATCGCGCTGATTTCCGGCATCGGCTGCTCCTCGCGCCTTCCCGCCTATACCAGCGTCTACGGCTTTCACGGCGTGCATGGCCGGGCGTTGGCGCTCGCCGCCGGGGTCAAGCTCGCGCGGCCCGATCTCACAGTGATCGCTGCCGGTGGGGACGGCGATGGCCTCTCGATCGGCGGCAATCATTTCCTGCATGCCTGCCGGCGCAATGTCGATATGACCTATATTCTGATGGACAATCAGGTCTATGGCATGACCAAGGGCCAGGCCTCGCCGACCACCGCGCCCGATTGGTGCGAAAGCAAGCTGACGCCGGCGGGCACCGGCATTGCGCCGGTCGCGCCGCTGCTGCTCGCGCTTGCCGCCGGGGTCAATTTCTTCGCCCGCGGCTTTGCCGGCAATCCCAATGAGCTGGCGCGCCTGATCGCCGCCGGCATCACCCATCCCGGATTTTCGGTGATCCACGTGCTGAGCCCCTGCGTCACCTTCCGCGCCGAGCAGCGCGCCTGGAAACAGGCGGTTCACGCCCTCGATGACGCACCGGCAACCGACCGGGCGGCGGCCATGATGCGCTATGCCGGCGATGATGGCTTCACCACCGGCATCCTCTATGCCGGCAGCACCCCCCCCTTCATGCCGGAGCGCCAGCACGCGATGGCGGCCGCCGATTTCGAAGCCGGCTTCGTCGTGGAACGCCAAGCCGCGGGCTGACGGCTGAGAACGCGCGACGGTTCACCGTCGACAACAAATTATCTCGTGCACTTTATTCGGGCACGGATGTCGCTGCAAAGGGCAAAGGCGCAAGCACTACCCCGGTAAGCCACCCATGCGTAGGCCGAGAGCGGCGCCGAGGGCGATGATCGCGAGCACCAGAGCGGCGATGGCGCCATACCGGAAATCGCCCTCGCCGACGAATACGATCAGCATCAGCAAAACGCGCAGCACCGGCAGCAGAAGAAAAATCGCAATCCCGGCGGTAACCAGGGTAACGCCCGCCGCGCCGCCGCTGATCAGCGTCAGCCCAAGGCCGAGGAGAATGATCGCGCTCGCAAGCCATGTGCCGAGTGTCAGCGTCCGCGCGAGCAGGGGTTCGAGGCGAAGATGGCGGCCGGATTTGCCGTTCATCGTGTCTGCCCCTGGAGATCGATCCCGAACGCCGCAAGCAGCATTTGCACCGCAAGGATGAGCAGCACCCCGACGAAAACCAACCGCAGCCTGTCGCCTCGGACCGCGATCAGAAAGCGTGCCCCGAGTGACGCGCCGATGACCGAGCCGACCGCGATCGGGCCAGCGATCACGGGGTCGATATCGCCGCGTGCGAAATAAGCAACGCCGCTCGCCGCCGCGGTGACGCTGATCATGAAATTGGAGGTCGCCGAGGAGACTTTGATGGGAAGGCGCAGAGCGGTATCCATCGCGGGAATCTTGAGAACGCCGCTGCCAATCCCAAGCAGCGCCGAAACCAGCCCGGCGCCGAACATCAGCACGAGGGCCAACGGCAGCCGCCCGACGCGATAGGCGATCTCATCGCCACCCGCCTGATCGGGATAGCTCGCGTGAAGATCAAGACGCGAGGCCCAATCGCGCCCGTCGCCATTGGCTGCGGCGGTCGCTTTCTCGCGGCGCCTTGCCATCATCTGTCGCGCCGACAGCAGCAGGATGAACGCGAACAAAAAAAACAGCGCCGGGATCGGAAACACGCCGATCAACAAAACCCCGGCCAGCGCCCCGGCGGTTGTCGCCGTTTCCAAAACCAGCGCGACGCGCAAATTGGTGAGACCAGCGCGGAGAAAGGCCGCCGCGCTCCCGGTCGAGCAGGCAATCACCGAGACGATACTGGCGGCGATCGCGGTATGGATGCCAACCCCGGCGAAGACCGTGAGCAGCGGCACGATGAAAATGCCGCTCGCCATGCCGAGCGCGCCGCCGAGGGCGCTGGCGCCGGCGGCGAGCGCGAACAGCAACGCAGAGAATGCGAGCGGCATGGCGTGCTTTCGTGGCTCCTCAAACGCCCCTCGCGTGCACGCATATCTGCCGCTTTGTCAACAGATTTGCCGAGGCGGTAGTGTCTCAGTTTGAATTTTCTGAACCGCGCCGGGAATCCCGGAGGCGGTTCAGAGTTCGAACGGAAGTTTAGTCGTGGCAGCCACTTGGTGGTGAGTGGGTTTGGAGCATGGCGAAGAATTCCCGCCGCGTTGCTGGGTCATCGCGGAAGGCGCCGAGCATGCGGCTGGTGGTCATCGTCACCCCGGGTTTATGGACGCCGCGGGTGGTCATGCATTGATGCGCCGCCTCAATAACCACCGCCACTCCCCGCGGTTCCAGAACCTCGTTTATGGTGGCAGCGATCTGTGCGGTTAGCTTCTCCTGAATCTGCAGACGCTTGCCATAGGCCTCGACGACGCGGGCAAGCTTGCTGATACCGACGACGCGATGCGCTGGCAGATAGGCCACATGCACGCGCCCGATGATCGGCGCCATGTGGTGCTCGCAGACGCTTTCGAGTCGAATATTACGCAGCAGCACGATCTCGTCATAACCCTCCACCTCCTCAAAGGTGCGGGTGAGCAGCGCTACCGGATCAGTGTCGTAGCCGGCAAAAAATTCCTCATAGGCGCGGGCGACACGCGCTGGCGTATCGCGCAGACCCTCACGACCTGGATTATCGCCAGCCCAGCGTAGTAGAGTACGAACTGCCGCTTCCGCCTCCTTGCGCGATGGGCGATCGGCGATCCGTTGGCTGCGTAGCTTCGATTGGCTGACGATGACATTCATTGCGCGAACTTCTCCTTCCTGGTGAGGACCGCCGACGATGTGGTAAAATCCTTAATTCATTATCTACGACAACATCAGTGTTGGAGCTCACGAATTCACAAATCAGTGAGTTTTGGTTGCGAACAAGACTCAATCATCATCCTCATGTTCGCCATAACCATAGCCACCATAGTAATAGGCTGGCGGTGGGGCATAATAGGCAGGCGGTGACGCCGCAGGCGGCTGGACCACGACCGGCGGTGGCGGCGGATAATAAACATGACGATAATAATCGTCATCGTCGCAAGCGGTGACCAAAACAGATACTGTCACGAGAAGCGCCGAAACCAAAAAGCCACGTGACATGTTACAATTCCTCCGATGAGTTTACGGGAATTCTACCACGCATCAGGGCCAAATGGGAGCTAGTGCGCTCCGTGGTTACATTTTGTAATTTGCAACATGGTCACGATTCGCTAGGCTCTTGGACAAGGCAAGGTCTAGGTTCGATCCAGTGATCTTATCAAGATTTTCGTGCGCGAACCTTATCATCAGGGATTCCGCCGTATGACGTTGAGGTCATATTTCCTTATTTTCTTGATTTTCCTATCCTGCATCAGCCGCGCATCCGCCGATGATTGGCATGATCGTGATTGGCATGACGGGGACTGGAACGAGCATGATTGGCATCGCTGGCATGAACATTGGGGCGGCCCGGGCTATGGCTTCCCCTACGGCGCGCCGCCACCGGTGGTTTACGCGTCGCCACCGGTTTACGCGCCACCACCACCGGTCGCTTACCCACCGCCAGTCTATTACTATCCGCGACGCTTTGGTGATGATGATTGAAGACGGGGAGACGTTGTTCGGGCAACGACGTGCGCTTGGCGTTCGCGCGAAATACGTGCGGCCGGTTCTGGATCTGTATCGTCGCCTGCAAATTTGTTCATGGCGCGTTTTCTCCGCATTCTGGGGCAGGGTGCATGATCGTTGATGTTACGCTCTATCCTCGAGCGCTGCACTGGAATGGCGGCAGTATCGGGGCTGTGCTGGCGGGGAGCTTCGTGCTTGGCGCGGTGCTCGGCCTGCGGGTTGGCCCGCGAGCGAGCGCTTCGGCTGCAAGCGCTTGCGCATCGGCTATGAAGTAGCGGTCGCTCTCGCCTTCTTCGCCGTGGCGTGGAGCGACCGCCCGGCGGTAATCATCATCGCCACAGTGTTCGCCGGATTTGGCTGCGGCGCCAATGGCGCGCCAAGTTATTTCGTGCCTGTGGAATTGAGCTGGTGGGCCGGGCTTATCGCGGTCGCCAGTCGTAGCACACAAAAATGACCTGCTTGCAGAGTGACCCTCTCATAAGGGACTTTTCGTCGCGCGGGCATCGGCAAGTGGTGCAAGGATGACCGCAAGCCAAGTTATTGCGCTAGCCAAGGGCGCGATGAAGCTCACCATCGTTACGATGGTAAAGACCAGCGCGAGAATACCGGGGCCAATCACCAATCGCCCTCTCCGCCATGGCGATCGAGCAAGGGCAGGCTGTAGATAGGCATTGTCATCGCAACACCAAATATGATGTCACTCAGTACCTCGAGACGCCGCGCAAGAAAACTGCTCATCATTGCTCTCCGGAAGTCTAACCGCACGCGGCGGTTGCCGCAGCCGTGCTCAGCGCCTATCCTCGGGACCGATCTTCCCGGGCGCGAGCCGGAGAGTGAACCGCACCCAGAAGATCATAACAAGGAGAGGAATCATGACGCGAGGAAAATGCCAGGGATTGACCACTGCCCTCATGGTGGCTGTGCTCGCCATCCCGATTGCCGCGCGCGCGGCCGATGCCCCGGCGGCGCAGGTGGCGCTCCAGCAAGCGGTTCAGAAAGGTGCGGATCTCTTCGCGCATGAGAGTTTCGGCGGCGCCGGCACTTGCGAGACATGCCATCTCAATGGCGGGCGCGATCCTGGCAAGCTTCCGAACGGCAAAGCGATCCCGAGCCTGGTCGGCGCGGCGGCAGGGTTCCCGCGCTACTCCCCGCGTGCGCAGGCGGTAATCACGCTTTCGCAACAGATCGGCGGCTGCATCCACAACGCCCTCAAGGGTACGCCGCCGGCCCCGGGCAGCGCCGATATGGTGGCGCTCGAAACTTATATCACCTCGCTCTCAAAAGGCGCGGTGATGGGGCCGCAATTCAAATAAGGCCACAAAATCCCGAGACCGCGCCAGGCATTCCCGCGCGCCGACGCGCGACGCTTAGGTGCTGAGAGACGCCATGATCGCGTAGAGATCGCTTTTCCCCTCAAAGCCGATACCCGGCAACGGCGGTAAGGTGACATGGCCACCCTCGACGCGGACACCGTCGGGGAAGCCGCCGAAGGGCTGGAACAGATCGGGGTAAGACTCATTGCCACCGAGTCCGAGCCCCGCTGCGATCGCGAGTGACATCTGATGGCCGCCATGCGGGATGCAGCGCGAGGGCGACCAGCCATGGCACGCCAGCATCGCGAGCGTGCGGAGATATTCCACCAGGCCGTAGCTCAGGGCGCAATCAAACTGAAGCCAGTCGATCTCCTTGCGCATCCCGCCATAGCGGATGAGGTTTTGCGCATCCGCGGTGGAGAAAAGGTTTTCCCCGGTCGCCATCGGCTTCGGGTAATGCTGCGCGAGTTCGGCCTGCAAGGCGTAATCGAGCGGATCGCCCGGCTCCTCGTACCAGAAAAGGTCATAGGCCGAGAGCGCCCGGGCATAGGCGATCGCCGTTTTGGTATCGAAGCGGCCATTGGCGTCGACCGCGAGCTTGCAACCGGCGGGGAGGATTGCGAGCACCGCCTCGATGCGGGCGAGATCTTCGGCGAGCGGCACGCCGCCGATCTTCATTTTTACCACCGTATAACCGCGGTCGAGATAGGATCGCATCTCATCCACCAGCATGCGGTTATCCTTGCCAGGGTAATAATAGCCGCCCGCGGCGTAGACGAAGACCTTCGGGTCGGCGATCCGGCCGTTTGTCTCGGCGAGCAACGCAAAGAGCGGCTTTTCGGCGATTTTCGCGGTCGCGTCCCACACCGCCATGTCGATCGTGCCGATCGCGACCGAGCGTTCGCCATGGCCACCGGGCTTCTCGTTCTTGAACATCGTCGCCCAGATCCGGTGCGGATCGAGATTGTCGCCAGCGTCATTCAAAAGCGCACCGCTCTCAGCTTCCATCAGCCGCGGGATGAAGCGCTCGCGCATCAGGGCGCCCTGGCTATAGCGGCCGTTGGAATTGAACCCATAGCCAACCACCGGCTTGCCATCGCGGATCACATCGGTGATGACGGCGACCAGACTCAGCGTCATCTTGCTGAAATCGATATAGGCGTTGGCGATGGGCGAGGCGATGGGAAGGGTTCGTTCGCGGATGTCAACGATGCGCATGCGTGTTCTCCAGAATATCGTCGCCGATATGGCCCGGCCGGCCCCGCCATGGCCAATGCCGATTGGTCATGGCGGGTGGGAAGAAAAGTCTCGGCGGTGGTGCTGATCTGGCGCGAACACTCCCTTGAACTTCCCCGGGGCGGAAATTCCAGCCTCTGGCGCAGCCCCTGATCCGCGCCGGCCACATCGGTTTAGGCATGCCCGCCGCGAGCGCCGACTCGTCGTTGTGATCAGGAGGATATCGGAAAATGCCTAGGCTTCATTGAATAGAGCGATCAGCCGATGCGACGCATGCGAAAAGGGAGCATGAATTGCACCCAAGGGGCGCGAAAGCGATCGAGAAATAGGCTTTCGTGCATCACCCGCACCGAGGTGCCGCCGAGTTCGCCGGCGAGCATGCTGCGGGCATAAAAGGGCGTATCCTCAAGGGTGCGGAGGATGCGGAGCGTGCCCGGATCGGCGCGGGCGGCACGTGCAATTCGCCAACCGGTGCGCGCAAGCGGCGTTGCTGGCGGCGCGGGGATTTCCTCTAAGCCACCCTTATCGTCGGCCTGGAGGGCGATCGTTCGCGGCATGCCGACGCGCGGGACGACGTCGTAAAAAATCGCCGCATGATGCGCGAGATGAGCGCGGCTCCAATGCCAGTGGGAAAACGCTGCCTCGAGCGGCGTATCTCCGGCATTACTGTCGAGATAGGCACGGCCCGACCAGGAAAGCGCTGGCTTCGTCATCACGACTTCGATATCGGCGATGGGCGCGATCGGTGACCAGACATGTCGCGCCTCGTCGTCGAGCGCGACCAGACGCTCCGCGCGTGCGGTCGGATAAACGCGGACATGGCCGCGAAGGTGGCGCCGCCAGGGGGCACTCCATTCCGCGATTTCGATCGCGAGATGATCGCCACGCCAGGCGAGGCTGTTGTCGGCAAGGGTCAACCAATCGGTGCCGCGACCGAGATGCCGCTCGCCATACTCGGTGAACGCCCAGCGCTCGGTGGCGACGCCATAAAGCGCGACATTGAACGCGGCATGGGCGAACGGATTGGCGCGGCCGCGGCGGCGCGCGCGCGCGTAAAATGGGGAGAAGACGCTACCGAGAAACGCGATCAGCGTGAGGCCGTAACGAGCGTCGTCGCTGATGGCGTCGAGATACCACCAGACATACCCACCGGGTGCAACCGCGACGTCGAAGCGAGATCCGCAAGCAGGCTCGTAGCGGCATGCCCGCCCGAGAGCGCCGCCATCGGCAGCCCCGCCCCCGGGTGCACGCTGCCCCCGGCGAGATAAAGGCCCGGCAGGCTCGTCCGCGCCCCCGGCCGGCGGAACGATTCCTGCCAGCCATGGATCGCCCGGCCATAGAGCGCCCCCCCGGTTGCTGGAAATCGTGCCGCGAAGTCGGCTGGCGTGCTGATCTGCCTCTTCGCCGGGTCGCTGCGGAGGGAAAGGCCACAGCGCGCGAGGGTTGCCAATGTTGCGGTTTCGCATCGCGTGATCTCCGCGTCGGTGAGGGGGCGCCGGTCGCCACAGGCAGGGGCATTGACGATGCAGAAAAGCCGCTCCCCGCCAGCCGGCGCTTGCGTAGTGCTGGCACGCCACGCGCCGCGATCATCACGATCCTGAGCGCAGAGATAAACCGAGGGGCGGCCCGGCAGCCGGCCGTGCGTGACGATATCGCTGAACTCGGCCTCATAATCGGGCGAGAAAAACACTGAATGATGGGCGAGTGGAAATCCCTCGACATCGGCACGCATCGCCCACGTCATCGCCGAGAGTGAACGCGAGCCGCCGGCGATCGCAGAGACCGCGCGCCGGCCGGCGTCACCGAAAAGCCCGCCGGCGAGCGCCGCGACATCGCCATTGGCAATCACCGCATCGGCGGCGATCTCTTCGCCAGAGGCAAGGCGTACGCCACAGGCGCGCCCGCCGACAGCGAGAATTTCCGCAACCTCGCTCCTTGTGCGCAACCGTGCGCCGTGGGTTAGGGCGAGCGTTCGCAAGGCTTCGGCCAGGCGATACATCCCGCCTTCAACAAGCCAGACGCCGCTTTGCTCGACATGGGCGATCAGCATTAGCGTCGCCGGGGCAAGCGTTGGCGCCGCACCGCAATAAGTCGCATAGCGCGCAAAGAGTTGGCGCAGGCGCGGGTCGGGAAAATATGTCTCAAGCGCGCGCCAAAGCGGGCGGAACGGCGAAACGCGTGCCATCGCGAGAAGCCCGGAAATCCCTGCCCCCGCAAGCAGGGTTTTGAGGCGCGGAGTCCTCGCCCGTAAAAACGGCGTCTCTAATGCTTTGAAAATCGCCTGTGCATCGCGGCAAAAGCGGTGAAAGCCGCGTGCCGCGGCGGCGCCGGCGAAGACGCCGATCGCCTGTTCACTTGCCCGCGGATCGGCGAAAAGATCCAGCCTTGCCTCGGCGTTCCAGGCATGGCGGGCAAGAAGGCTCGCCGGGCGCAGGGTCAGATGGTCGGCGAGCGTGGTGCCGGCGCGTGCGAAGATGGCCTCGAACACGTCGCGCATCGTCAATACCGTTGGCCCGACATCGATCGTGGCGCCGGCGATGTCGACGTGTGCGAGCTTGCCGCCGATGACATCCGCGCGCTCGACGAGCGTGACGGCGAGCCCGTGCACCGCGAGATCGAGCGCGGCCACCAAGCCGCCCATACCAGCCCCGATGATGACCACGTGCGGTGTGCGCATGACGTATTTTCCACCCTAAAAGGGCTTGACATAAGCGTCAATAAAAGACGACAGTTAAAATGTCAATCAAGAATGACACTTGCGGAGGAGGCAGACCATGGACGCCGTCACCCGGATCGAACGCAGTCTCACCGACGCGATCAATCTCTGCACCGCAGAAACGCCACCCCGGCTTGCCGCCGCCATGAGACATGCGGTTTTTCCGCGCGGCGCCCGTGTTCGCCCGCGTCTTTGCCTCGCCGTTGCTGCGGCGTGTGGCGATTCCGATCCGGCGCTTGCGGATGCTGCCGCGGCGGCGATTGAACTGCTCCATTGCGCTTCTCTGGTTCATGATGATCTCCCTTGTTTCGACGATGCGGCGATGCGGCGGGGGCGAAAATCGGTTCACCGCGCGTTCGGTGAGCCGATCGCCTTGCTCGCCGGGGATGCGATGATCGTGCTGGCCTTCGAGATCTTGGCGCGCAAAGGGGCGCCGTCACCCGCGCGCTTGCCGCCTTTGCTGCTCATCATCGCGCAAGCGGTTGGCGTGCCGGCTGGCATTGCCGCCGGCCAAGCCTGGGAGTGCGAGCCGCGCGTCGATCTCGCTTGCTATCAGCGCGCCAAGACTGGCGCCCTGTTCGCCGCGGCGACCATGGCGGGCGCGGCATCGGCCGGGCGGGATGGCGAGAGCTGGCGCGGTCTCGGCCTTGCCATTGGCGAGGCGTATCAGATCGCCGACGACATTCGCGACCTCCTTGGTAATGAAATGGAGCTCGGCAAACCGGTCGGGCAGGACGCGGCACATCATCGGCCGAATGCGGCAGCCGAGCTCGGCCTTGCCGGCGCTGTCGCGCGGCTGCGAAGCTTGACCGAGGAAGCGATCGCGATCATTCCGCCCTGTCCCGGTGCGGCCGATCTCGCAGCCATCATCCAATCGGAAGCGCGACGCCTCGTGCCGCGCGACTTGGCCCGGCAAGCTGCCTGAGTGGCGGCAATGGCCGGGCTTCCGGCAGAAGGCGAGATGATAACCGGGGGGATCGCGAAAGCGCCGCCCGCTAACCGGTCGTGGTTGGCGCGTTGGCGCGGCTTTCGCGATCGCCTGCTGGTCAACCCCGCGTTTCAGCGCGCCGCGATCGCGCTGCCCTTTACCCGGCCGATCGCGCGCCGGCGGACGCGGGCGCTGTTCGATCTTTGTGCCGGCTTCGTCTATTCGCAGATTCTGCACGCGAACGTGACGCTAGGGCTTTGCCCGCTGCTCGCCGAGGGACCGGCGTCGCTCGCCGAACTTGCCCGGCGCTTGTCGCTGCCGCTGGCCAGTGTCGCGCGTCTTCTCGACGCTTCGGTCGCCCTCGGCTTGGCCGAGCGGCGTGGCGGGCGGTTTGGCCTCGGGCCGCTGGGCGCGGCGCTGATCGCCAATCCTGGTGTCGCTGCTATGGTCGAACACCACCGCGCGCTCTATGCCGATCTCGCCGACCCGGTAGCGCTGCTGGCCGCCCGGCCAAAAGACACAGCACTTGCGCGCTACTGGCCCTATGCCGGCATGGCACCGGATGCGCGTGCGCTCGGGATCGAGCAGGTCGAAGCGTATTCAGCGGTGATGGCTGCCTCGCAGCCGATGATCGCCGAGGAGGTTCTGGCCGCCTATCGGTTTTCCCGTCATCGTTGCCTTCTTGATGTCGGTGGCGGAAGCGGCGCGTTTTTGCTCGCCGCGGCAAGACGCGTGCCCACGCTTCGCCTCATGCTCTATGATCTCCCCGCGGTTGCGACGATGGCCCGCGCAAAGCTTGCCGCGGCCGGGCTCGGCCAAAAGGTCTTGATTTCGGGTGGGGATTTTTTCGCCGATCCTCTGCCGCAAGGCGCCGACGTCATCACCCTGATCCGCGTTTTACATGACCATGACGATCGGGCGGTGTTCAAAATCCTGCGCGCAACACGAGCAGCGTTGCCCGCCGGCGGCCGCGTCGTGATTGCCGAGCCGATGGTAGGAACTGCCGGCGGCGATCGTGTGAGCGACGCCTATTTCGGATTTTACCTGCTGGCGATGGGCCAGGGCCGCCCGCGTAGCCCGGCGGCCTACACCGAATTGCTGGCGGCCGCGGGCTTTCATGCGGCCAAGCTTTTACGCACGCGCCTCGACATGCTGGCGCGGGTGATCGTGGCTTCGGTGTAAATAATGCTTGACATTTATAGTCGTCGTCTTAGGCTGACAGCGATAAGAAGCCCCGGCGCGGGCGACGGAGGAAAGCAGCGATGCCGACAGGGTTGGATACTTTGGCCGTAGTCTTGGAAGAGCCGAAGCGTCTCCATCTCTCGCGCCTCGATCTTACCGCGCCGCGTGCCGATGATGCCGTTGTCGAAGTCGCGTGGAGTGGCATCAGCACTGGCACCGAGCGTCTTTTGTGGCTTGGGCGGATGCCGCCATTTCCTGGTCTCGGCTATCCCCTGGTGCCGGGCTATGAGTCGGTCGGGCGTGTGGTCGAGGCCGGCAATAGCGGGACGGTGCGGGTTGACGATTGGGTTTTCGTCCCCGGCGCCAATTGCTTCGGCGCGGTGCGCGGCCTCTTCGGTGGCGCTGCGGCGCGGCTCGTGGTGCCGGATACGAAATTGGTTCCGCTCGATCCTTCCCTCGGCGAGAGGGGGACGCTGCTCGCTCTCGCCGCGACGGCGTATCACGCGATTTTGGCGCCCGGGGCGACACCGCCCGATCTCATCATAGGCCATGGTGTTCTCGGGCGTCTGCTTGCGCGTCTGACAGTGCTTGCCGGCAAAAAACCGCCCGTGGTGTGGGAGAAAGATCTCGCCCGCCGCCGCGGCAGCGACGCCTACCCGGTGCTCGCGCCAGAAGAAGACCCGGAACGCGGCTATGCGGTGATCTGCGATGCGAGTGGCGATGCGGGCATGCTCGACACGCTGATCGCTCGGCTTGCGCGTGGTGGCGAGATCATTCTCGCGGGGTTCTACGCAGCCGCTCTCACATTCGCCTTTCCGCCAGCATTTTTGCGCGAGGCGCGGCTCCGCGTCGCCGCCGAGTGGCAGCCCGCCGATCTCGCAGCCGTCAAATTGCTCGTCGAATCCGGCGAGCTTTCTCTCGATGGCCTGATTACCCACCGGAGCG
>JAJYXY010000238.1 GCA_021801465.1 Pseudomonadota bacterium
GCCATGCGTTCGGCCGATGACAAATTTCTGGCATGCACGCGCAAGCCTTCCGCGACGATCTCGCCGACCGACATGCGCGGTGACAGGCTGCCATAGGGATCCTGAAAGACGATCTGCATGCGCGCGCGCATCTGGCGCCAGGCGCGGCGGTCGAGCGCGAGAAGATCGGTGCCCTCGAACAAAAGCCTTCCTTCGGCACGGGCGAGGCCGAGAAGGGCAAAACCGAGCGTCGTCTTGCCCGACCCCGATTCACCGACCAATCCCACCGTCTCGCCACGCCGGACGGTGACTGAAACCCCGTCCACCGCCCGCACATGGCCGACGGTGCGGCGCAGAATGCCGCGCTGGATCGGGAAATGCACCGAAATCTCCTGGGCGTCGAGCCGCACCGAGGCGGCGTTGGGCAGCGCCACCGGCGGCCCGGAGGGCTCGGCGGCGAGCAGCATGCGGGTATAGGGATGCTCGGGCGCGGCGAAAATTTGCGCCGCCGAGCCGGCTTCGACGATCCGCCCCTCCCGCATGACACACACCCGATCCGCATAGCGGCGGACGATGGCGAGATCATGGGTGATGAGAAGAAGGGCGAGGCCACGCGACGCCTTGAAGCCCGCGAGCAGGGCGAGAATCTGCGCCTGGATGGTGACATCGAGCGCCGTCGTCGGCTCATCGGCGATGAGCAGTGCCGGGTCGTTGGCAAGCGCCATGGCGATCATCGCGCGCTGACGCTGGCCGCCGGAAAGCTGATGGGGAAAAGCGTCGAGCCGGTGCGCCGCGTCATTGAATCCGGCTTGCTCGAGAAGCGAGATCACCCGCTCGCGCAGCGCCGCGCGCGGCATACGGCGATGGATGCGAACCGCCTCGGCGACTTGGCGCCCGATCCGGTGCAGCGGATTGAGGCTGGTCATCGGCTCCTGGAACACCATGCCAGCGACACCACCGCGCATCATCCGCAATGTCTCGGCATCGGCATCGAGCACCGATTCGCCGCCGAGCAAAATGCGCCCGGTATCATTACGCGCCCCCGGCGGCAGCAATTGCAAAAGCGAAAGCGCGGTGAGCGTCTTCCCCGAACCCGACTCCCCGACCAGAGCCAGCGTCTCGCCGCGATCGAGTGTGAATGAAACCCCTTCGACGACGTGGCGATCGCCAAAACAGACGGAAAGATTGTCGACGCTGAGAAGGGTCATGTCGCGGTCTTGCGCGGATCGAACGAGTCGCGCACCGCCTCGCCGATGAAAATCAATAGCGTCAGCATCCCGCCCAAGACGACAAAAGCGGTGATGCCGAGCCAGGGCGCCTGGAGATTATTCTTGCCCTCCGAGACCAGCTCCCCAAGCGAGGGCGAACCGGGCGGCAGGCCGAAGCCGAGGAAATCGAGGCTCGCGAGGATGGTGACCGAACCGGAGAGGGTGAACGGGAGAAAGGTTAATGTGGCGACTAAAGCATTGGGCAAAATATGGCGGAACATCACGGCGAGATCCGAAAGCCCAAGCGCGCGTGCAGCGCGCACATAATCGAGATTGCGCCCGCGCAAGAATTCGGCGCGCACGACGCCAGTTAAATTCATCCAGCTGAACAAAAGCAAAAAGAAAAGCAGCACGAAAAATCCTGGCGTGATGATGCTGCCAAGGATGATCAGCAAATAAAGCTGCGGCATGCCCGACCACATCTCGATGAAGCGCTGGAAAAAAAGATCGACGACACCGCCGTAAAACCCCTGCAATGCGCCGGCGATGACGCCGATCGCCGATGAAATCGCGGTGAGCGTGAAGCCGAACAGAACCGAGAGACGAAAGCCATAGATCACCCGGGCTAGCACATCACGCGCCTGATCGTCGGTGCCGAGCGGATTGCGCCAACTCGGCGGCGCCGGCGCCGGCTGCGGCAGATCCTTGACGATGCTGTCATAATGATAGGGAATGAGGGGCCACAGCATCCAGCCATGCGCGTTGATCGCGCGGGCGATTTCGGGGTCGGTGTAATCGGCCTCGGTCGGCATGAAATCCTTGCCGAAGGTATCTTCGCTGTAATCGGCGAAGATCGGGAAATACCAATTATTCTCGAAACGGATGAGCAGCGGCCGGTCATTGGCGATGAATTCCGCGAACAGGCAGATGACGAAAAGCGCCGCGAAAATCCAGAACGAGTAAAAGCCGCGACGATGGGCGCGAAATGCGGCGAGGCGCCGGCGCGCGAGCGGCGAGAGGGTCATCGCGGCCTGGCCTCGAAATCGATCCGCGGATCGACGACGGTATAGAGAAGATCGCCGAGAATCTGCATCAAAAGCCCGAGCAGGGTAAAGATGTAGAGGGCCCCGAACATTACCGGATAGTCGCGCGCAATGGCACTCTCGAAGCCGAGTAGGCCGAGGCCATCGAGCGAGAACACGATCTCGACCAAAAGCGCCGAGGTGAACAGAATGCTGATGAAAGCCTGCGGAAATCCGGCAACGACCAGCAGCATGGCATTGCGGAAGACATGGCCGTAGAGCACGCGCTTTTCGCTCGCCCCCTTGGCGCGCGCGGTGAGCACGTACTGCTTGCGGATTTCCTCGAGAAAGCAATTCTTGGTCAGCATGGTGAGGCTCGCGAAGCCACCGACGGTGAGCGCGACCGTCGGCAGCACCATATGCCATAGATAATCGAGGAGGCGGGCGGGCAAACTCCACGCCTCACTGCCCGCGCTGGTGAGGCCGCGGAGCGGAAACCACTGCACGAACGAGCCGCCGGCGAACAAAACCACCAGCAGAATGGCGAACAGAAACCCAGGTACGGCATAGCCGATCAAGATCGCGACACTGCTCGCGACATCGAAGCGGCTGCCGTCATGGACGGCTTTCATGATGCCGAGCGGAATCGAGACCAGATAAACGACCAAGGTCGACCACAGGCCAAGAGATGCGCTAACCGGAAGTTTTTCTCTGATTAGTTGCAGAACGGTTTTGTCGCGAAAGAAGGAGCGGCCAAAATCGAACCGCAAATACCCGCTCATCATCTGCGAGAACCGTGTGAGTGGCGGCTTATCGAAGCCGAACATACGCCGGATATCATCGACGATGTGCGGGTCAAGGCCGCTCGCGCCGCGATAGAGCCCGCTTTGCCCGGGCATCGCCTCACGTGCGCCGGCGCCGGTCATGCGCCCGGTCATTCCGCCGCCATGTCCCTTGAGCTCAGCGATCATCTGCTCGACCGGGCCGCCAGGGGCAAATTGCACCACTGCGAAATTGATCGCGATGATGCCAAACAAGGTCGGGACGAGAAGTAAAATCCGGCGAAGCAGGTAGGCGGCCATGGGTTGGCGTCACTCCATGCCAGCGCGACGGGCGGTATCAGTCTCTTCGGCGAGTTTTTGATCGATCCACCAGGTATCGAAAGCGAGGCCAGAGCGCACTTCCGCCTCAGGGCGCCCAAATCGCCGCCAATAGGCAACCCGCACTGATTGCAAATACCAATGCGGCACCATGTACCAATTCCACAAAAGAACCCGATCGAGTGCATGCACCGCGGGCACGAGATGATCGTAATCCGGCGCGGTGACGACGTTTTGCACCAGAGCATCGACGACAGGGTCAGCGACGCCCATCAAATTGTCGGACCCTTCCTGCTTTGCCGCCCCACTGGTCCAATACCCGACCTGCTCGTTGCCGGGATAATCGGATTCTGGAAACACGGCGACCGTCATGTCGAAGGAGAAGGTGTTGAGCAGTTGCTGATATTGCGCGGGATCGACGGTCCGCACCGTCGCGGTGATGCCGATCCGCGCCAGCCATTGCACGTAAGGGAGAGCAACGCGCTCGAACGCCGCCTCATCGAGAAGAATTTCGAAGGCGAAGGCCTGGCCATCCTGGTTGACGAGTTTGCGCTCTTTGACCCGCCACCCCGCTTGTTCGAGAAGGGCGAGCGCTTTCTTCATATTTTCGCGATTATTGCCGCTGCCATCCGTCACCGGCAAGCTGAACGGGGTCGTGAATAGTTCGGGCGGCAACTGTGCGCGCCAAGGTTCGAGCAGCGCGAGTTCGGCGCCGCTCGGGATACCAGAAGAGGCCATGTCGCTATTGGAAAAATAGGAATGGGTGCGCGTATAGGCATTGTAGAACAGATTGGCGTTGCACCATTCGAAATCGAACACGAGATCCAATGCCTGGCGGACGCGGCGGTCTTGAAAGAGCGCCCGGCGCGTATTCATCGCGAACCCCTGCATGCCGGTCGGCAGATGCTGCGGCAGATTTTCCTTCTTCGCGAGGCCATGTTGAATAGCAGGAAAATCGTAGGCTGTCGCCCATTGTTTGGCGACATTCTCCTCGCGAAAATCGACTTGGCCGGCTTTGAACGCCTCGAAGGCGACTGTGGCGTCGCGGTAATACTCCACCTCGATGCGGCCGAAATTGAATTGCCCGCGCACCGTCGGCAGATCGAGCGCCCAGTAATCATGCACCCGTCGGTAAGTGATGCTGCGGCCAAATTCTGCTTTTTCGACGCGATAGGGGCCGGAGCCGAGAGGCGTGTCGGTGAGCGGGTGGGAAAAATCGCGGTCTTTCCAGAAATGCTTCGGCAGAACCGGCATTTCGCCGAGGATCAGCGGCAATTCGCGATCCGGTGTCGGCTTCAAGTGGAACACGACACGGCGGGCATCGAGCGCCTCGGCCCGCTCGACATCGCCGTAATAGAGACGATAAAACGGCCGCCCATCGCGGCGAAGCGTATCAAAGGTCCAGACCACATCGGCCGATGTCAGTGGCGCGCCGTCGTGGAAATGGGCAATGTCACGCAGTGTGAAAACGACGCGCGAGCGGTCGGCCGCGATTTCGATCGCTTCGGCGAGATGGCCGTAAGCGGTGCTAGGTTCGTTGATATTGGCGCGGAGCAGGGTGTCATAGAGGCGCCCGATATCATCCGGCGCGGTGCCACGAACGATGAAGCCGTTGAAATTATCGAATGTGCCGATCGCCGACAGCACCACCGCGCCTCCCTTCGGCGCCCCTGGATCGACATAGGGGAAATGGCTGAAATCGCGCGGAAGACCGGGTTTTTCGAGCAGCGTTACCGCATAATCGGCAGCCGCGCCGCTGCCCGCGGGCCCGGTGTCCGCGATCGGCACCCAAAGGTGCGGCGCAAAGGGTAATGCGCGCGAGGCGGCCAAAGCCCCAGGGAAGCCTGGCAGAGCCGCCAAAAAATCTCTTCGTTTCACCCGCATACCTCCTCTTTTTGCTTCTTTATCATACCGCGCGAAGGATGAATGCGCGGTTACGTAGCGAGCCTGGCCAATGCGGCCTCTTGCCGCGCTGGATCACCGACAGCAAGCAGCGTGCCATCGCCGCCTTCGGCAAGAGTGCCTCCCTGCCAGTCGCTCACCACCCCTCCCGCGCTCTCGATCACCGGCGCCAGTGCCGCCCAATCCCAGAGCTTCAGATCGGCCTCGGCGATCATGTCGATCAGACCGAGCGCGAGCAAGCCATAGGCATAGCAATCGCCGCCCCAGGATACACGGCGCACCGCGTGCGCGAGACGGGCAAAGCGCTCGCTCTGATCCTCGGTGAACATCGTGGGGCTGGTTGCGGAAAGCTCAGCCTCCGCGAGCACCCGACAGGGGCGGCAGCCGGGCCTGCCGCCAAATGGCCCCTGAAAGCGCAACGCCTCGCCAGCCATGCCGAGCCAGCGCTCGCCAGTGATCGGCTGGTCGATCACGCCAAGCACTGGCCGCCCCTCCTCGAGCACGCCGATCAATGTCCCAAAGAGCGGCCTTCCGGTAACGAAGGCGCGGGTGCCATCGATCGGGTCGAGGACCCAGACGCGGTCGGCGCCTTCGCGCTCACGCCCAAATTCCTCGCCGAGAATCCCGTCCTCGGGAAAATGCGCTGCGATCACCCGGCGCATCGCCTGCTCCGCTTCGCGGTCGGCGATGGTCACCGGGCTGTCATCGGCCTTTTGGGCAACCGCGAGTGGCGCCCGGAACCAAGGGCGAATGACAGCTCCCGCTGCCGCCGCGGCGGCTTCGGCGCAGGCGATCAGGCGCTCGCGGTCATCGCGCGCCAAAGCCGGCGGCCAGGCTCACGGCTTCGCCGGCGCGGCCGGAGCATCGGGTGAGATGCTGCGGAGATAGGCGACCACCGCCGCCCGCTCCTTCTCGCTCTTGATCCCGGGGAATGCCATCCGTGTGCCGGAAACAACCGCGCGCGGGTTGGTGAGCCAAGCGTTGAGCTCGTCCTCGTTCCAGGTGCCGCCGAGCGCCTTGAGGCCGTCAGAATAATTGAAACCGGCCATATGCGCGCGCGGCGCACCGACGATACCATAGAGATTGGGGCCGATCTTGGCCGGCTCGCCTTTTTCGAAAGAATGGCAGACGGCGCAGAGCTTGCCGACATCGGCCTTACCAGCGGCGGGGTCGCTCGCTGCGACCAAGGCCGTGAAGCTCGGACCGCCCGCGCCGGGCGCACCTGCCGCCGCCGGTGCCTCAGCCGCTTTCGCCGCCGCCGGCTCGACGGCCGGCAGAGGTTCGGGATTTTTCGCGAGCGAGCGCAAATAGGCGATCACATCTGCGCGCTCGGCGTCGTTCTTGATGCCGGCAAACGCCATGCGCGTGCCCGGCACCAGCGAGCGCGGGTCGTAAAGCCAGTGGTTCAGCCCCTCGTAATCCCAGGTGCCACCGAGTGCCTTGAGCCCGTCAGAGTAATTGAACCCGGCCATGTGGGCGCGTTTGTCGCCCAAAATCCCGTAAAGATTGGGGCCGATTTTCGCCGGCTCGCCCTCGCCGAAGGAATGGCAGACGGCGCACAGTTTCTGCGCGTCGTCCTTGCCCCGCTCGGCGCTGGCCGAGGCCATGAGGGGCGCGATCGGCGCCGGGCCTTCCTGTTTTGCGGGCGCGCTCTCGGTCGCGGCCGGCACACCCTCGATCTTGATGGCGCTTTCCTTAAGCTCCTGCGGATGGACCAGCGCTTCGGCGATCAAGCCCGAGAGCGAATAGACGATTCCCGCGACCAAGATGGCGGCGAGACCTTTGTTGACGGCCAGACTGTCCATGCGGCGGCTACCCCGATCGAGCGCGTTGCGACGAGGGGCGGCCCGACCTGACCCGATCCTGCGCGGCTACCCGTGCATGGACAGTCTGGCCTTGCCTCCCCTAAGGTTGCGGCACCATACGGAAACCGCTCGCCGCTCGCAACCCACACCGCTCAGAGAATTCGCTGATGTCCGCCGCAGCCACGCAATTATGAACCCGATCATCGTCATTCCCGCGCGCCTTGCCGCGACGCGTCTGCCGGGCAAGCCCCTCGCCGACATTCATGGCCGGCCGATGCTGCTCCATGTCGCCGAGCGCGCGCGCCAAGCAGCGATCGGCCCGGTGATGATCGCCGCCGCCGATCCGCCAATCATCGCCGCCGCCCAAGCGGCTGGATTTCGCGCGATCGCGACCGATCCCGCGCTTCCCTCGGGCTCGGATCGCGTTTTCGCCGCGCTTGCGGAAATCGACCCCGCCGAAAAATTCGACGTCGTGATCAATCTGCAAGGCGATTTTCCGACCATTGCCCCGGCTCAGCTCCACGCCGCCCTCGCCCCGCTCGCCGACCCCACGATCGATATCGGCACCCTGGTCGCACCGATCCGCGATGAGGAGGAGGCAGCCCTCGCCTCGGTCGTCAAAGCCGCGTGTGCCTTCACCGATGATGCCGCGATCGCCCAGGCGCTCTATTTTTCACGCGCACCGATCCCCTATGGCGAGGGGCCGCGCTGGCACCATATCGGCATTTATGCCTTCCGCAGGCAGGCTTTGGCGCGGTTTGTGCGCCTTCCCGTCTCGCCCCTGGAAGCGCGAGAGAAGCTTGAGCAGTTACGCGCGTTGGAGGCGGGGATGCGAATCGGCTGCGCGCGCATTGCCGAGGGGCCCTTTGGCGTCGATACGCCCGATGATCTGGCGCGTGCGCGCCGCGTGCTCGCGCCGTCGGGTGGCGCGCCATGAGCCTTCCCCATCCGAAACCAGGTCCGATCGCGTTTCAGGGGCGGCCCGGCGCCTATTCCGATCTCGCGTGCCGCACGGCGTTTCCCGACGCGCCGACGCTTCCCTGTGACACGTTCGAGGGGGCGATGGCGGCGCTCCGCGAAGGGCGGGCGGCGCTCGCCATGCTGCCGTGCGAAAACAGCCTCGCCGGGCGGGTTCCGGATATCCATTATCTCTTGCCGGAAAGCGGTCTTTCCATCGTCGGCGAGCATTTTCAGCGTGTCGAGCATTGCCTGCTCGCCCCGCCCGGGGCCAGGATCGAGGGGTTAAAGCGCGTCCACTCCCACGCCGTCGCGCTCGGGCAGGTGCGCGCTCTGGTGCGCGAACTCGGTCTTGCGGCGGTGATCGAGGCCGATACCGCGGGGGCGGCGCAGCAGGTGGCGGCTTGGGGTAATCGCGAGGACGCGGCCATCGCGTCGGCGCTCGCGGCCGAGATTTACGGGCTCACGATTCTGCGCCGCAATGTCGAGGATGCGAGCCATAATACCACCCGATTTTACATCATGGCGACGACACCGATGGCGCCGCCGCCAGATGCAAAAGACGTCATGACTACCTTCATCTTTCGTGTCCGGAACGTTCCCGCGGCACTTTACAAGGCGCTCGGCGGCTTTGCGACCAATGGCGTCAATATGACCCGTCTCGAGAGCTACATGGTCGGCGGTGAGTTCGCGGCGACACAGTTTCTTTGCGACGTCGAGGGGCATCCGGCGCAGCCGCCACTCGCCCGCGCGCTCGAGGAATTGGCGTTCTTTTCGCGCGCCGTCACCATCCTCGGCGTCTATCCGATCTCGCCCGCTCGCCTCAGGCAGGGCGGCGGGCGATAAGATCGATCACGGCGGAGCGGCCACGATGCCCTTCGCCCTCGCGGAGGTCGCGATCTTCGGCCGAGAGAAGCAGAATTTCCGCCGCCCCAAACGCCTCGCGTAGCATCGCCTCGGTATAAAGATGCGCGATATCAGAGGGTCCGCCGGTTTTATAGGCAAGCTGCTCCACCCGATATCCTTCCAAAAACAGCAACCCGCCCGGCTTTAGCGCTGCCATCATGTTGGCGAAAAACCGCGGGCGAAAATCGGGGGCGGCAAATTGGACGAATATCGCGGCGACCGCGTCGAACGCCGCGTCCGGCCAGCGCCACTCGCGGAGATCGGCGGTTTCGGTTTTGAGCGTCACCCCGCGCGCACGGGCCAGCGCTTCGGCCTTTTTTCGCGCGTTCGGGGAAAAATCGACCGAGAGCACATCCATGCCGCGCTCGGCAAGAAAAACACCATTCCGCCCCTCGCCATCGGCCACCGCCAAAACCCGCGACCCCGGCGCAAGCCGCGTTGCCTCGCGGGCAAGAAACGCGTTGGGTTCGGTGCCGAACACGTAATTCTCGCTGGCAAAGCGGGTTTCCCAGCGTTCGAGATCGGGGGGGGAGACGCTATTCATAACACCCTCGCACAATGAATTCCCCCCGATATGGGGGGAATAGAGCCGATTTTCAGTGGAGGGGAGGCGAGGGGGGCACAGGCCCCGGCCACTTCCCCGAGAGATGCTGTCAATCTCTGGATGCTATCATCTCAAGATTCTGTCATCTCTCGGGGCGGGCGGGCGCGAGGCCTCAGGCGTTGGCAGTCACCGCATTGCGCGCCCAGTCATGCGCGTGGTCGATGCCATGATCGTAACGGTCATCCTCGGTCACGCGCTCTTCGCCGTCGTGGAACTGCGCCGTCTCGGTGCTGCCGGCCATCGCGGTCGTCGAGGCTTTGCCGGCGGAGATCGCCATGGCGACGGCATCGAAATACCCGGTGCCGACCTCGCGCTGATGGCGGGTTGCGGTATAGCCCTCGCTTTCCGCCGCGAATTCCGCCTGTTGCAGCTCGGAATAGGCCGCCATGCCACGCTCTTGATAGCCGCGCGCGAGCTGGAACATCGAGTAGTTGAGGCTATGGAACCCGGCGAGCGTCACGAACTGGAATTTGTAGCCCATCGAGCCGATCGCGCGCTGGAACTCGGCGATCTTTTCCGGCGAGAGTTTTTTCTGCCAGTTGAAGCTCGGCGAGCAATTATAGGCGAGCATCTTGCCCGGGAAGCGCTTCTGGATCGCATTCGCGAAACGCTCGGCCTCCTCGAGATTGGGCTCGCTCGTCTCCCACCACAAAAGATCGGCATAAGGCGCATAGGCAAGCGAGCGGGCGATCGCGTATTCGACGCCGAGACCCGGGCGGATGCGGAAAAATCCTTCCGCGGTGCGCTCGCCGGTGAGGAATGGCCGGTCGCGCTCATCGACATCGGTGGTCAGCAATTGCGCGGCGTGGCTGTCGGTACGGCAGAGTAGCACCGTCGGCACGCCCTCGACATCGGCGGCGAGGCGGGCGGCGTTGAGGGTGCGGATATGCTGGCTGATCGGCACCAGAACCTTGCCGCCGAGATGGCCGCATTTCTTCTCCGAGGCCAACTGGTCCTCGAAATGCACACCGGCGGCGCCGGCCTCGATCATCGCCTTCATCAGCTCGAACGCATTGAGCGCGCCACCGAACCCGGCCTCGGCGTCGGCGACGATCGGCGCCATCCAATAGGTCGAGACATCGCCCTCGCTCCGCGCGATTTGGTCGGCGCGGCGGAGGGCGCCATTGATGCGCTTGACCACCGACGGCACCGAGTTCACCGGATAGAGTGATTGATCGGGATACATCTCGCCAGCGAGATTGGCATCCGCCGCTACCTGCCAGCCGGAGAGATAGATCGCTTTCAGCCCCGCTTTCACCTGCTGCATCGCCTGATTGCCGGTGAGCGCGCCGAGGGTGGGGACGAACGGCTCGGTCTTGAGCAGATGCCAAAGCCGCTGCGCGCCCATCTCGGCCAGCGTGTGGCGGACGCGGAAGCTGCCCGAGAGGCGCGCGACGTCTTCGGCGCTATAATCGCGCTGAATGCCGGCGAAACGCTCCGGGTCGTGCCCAGACGGGGCTGACATACCATCGGGAGCGAAAGCGGGGGAAAGGGTCGGGCGCATGACATACTCCTCAGATCGTGACGGTTTGGGCCGCCGATGACAGCGAAGCAGTGCCGCACCGGCCGTGACGTAAAACTTTCACATCGCCGCCCCGAATGAAAGCGCCAAACAGCGACAATCCCTTGGAATCTGTCGCGGATTTGACAGATGGGCGGCGAATTTTGTAAACCCTGTAAATATGACCGGACCGCTGATCGGCCGCACCATCCGCCGCCTCCGCCAAGAGCGTTCCTTGACCCAGCAGGCGCTCGCCTCCCGGCTTGGCATTTCCGCGAGCTATCTCAACCTCATCGAGCACGACCAGCGCAGCGTCACCGCCGGGCTTTTGATCAAACTCGCCGAGACATTCCGGGTCGAACTCGCCGAACTCTCTGGCTCGCAAGAGCGCCAACTCGAGGTTGGGCTGCGCGAGGTCTTCGCCGATCCCTTGCTCGGTGCCGACACCGTCGCCGAGGCCGAGATCGAGACGCTTGCCGCGAGCGCCCCCAACGCCGCCCGCGCCGTGCTCGCGCTCTATCGCGCCTGGCGCGTCGCGCGCGAGGATGCAAGCGGCATCGCGCTTCCCTCCGGCCGGCGCATCCTGCTCCCCAACGAGGAAGTGCGGGATGTGTTCGACGATCACGCCAATTATTTCCCCGATCTCGAAGCTGCCGCAGAGGCGATTGCCGGCGAACTCGGCACATCCCCCGCCGAGCGCAACCACGCCATGGCCGAGCGGCTGCGCAACCGCCACGGTATTGCCGTCGTCGTGCGCGCGCTGGAGGGGTTGCGCGCCTATGACGCCGAGGCGCGGCGCCTCACCCTTGCCGAATCGCTGCCACGAGAAAGCCGCGGCTTTCACATGGCGTTTCAGATTGCGCTTCTCGAAGCGGCCGATGCGGTGGAAAAAGTCCTTGCCGAGGTCAAGCCCTCGACGCCGGAGGCAACCGCGCTGATCCGAATCGGGCTTTTGAACTACACCGCCGGCGCCCTTCTCATGCCCTATGACGCCTATCACGAGGCCGCGGCCAGCCTCCGCCACGATATGGAGGCGCTCGCTGCGCGCTTCGGCGTTTCCTTCGAGCAGGCCTGCCAGCGACTTTCGACGCTACAGCGTCCGGGCGCGCGTGGCGTGCCGTTCTTTTTTCTCCGCGTCGATCCCGCCGGCAATGTCTCGAAGCGATTCTCCGCCGCTGGCTTCCCCTTCGCCCGCTATGGCGGCTCCTGCCCGCGCTGGGTCGTGCATACCGCCTTCGCCACCCCCGGCACGGTGCGCGTGCAAGTGGCGGAATTGCCTGACGGCGCGCGCTTTCTCTGCTTTGCCCGCACTGTCACCGGCGTTGCCGCGCATTGGGGCGAGCCGCCGCCGACCCATGTGATCGCCATGGGCACGCCACTGACCTATGCCGCCGATCTTGTCTACGCCGAGGGGCTCGATCTCGAGCGCGCCGCCGTCGGCATCGGCCTCTCCTGCCGGCTCTGCGAACGCCCCGATTGCCGCTCCCGCGCTTTCCCCCCACTCGAACACCGCCTCGCCTTCGACCCACTCCGCCGCGGCGCCAGCCCCTACCCATTCGAGGCCAAACGCTGATACCGGCCCGGTCAAACGCCGGCTTATCGTCTCGTCGTCGGCCCCATCCTTTGGAAGAAAAGTTTTTTGGTTCTTTTTTTCAAAAAAGAACCCTTTTTTCTCTTCAAACCTTACGCCTTCTTCTCTCTTATGGCGCGCCACGCGGTGCGCGCGGCGGTGCGGGCGGTGATGAGGGCGCCGGCGACGGTGCCGGCCAGCGTCGGATGGCAGGCTTCGCCGGCGAAGGTGAGGCGACCTTCGGCGAGCGGCGTCGCGAGCGTAAGCCGCGCCGCCGCCGCGCCTGGCAGCGGGTAGGCATAGGCGCCGAGGAAGCGGGGATCGCTGCCCCAATCGGTGACAACGGCGCCGGGGGCGAAGGCGCGGGCGGCGCGGGCGCCGAACAGGCGGGTGAGTTCGGCGCGGGCGAAATCCTCGGCGGCTTGGCGGCCGGCGCCGGCGAGCGCCCAGGCGGTCTCCCCGCCGATGAAGCCGATGACGTGATCGCGCCCGCGTGGCCAGGCGTTGAAGGCCATGAAGGGTTCGCCCCGGGCCGCGAGCCGGCGCTCGACGAACGAGCTTGGGGGAAGGTCGAGCCGATCCTCCCCCGCTGCGCGCAGCGCGACCTTGCTCAAAAGCCCCATCGGCAGGGCCGCGATGGCGGCGGCGGTCATGTCCGGCAAAGCGGGCGCGAAGCTGATCCCGCCGGCGGCGAGGACGCCGGTGGAGACGGTGACGATGGCGGCCTTGGCGCGGATCGTCCCGCGTGGCGTCGCGAGCACGACAGCGCGCCCGCCCCAATCGAGGCGCGAGACCGGAGTTGCGAGCGCGAGCATCTCCGGCGGCGGGGCGAGCAGGCGGAGGACGTAGGCGCCGAGCCCGTCCGGCGGCAAGAGGTTGGTGCCCTCCAGCCGGTTCGCCCGCCAATCGGCGAGGCTGAGCCGGGCGGGGTCGGCGGCGGCGATCAGGGTGGCCTCGATCGCCTCGATATTGGCGTGCCAGGGGTTGGGCGGCAGGGCGTCGAGCGCGGCGGCGAAGCTCGGGTCGGGTCCGGGCGCGTCCGCGCGAGCGATCAGAGCAGCCTCGAGCGCCTCGTCGGCGGCGTCGCGGGCAGCGAGTTCGGCCTCGCTCGCCTGCCGCCCGTCGATGATGGCAATGCGCCGGCGGGTGCGGGCGGTATCGATCAGCGTCTCGCCGCGCCACCGGCCAAGGCGCGCGAGCGGGTTGCGCTCGGCGTTATGGAGCCAGGAGGCGCCGTGATCGAAGGGGGCGCCACCGAGGGCGGCGGGATGGTCGGTGAAGGCGCGGCCGCCCGCGCGCGGCAAGGCTTCGAGAAGAACGAGGCGAGCGCCACGCCGGGCGAGCCAGGCAGCCGCCGCGAGCCCGGCGACACCGGCGCCGACGATCGCGACATCGATCTCGCTCACCCCATCGCCGCCACACGGCGCCGCGCCGCCGCTTCCA
>JAJYXY010000052.1 GCA_021801465.1 Pseudomonadota bacterium
CCGCGCGGGATCGGCAAGCAGCGCCGTGAGATCCTTCTGCTCGGCGGCCAGCGCCTTGCGTTCCTTGCGGATTTCCATCTCCTCGAGGCGGCGCAAGGCGCGAAGGCGCATATTGAGGATCGCCTCGGCCTGGGTATCACTGAGAGAGAAGCGCGCCATCAGCCGTTCTTTTGGCGCGTCCTCAGTGCGGATGATGTGGATGACCTCGTCGAGATTGAGATAGACCGCGAGATAGCCGTCGAGCAGCTCGATCCGGCGTGCGATCGCGGCGAGCCGGTGGTGCGCGCGGCGTTCGAGCACCTCGTGACGATGATCGAGCCAGGCGCGGAGCAGCGCTTTGAGGCCCATGACGCGCGGCGTGCGGCCACCATCGAGGACGTTCATATTGAGGCTGACGCGGGTCTCGAGGCTGGTTGCGCGAAACAGCGTCTCCATCAGCATCGCGGGATCGACGTTGCGGGCGCGCGGCTCGAACACGAGGCGCACCGTCGCGTCACTCTCATCGCGGAGATCGGCAAGCAGCGGCAGTTTCTTCTCCTCGATCAAGGCGGCGATCTGCTCGATAAGCCGCGCCTTGGCGACCTGATAAGGGATTTCGGTCACGACGACGCGCCAGGTGCCGTGCTTGCCCTGCTCGACCTCGAAGCGGGCGCGAAGCCGGAGGCTGCCGCGCCCGGTTTCATAGGCGGCGAGCAGGGTCTCGGCGTCCTCGACGAGGATGCCGCCGGTCGGAAAATCGGGGCCGGGCATGAAGCGGAGGAGGTCGGCCGTGCTCGCCTCGGGCTGATGGATGAGATGGCAGGCGGCGGCGCAGATCTCGCCGGCATTGTGCGGCGGGATATTGGTCGCCATGCCGACCGCAATCCCGCTCGCGCCATTGGCGAGCAGATTGGGGAAAGACGCCGGCAGCACCACCGGCTCTTCTTCCTCGCCATCATAGGTCGGGCGGAAATCGACGGCGTTTTCCGCGATCCCCTCGAGCAGCGCCCGCGCGACCGCGGTCATGCGCGCCTCGGTATAGCGCATGGCGGCGGCGTTATCGCCGTCGATATTGCCGAAATTGCCCTGCCCCTCGACCAGCGGATAGCGCGCCGCGAAATCCTGCGCGAGCCGCACCAGCGCCTCATAGACGGCGACATCGCCATGGGGGTGGAATTTGCCGATGACATCGCCGACGACGCGGGCGCATTTCTTGAACCCGGCTTCCGGGTCGAGGCGCAATTGATGCATCGCGTAAACCAGGCGGCGATGCACCGGCTTCAACCCGTCGCGCGCATCGGGGAGCGAGCGCGCCATGATGGTCGAGAGCGCATAGGCGAGATAGCGCTCGCCAAGCGCATCGGCGAGCGGCGCCTCATGGACGCGCCCGGCGGGCGGGGGGTCAGGGGTCAGGATTTCGGACATGGGCTCTCCTCGCGGCGTTCCCCCTCATGGCTAAGCCCCGGCTCGGCGAGCCGCAAGACGCGCTCGTAAAGCGCCTGGCGTGCCGCCGGCAGCGGCTGATGGCGGGCGCCGAAGACCTCGCGGGCGAGAAAATGGCCGGTCAGACGCAGGCCTGCGGCGAGCGCTTCGGCATCGATCGCTGCCTCCGGGTCGCAGAGAAAGGCGGGCAGGCAAAGAAGCCGACCGCGCCAGGGGCCTGCCGCCGCCCGGCTCACGGCGCGGCCGCTGCGTGGCGAGACGAAGGCGAGATCTTCCCCAACCCCGGTCAGCGCGCACGAGGAAAGATCGAGGCCATAGCCGAGTTCGGCGAGCAGCCCCGCCTCAAAGCGGACCAGCTCTGCGAGCCCCGCGGCCGCCGTCTCCGGCCCCGAAACCCCCTCGATCAGGCGCCAGAGCGCGGCGAAAACGCGCGGATGCGGCGCCTGCTCGGGGAGCGCGCCGGCAATCGTTGCGCAAATCGCACTCAGCAGCGCAAGCCGCAGCGGATCATCGAGCACGAGGGCGGCGGCGACGCGAATCGGTTCGGCGGTGAAATGGCCGAGCTGCTCGGCGAGCCGCCCCTGCCAACGCGCGGCGATCAGATTGCCACTTTGCCACAATGCCGCCTGGCGCCGCCCCTGCCCGCCGCGCACCAGCCCGCGCCGACGCCCCTCGGCTTCGGTGAGCAGGGTCGCGATGGCATCATGCTCGCCAAAGGGGCGCATTTCGAGGATGATCGCCGGTGCCTGCCAATCCATGGCGCGGGGAGCCCTTATCTGCGCAATTTGTCGCGCCCTCTCGATATCGCGCAACGAGCGGGCTGGCGAGAGTGGCGCGGCGCGGTTTCCTCGCGGCGCGACCGGCCTTGCAGCGCGGCGGGGTTGCAATTCGCGCCAAGGCGGGGAAGATCGCGGTCATGGCGATTTTCGCGTCGCGGGTGAGATGCGTGCTCGGGCCCACCAACACGGGCAAGACGCATTTGGCGATGGAGCGGCTGCTCGCGCATGGCTCGGGGATCATCGGCTTTCCGCTGCGGCTGCTTGCGCGCGAAAATTACGAGCGCATGGTCGCAGCCAAGGGTGAGGCACGGGTCGCCCTGATCACCGGTGAGGAAAAAATCGTCCCCCCCGGCGCGCGCTGGTTTTCCTGCACGGTGGAAGCGATGCCGCTCGAGCGGCCGGTGGAGTTTCTCGCCGTCGATGAAATCCAGCTCTGCGCCGATCCCGATCGCGGCCATATCTTCACCGCCCGCCTGCTCGCCGCGCGCGGCCTCGTCGAGACGATGTTCCTCGGCGCGGAAACCATCCGCCCGCTCCTGCGCCGGCTGGTTCCGGAGGCGGAGATCGAGACCCGGCCGCGGCTCTCGCGCCTCGTGCATGAGGGGGCGATCAAGCTCGCACGGCTCGCGCCGCGCACCGCCATCGTCGCCTTCAGCGCCGAGGAGGTCTATGCCATCGCCGAGGCGATCCGGCGCCGGCGCGGCGGCTGCGCCGTGGTGATGGGGCGGATGGCGCCGCGCACGCGCAACGCCCAGGTCGCCCTCTATCAAAACCGCGAGGTCGATTTTCTGGTGGCGACGGATGCCATCGGCATGGGCCTTAACATGGATGTCGATCACGTCGCCTTCGCCGGGCTTGGCAAATTCGATGGCCGCCGGCCGCGCCGCCTCACCGCGCCGGAACTTGCGCAAATCGCCGGGCGCGCCGGGCGCGGCTTGCGCGACGGCGGCTTCGGCACCACCGGGCAATGCCCACCGCTCGATGACGCGCTCGCCAGCGCCATCGAGGAGCACCGTTTCGAACCCTTGGCGCAGATTTTCTGGCGCAATCCGGCGCTTGATTTCTCCTCGCCGGAGGCCTTGCTCGAGAGTTTGCAGGCCCCACCGCCGGGCCCCGGCCTGATCCGCGGCAATGAGGCGAGCGACGTCGCGACGCTCGCCGCCCTGATCCGCGACCCCGAGCTCCGCGCGCTTGCCAAAGGCCCGCGTCGCGTCGCAGAGCTCTGGGAAGCCGCCTCGATCCCGGATTTTCGAAAACTCGGCGATGACAGCCACGCACGCTTTTGCGGCCGGATTTTCGCCCATCTCGCGCGCGGCGAAAAACTGCCCGCCGCCTGGATCGCCGGCCAAATCGCCGCCCTCGACCGGGCGGAGGGGGATATCGATACGCTGATGCAGCGCCTGGCGGGCATACGCATTTGGGCCTATGTCGCGGCCCGCCCGAACTGGCTCACCCATGCCGCAGACTGGCAGGCGCGCGCCCGCGCGGTCGAGGATTTGCTCTCCGATGCCCTGCATGAGCGGCTGACGGCGCGTTTCGTCGATCGCCGGGCGACACAGATCCTCCGCCGGCTCGACGCGGGGGAGGGGGAAAAACTGCTCGCCGCCGTGACCGCGAGCGGCGAGGTGGTGGTCGAGGGGCACAGCGTCGGGCAGATGCACGGCCTCGCTTTCGCGCCCGACCCGCGCGGGCTCGGCGATCAGCGCCGGCTGATGGAACGCGCAGCGCGGCGCGCGCTCACCGCCGAGGTCGGGCGGCGGGTCTCAGCCCTCGCGGGCCTTCCCGATAACGCGCTCAGCCTCACCGCCGATCATCGCATCCTGTGGGAGGGGGCGCCGCTTGCGCGGCTTTACGCCGGGGCAAGCCTCGCCCGGCCGCGCATCACCGTCGGCGAAAGCCATTTCCTTGCCGCAAGCCTGGTCCCACGCATCGAGGCACGCATCGCCCGCTACCTCGAGCATCGGGTCGCCGCCGATCTTGCCCCGCTCTTTCGCTTTCTCGCAGAGGCGACCGAACCAGCGCTTCGCGGCGTGGCCCATCTCCTCGGCGAAAGCCTCGGCGTCGTCGCGGGAGAGCCGATCGCGCCGCCGGCGCGGGCGCTTTTCGCCCGCCATGGCGGCATCGCCGGCCGGTTTGCGTTCTGGCTGCCGGCGATGCTGAAGCCGCGCGCGATGGCGCTGAGGGCACAGCTTTTCGCCATTGCGCGTGGCATCGAGACGCCGCCGCTGCCGCGCCCCGGCGCGGTCGCACTGGCGGCGCCGGCGCCTTGGCCGATGGATTTGTCGCTGGCACTGGGCTGGCTGCCGGCCGGGCCGGTGCTGGTTCGGCTCGACATCGCCGAGCGGATCGCCGCCGAACTCACCCGCGCGACACGGCGCGGGCCGGCACCGCTCGCGGCTGATCTCCCCGCGCGCCTTGGCATCAAGGCCGCCCTCTTGCCGGCGGTTTTGCGCGCACTCGGCTTTCGCCTCTCGCCCGCCTCGACGCTGCCGACAAACTGCGCCGGCCCGCCCGCGCCGCCGATGATCACGGCGCGCAAATCCACCCCGCGGCGCTATCCCGAGCGCGACGAGGCGCCAAAAGCCGAGAGCCCGTTTGCCGCCCTCGCCGCGCTTCGCCATGGCTGAGCCAGCCCCCGCTTCGGCCCTGGCTTCAGAATCGTGGCAGCGTCTCGATAAATGGCTATTTTGCGCGCGTTTTCGGCGAAGCCGTGCGGCGTGCGCGCGGCTGGTCGCGGAAGGCTTGCTCCGCGTCAACCGCCAACGCGTGGAAAAGCCCGATTATCGGCTGCGTATCGGCGATGTCGTCACCATGCCGGTGGGGCATGGGGTGAGGGTGCTGCGGGTCGCGGCCCTCGCCGAGCGGCGCGGCGGGCCAGAGGCGGCGCGGGCGCTTTATGACGAGATTCCGCCCTGACAGGAACAGGATCCGGCCAGCCACATCGCGCGCCGCTCTCTTGCGCAGACGCGAAGAAGACGGCATATCGCGGGCCATATAGGCCCGTGGTGGCGGGCAAGCGGTGGCCGCCGATCGATCGAGGAGAGCGCAATGACCTACGTGGTCACGGAAAACTGCATTCGTTGCAAATTTATGGACTGCGTCGAAGTGTGCCCGGTCGATTGTTTCTATGTCGGCGCGAATATGTTGGTGATCCATCCCGATGAATGTATCGATTGCGGGGTTTGCGAGCCGGAATGCCCGGCGGAGGCGATCGTCCCCGATAGCGACGATCGCGCGAGTGCCTGGCTCGAAGCCAATCGCACCTATGCCGGGCAATGGCCGAACATCACCCGCAAGGGCACACCGCCCGAGGACGCGGATGAATGGAAGGACAAGCCCGGCAAAGCGGAATTGTTCTCGCCCGATCCCGGCACACCCTGATTTCTCGCAGCACGCGCGAGGGGTGACCACGCGCGCGGGTTATGCTAGGATGACAAAATTCGCGATGCTATCTGCGCGGAAATTCTCTGCGCCGAGATAGGCGTTGCCCATAATAACGCGTTTGAAATAACGCGGACGGAATAACGAGGTTGGATGAATGAAACCTGCCGCGGCGGTTGCCGCTCCCGCTGACGCGACCCCCGAGGATGAGGCGGTGACCGATAAGGCCTCGGCAAAGCCGGCGCCGCCGCGCACGGACAGGCCGCGTGCGCCCGCGAAAGCGGAAAAATTCGTCGCCGGAGATTATGTCGTCTACCCTACCCACGGCGTCGGCAAGGTCGAGCGGATCGCAACCGAGGAAATCGCCGGGCACCGGCTGGAGCTGATCCACATCACCTTCGAAGAAAACCGGATGACGCTCCGCGTGCCGGTGGCAAAGGCGCGGAGCGCGGGCTTGCGCAAACTCGCGACGCGCAAGCTGTTCGATGAGGCGCTCGCGGTGCTCAAGGGGCGGGCCCGGATCAAGCGGACGATGTGGTCACGCCGGGCGCAGGAATACGAGGCGAAGATCAATTCCGGCGATCCCTTGGCGGTCGCGGAAGTGGTGCGCGATCTCCGCCGCAACGCCGGCCAGCCCGATCAGAGTTTTAGCGAGCGGCAGATTTTCGAGGCCGCGTTGGACCGCTTGGCCGCCGAACTTGCAGCACTCGACAAAACCGACAAGCCGACAGCGCTCACCAAACTGCTCGGCGTACTCGGTCTCAGCGATATTCGCCCGCCGGTCTGATCGCGGCCATCGCGCGAAAGAAGCGGTTTTTCCGCTGACATCAGGCCTCGGGCGAGGCGGTTTGATCGGCCTTATTTACAGCCCGCGGGAAGGTGGAAATCGGCGCTGCCCGCCCACTGGCCGGCTGGATAGCAGGGCCAGCTTTTTTTGCCGTAATCGCTGACCTGCATGGTGCTGCCGCCCAGGCCGCCCAAAAACGGCCCGCCCTGGACGGACGTATCGGTCGAGCCCCAGGGAATTTGTGTATCCGCGAAACCGGCGCCCGGCTGCAAGCTGCCGCCATGCATGCCGTTGGCCGCGCTCATGCTGCCGCGCGAGCCGCCATTGGCGGCGCTGGCGCTGCCAGCGGCGCCGACCCCGGCCGCCGCACTCCCTGATGACGCGGCGCCGGCGGCACCGCCATGGTGTCCGCCATGGCCACCGCCGTGCGCTGCGAGCGCGTGGCTGGCGCCGAATGCCAGGATCGCGACCGAAGCATAAAACATCGCACGCATCGTCACACCTCCCTTGGTTTTACCAACATGCGAGAGGCAACGCGCCGCCCGCTCATTGGCGCAGTATACCGAAGAGGTATGTGGTGGGGCGCGGGAATGTCGCCACCCCGCGCTTTCATCAAAACATCATTTTTTGGCGATCCGGCACCGCTTATGGTGCCGGGATCATCCCTGGGATGACGTATTGCTGCACCAGCACGAGAAGGCCGAGCAATATCGTCATGACGATGCTATGGATGAAGGTGCGGGCGAAAACGACGCCTTCTTGGCCTTTGAGATCGGTGGTCGAAACCCCGGTCGCGATATTTTGCGGCGAGATCATCTTGCCCATGACGCCGCCCGAGGAATTGGTCGCGGCGATCAGCACCGGGTTGAGCTGAAGCTGGTTCGCCGCCACCACCTGGAGATTACCGAATAGGGCGTTACCCGAGGTGTCGCTGCCGGAGAGAAACACCGCGACCCAGCCGAGGAAGGGCGAAACCAGCGGGAACAAAAGGCCGAGCGAGGCAACGCCGAGGCCGAGCGTGTAGGTCATGCCAGAGTAATTCATCAGGAAGGCGAGGCCGACGATGAGGGCGACGGTCAGGATGGCGATCCGGGTCTGACGCCAGGTATCGCCGATCGCCTTGAAGAAGCCGCCGGGCCCGACCCCCATCAGCCCCGCCGCGACAATGGCGGCGAGCAGGATCGCGGTGCCGGTGCCGAGCGGCTGGAAATCCCAGATCGCGGCATAGGGCGTCTTATAGAGGGTGATGAACACCGCCTTGTGCAGACCCGGCCAGGCGATTTTCATATCGCCGATCAGGAAGATTTTCAGGATCGTCCAGACGATCACCACGACCGAGACCAGCACCCAAGGGAGCCAGGCCGACCATGGGCTCAGCGTCGCGTGGCGGGCGCCCTCGCGGATGCTGCTCGCAACGGCGTAAGCCGGATCATGCGCCGGGCGCCAGATTTTGAGGAAGCTGACGGTGACGATGAGCGAAACCAGCGAGGACAGCACGTCGGTCAGGGCATAATTGACGTAATTGGAGACGACGAACTGGGTGAGCGCGAAGCTCGCGCCGGCGATGAGCAGCATCGGCCAGACCGCGGCGAGCGAGCGCCGCCCGCCATAAAGCGCCATGACGTAGAAGGGCAGGATGAAGGCGAAGAACGGCAATTGCCGCCCGACCATCTGCCCGAGCGGCAATGCCGGCAGGTGCGTCACCGCGCCGAGCACGGTGATGGGAACGCCGAGTGCTCCGAAGGCAACCGGCGCGGTGTTGAAAATCAACGTATAGGTGAGCGCCTCGAGCGGCCGGAAGCCGACCATGATCAGGAGGGAAGAGGTGATCGCGACCGGCGTTCCGAACCCGGCGATGCCTTCGAGGAGGGCGCCGAAACAGAACGCCACCACCACCAGGATGACCCGGCGGTCATTGGGGAGATGCTCCAAGACCCAGTCGCGGAACGCATCGAAGCGCCCGGCGGCCACCGCGATATTATAAAGCAGAAGCGCGGTGAAGACGATCCACATCACCGGCCAGACGGCAAAGACGATGCCGTTGGCGACCGCATTGAAGGCAAGTCCAGCCGGCATTTGCCAGACCCCGATCGCGATGACGAGGCCAACGATCAGCCCGGCGAGCGAGGATTGCCACGCCGGGCGCTGCGCGACGCCGAGCAGCGCGAGTACGACGGCAATCGGCAAGGCCGCGACAGCAAAGGACGCCGGCAAGCTCCCCGCGACTGGCGTCAAGAGCTGGTTAAACATGATTTTCCCCCCAGATCAGCAACTTCGTCTGCGTCTTAACAGAGACTGGCGGCATCTGCCAAATGGCGCCGTGGCCGAGCCCTTTGGGGCAACCCGATCGGCGCCGGAAAATGCCGCGCTGATACCCTCGATACGCCCCCTTTGTTGCCTCGGACAGCGATATCACGTTGTCACGCGACCGCGAGTTTGTTAGAATGCGGCGATGTAAGATGAAAGTTTTTGGGAAGGGCGTGGGGTGTCTATGCAACCAAACGTTGTTGTTGCGCGCGTTCATCGCTCCTGGCTTGCTGAAATGGAGCGCCGCCTTCTCACCTATTTCGCGAAATCGCTACCGCGATCGCTCTCACCCAATCATCTTACGGCGCTCGGTCTCCTGGGGGCAGCGGGGGCCGGGGTTTTTTTTGTCGCCAGCGTGTTTTCCCCGCGTTTCCTGCCGTTTGCCGCGCTCTCTCTCGCGCTCAACTGGTTTGGCGACTCCCTCGATGGCACGCTCGCGCGGTATCGCGGCATCGAGCGTCCGCGCTCGGGGTTTTTTCTCGATCACAGCGTCGATGTCCTCGCCCAGATCCTGATTTTCTTCGGCCTCGGCCTCTCGCCCTATATGCGTTTCGACGTCGCCTGCCTTGCCCTGCTCAGCTATTGGCTAGCCGCGCTTTATAGCTTCATCCGGGCCGTCGCCGCGGGTCTCTTTCAAATCAGCTATTTCGGCATCGGGCCGACGGAAATTCGCCTCGGCCTGATCGCCTATACGGTGGTGGTCTGGGCGCTCGGCCCGCTTCGTATGGCGTCCCCGATCGGGCCCGTGACCCCGATCGACATCATCGTGCCCCTGATATTCGCCACCGTTTTCCTCGCCTACGTCGCCGCCATTCCGCCCGAGGCACGCAGGCTCGCGGCGCTCGATGCGCTGCGCGGGTCGCGCGACTAGCCGTCCGCCGCCGACGCCATCGCCTGCGTGAACTCACAAGCGCCGGATCTCGCAGACCCGTGACCTCTCCCGCAGGCAGTGATGGCGGGCACGGGCCTGCGCCCGCCATCGTGCATGATGTTTTGCGCCTGTTTCTCGCTGCCGGCGACCCGACGCCGCGCGGTATCGATCGCGTCGATTTCGCCTATGTGCGATTTTTGTGCGACGAATGGCCCGGCCCGTTCCATGGCGTTCTGCCAACGCCGCTCGGCCCGCGCCTCATCGATCGGGCGCGGATCAAGGGCGGGTTGCAGGCGCTTCGGGCGCTGTGGCGCGAAGACATCGATCCCGCCACCGACCCCACCTTCATCTATGTACGAGACCGCCTTCTCGCCCCTCAGACGAGCGCGCAGGCAGCGCAAGCACCGGCACCGCAAGCACCGGCAACGCAAGGACCGGCAACACCCGCGCGCGCGGCGTTTGCCCGGTTTCGCGAACTCGGCCAGCACGCCGGCCTATCGCTCGGCGGCGATGCGCTTTGCCATGCCCCGCGCGGCGCGCTCTATCTCAATGTCGGGCAGATCGGCTGGGCTGCGCCCATGACCACCCTCTGGCTTGCGCGCAGGCCCGATATCCGGCCCGTCTTCATGCTGCACGATACGATTCCGGTCGAAAATCGCGAGCTCGTCTCTTTTCTCGGCCATTGGACGCACCGCATGATGCTGCAGACCGTGGCGCGCCGCGGGGCGGCGCTAATCAGCACCACGGAAAACGCGGCGGTTGCGGTGCAGACAGCCTTGGCGCGGCGCGGGCGCGGCGCGATGCCGTGTTTTCGCGCCCCCCTCCCGGTCTCCTCCGCCTTTCTCGCGCCCCCCCCTCCCGATCCGGCGCTGGCACGGCGGCCCTATTTTCTCGTCTGCGGCGCCATCGAGCCGCGCAAAAATCTCACCCTCCTTCTCGATGTCTGGCGCACACTGGCACCGGACTTCGTCGGACCCGCGCCGGCTTTGGTCGTCGCCGGCGCGCTCGCCCGCCGCGGCGAGGAAATCATGCCGCGCCTGCGCGCGGGCGGGCCCGACATCATCGTCGCGACGGCTCTTTCCACCCCGGCGCTGCGCCAGTTGATGGCCCACGCGCGCGCCCTCCTCATGCCCTCGCTCGCCGAGGGGTTTGGCCTGCCGATCATTGAGGCACTCACCCTGGGCACACCAGTGCTGGCCTCGGCGTTGCCGGCACATCGCGAAGCCGGGGGAGAGTTTCCGCTCTATCTCGATCCGTGCGACCCCGCCGCGTGGCGCGCGGAGATCCTCCGCCTCGCGTCAGATCCGCAGCACCACGCGGCGCTGCAACAGCGTCTGCGGGCCTATAAGCCCTTGACCGAGGCACGCTATTTCGCGTCTGCTGGCCGTTTTCTCCGCGATCTTGCGCAACACGCCGCAAGCGGGGCATGAAGGCGCCATCGTTGGCAGGATTAGGTACGGCATGACACCCTTCGATCCGGCTCACTCTGAGGAGGATGTCCACTTGGCGCCGAGTCTCAAGATCATGGGGACGCCGGGGCCATTCACCGAATGGGGCATCACCCTCGTGCGCGGAATTTTGGCTGCATCCGGCCATACCGCCGCGTTCGAGCCGCTGGCGATGGCCGCCCCGGCCTGGCTGCTGACGGACCCGGCGCGTGAGCAAAGCGGGGCGGGCGGCGAGCGAGCGGTGCTGTTTCTCTCGCCGGTGCAAAACAGCGTCGATCAGCTCATTCGCCTTCACGCCGACGCCATCGCCGCCACGCGCGATCTCACCGCCGCGCTTGCCGCCCTAATCGCGGCGCGCAACGATGAGACCTTGATCATCGAAGCACGCCCGGAGATGGAGCTCGCGGCCATCCATCGCGCCGTCGCCGCCCATATCCTCGGCGCCACGGCGGAGACGGTGCCCGCCGCCGAAGCCATGCCCGCGCCGCCCACTGAGATCGTCGCATTGCAGGGCCAGGCGCAGCTGCTGTCGCGCCAAGTGCTGGCGCCGATGCTCGCCATGCTCGCCGGAGACCGTGCCGCGCGCATCATCTGGCCGCTTTCCTGTTTTTACTCGGGCGATGCGCCGGGCGAGATGGCCTCCGCCATCATCGAAACCGCCGGCCCGGCGCGGATCCTGCTCTACGGCCCGTATTTTTGCTTGCCGCCAGGCCGCTGGCAGGCCGATTTCCAGATTTTTTTCTCCAATGATCTGCCCGATGCTCCGTTCGCCGCCGAAATCCTCGCCGGCGCACAAGCGACGCGGGTCGAGTTTCGCCCGAGCCGCGGCGGTTTGTTTCAGGGTACGATGCAAATCACCATCGAGCAGGCGAGCGACCCGGTGGAATTTCGCCTCTGGCTCCTGCGCAGCGCGTTCTTCGGGCAGGTTGGCCTGCGCCAAGTGACCTGGCGGCCGCTCGATGCGGCCTGAGGCGGCTCAGCGCGTGAGCACCAGCATCCAATCCTCATCGCCCGGGCGCGCGAGAATGGCAGGCGCCTCGATCGGCGCTACCCCGGCTACGGGATCGATCGCCGCGAGCGCAAATCCCGCCGCCCGGATATCGGCGAGAAACCCCGCCGCGTCGGCATAACGCGAGGCGGCGAACTCGAGGAAAATCGTCAATGCCTCGCCGCGGGCGAGCAGGCCGCGCATGCCCTGCCAGATCGCGCGCTCCGCCCCCTCGGCGTCGATTTTGATGAAATCGACCCGCTGGCCGCCGATCACCGCATCGAGCGTCGTCGCGTGCAGCGTGATGCCCCGGCCCGACGCCCGCTCTGGCGAGACGATATGGGCGTTCTTCGGCTCGCCCTCAGGGATGACGAGGGCGACCTCGGTGCCGTCTTCCGCGCCCAGCGGCGCCGCATGAAGGGCGACGCGATCGCCAAACCCATTGACCGCGACCGAGCGCTGAAGCCGCGTCATGATCGCGGGATTGGGCTCGAAGGCGTGAACCCGACCGCCCGGGCCGACGAGATCGGCGAGAAGAAGCGTATAATAGCCGAGATTGGCGCCGATATCGAGGGCAACCATGCCGGGGCGCACCACGTCCAGCATCGCCTCGGTCACCCAGGTCTCCCAGTAGCCATCGAGCAGGAGATGGGTCGAGAGGCCGATATCGAGGGTATCGACGAAGAGCTTATAGCGGCCGAGGATGCGGCAAAGCGCGGTCGCATCGCCGAGATAGGCATTATCGCACAGCCGTCGGATCATGGCCTCGTTCTCATGACGCGGCCGGCGGCGCAGATCGTTGATGTCAAAAAGGAACGCAGCCTCCGCCGGGGTGGGCGACAGGCGCGCGCAGGCCGGCGGCGCCGGCACGACCGCCGCCACAGCGTCACCACCTCGCGCCCCGAGCCGCTTCATCAAACCCCTCACACCTTGCGCCATGACCCGCCCCCTTTGCGGCTGATGCCCGCCGAGATCACGCGCCATTGTCGGCCGCCGGGCACCAAGCATTCTTAGCCGCGGCACGCGGGCGCGCACAAATTGACGCCGCGTGCGGCGGGTGACATGGCGGGCCTTCTTCGTCGCCCGATTTTTGGAGTTCGCCCGGTGCGGATCGCGCTTTTGACGTTCGAGTCTTTTGCCTCCGCCGAAGCGGTGCGGCGCTTCGTTGACGCCAATGCGCAGCGCATCGCCCTCGTCGCCCTCTCCGACCCGCTGGCGGCGTCATGGCGGCGGGAAATCGGCCGCAGCGTGCGCATGTTGCGCCGCGCCGGCCCGCGCCTCATCCCCTATCTCGTCGCCAATTTCCTCCTCCCGCGCCTCGCCCCACGCCGGGCTGGCGCACCACCCGAAAAGACGCCGCTCGCGCGCCTCTGCCATGCCCGCGGGATCCCCTGCGTCGCGGTGCCCGACGTCAACCATCCCGCGTTTCAGGCGCGACTTGCGGCGAGCGGCGCCGATCTCATCGTTACCTTCCATTGCGATCAGATCCTTGCCCCGGCGACGATCGCCGTCGCCCCGCTCGGCGGCATCAATGTCCATCCCGGGCTGTTATCGTCTCAACGCGGGCCGACCCCGACCATCGCCGCGCTCGCCGAGGCGCAGCCGCGCTTTGCGGTGACGCTCCACCAACTGGTTGCGCGTATCGATGCCGGGCCGGTGCTCGCCGAGGCGCGCTGCGACCTCCCCGCCGGGATCACCGCGCTCGCGGCGGCGCGGCACCTGCATCTCGCCGCGGCGCCGATCCTCGAGAAGCTTCTCGACGATTGGGAGCATGGCGACGCGCCCGAGCCTGCGCCAGGCGCGAGCGCCCCCGGCCCCTATCACAGCTTTCCCACCTGGGCGGAGCTCCGCGCTCTTGCCGCGATCGGCCGCAAACCGGCCGATTGGCGCGATCTCGCTGCCGCCCTCCGGCTCCCCGCCTGAGCCGGGTTCAGCCGCTGCCGCCGAGGATGTTCTGGTAGAGCGAGGCGAGGCGCCCCTGATAGCGGCCCATGCTGAACAACTCCGCCCGCGCCGGGCCACGCCGCGCCAGTTCGGCCAACAAATCGGCATCGTTGTCGAGCGTGCGGATCGCGCGTGCCATCGCCGTGACATCGCTCGGATCAACGAGCAGTGCCGCATCCCCGGCGATCTCGGGAAGCGCGGTCCGGTTCGCGGTCATCACCGGAACGCCGAGCGTCATCGCCTCGAGAACCGGCAAGCCGAACCCCTCGAACACCGAGGGAAACAATAATGCCCGCGCGCCACGGAGCAGCATCACCAGCTGCTCGGGCGGAAGATAGGGAATGCGCCGCACCTGCCGATGCGCCGAGACGGTATTGTCGCTGATGCGATAAAAGCCGAAACGCTTGTCGTTGATGCGCTCAAGCTCGGCTTTATTCTGCCAGCCCTGCCCGCCGGCGATGACCAGCGGCCGCCGGCTGCCAGAAGCGGCATAGGCATCGATCAATTTGCCGATATTCTTCTTCGGCTCCAGCGCGCCGATGAAAAGATAGTAATTCCCGGGATCGAGATCAAAAAGCGGGCCGATCATGTCGTGGAGCTCCGCCTCTGGCAGAGCGACCGCCCGCCCCTCGAGCGTTACCGCCTGATAGGTGTTGGTGACGCGCCGCTCGGGGACACCGAGCAGGGAGATGATATCCGCGCGCGAATATTCAGATACGGTGACGATATGATCTGCGCGGGCAGCCAGAGTTTGCAAGAGGCGGAAGATATAGCGCTTATTGTCGAGCGTCATGTATGGGAGACGAAGCGGCACCAGATCATGAATGGTGACGATATTGGGGCAGCCGCGCACCGCGACGGGAAGCGGATGGGTCGCGTGAAACAGGTCTGGCGGGCTCGGAAGACGCACCGCGGCCAGCCGGCCATAGGCGTAAAACTGCGCCCGCGCGGCATTGAAGAGCCGCGTCGTCACATAGGTCTCGGCGAAATCCCTCGCCTCTTGCCCCGACCTCAACACCGCGCCAGCGCGGGCCAGCCGCTGCGGACGATAGCCGAACGGGGCGCGGAAGAGGCCGCTGATGGCGCTCGTCACCGGCTCGAGCCAGGGCAGCGCCGGCGGGCGACGCTCGTCAAACAGGCTGATCTCGGCCAGCAGCGGATCACGCGGATCGACCGCGACATCGGCGCTCAGCAATGCCTCCGGCGTGAACCCTGCACCCTCGGCCGCGCGGGCGAGATTGCGCGTATAGGTCGCAATGCCGGTACCCATCCGGTATGCGAGATTGCTTTGGTCGTAAAGAACGCGTCGCACCATGCCGACGCTCTCGCACGAAATCGCCGTGCCGCCAAGCAACGGAGGGCGCACGCAAGGGCGAATGAGCTGGATTAAAAAGAAAATTTTCTTTCTCTAGAGAGAAGCCGCGAAAAGACGTCGCCCCGGTTTTCTCGGCGGGTTGCCGAGCGATACTGGGCGGCGGTATACCCAAACTCTGGAGCGCCGGGGCAGATCACGGCCAGCGGTGCCAACCCCGGCTCGCAAAACAAAATATCGAACCGATAAAGGCAATAAAGGCAAAAGCAAGGCGGGCCCCTCATGGATCTCAAAGATTACATCCGCGGCATTCCGGATTTCCCCAAGCCGGGGATCTTGTTTTACGATATCTCCACCCTGCTCCGGCATCCCGATGCGTGGCAGGTGGCGATGGGGCGGCTCGCCAATGTCGTGCGCGCCTATCAGCCCGACCTCCTCGCCGGCATCGAAAGCCGCGGCTTCTTGCTCACCGCGCCACTCGCGCTCAAACTCGGCTGCGGCTTCATCATGCTGCGCAAGCGCGGTAAACTGCCAGGGGGCACGGTAGGCCATGATTACGCGCTGGAATACGGCACCGATCGGCTGGAAATCCAGAAAGACGCCGTCGCCCCTGGCCAGCGCGTGGTGTTGCTTGACGACCTTTTGGCCACCGGCGGCACCATGGCGGCAGCGGTGACGCTGTTGCGGAACTCGGGGGCGGTGGTGCCGGCGGCGGCGGCGCTGATCGAGCTTTCCTTCCTCGGCGGCCGGGCGCGGCTCGATGTGCCGTTCTCGGCGCTCGTGAGCTATGATGCCTGATCGAAAACTCTCGCGCCGGGACGCGCTGCGCCTGGGCTTGGCGGCGGCACTCGCCGCCCACCCGGCATTGGCGGCCTTGCCGAACCAACCCTTCCCCGACGGCGCGACCCTGCTCATCGCCGGGCCGGCCGGCGGCCGGCTGGATCGGATTTCTGCCCATCTCGCCGGCGCCTTGCTACCCGGCTTGCCCTCGGGGACGATGATCAGCCGCGTCGCCCGCGGCGGGCCCGACGGCGTTGCCGGCGCCAATGAATTCTCCGCCCGTGTCGCGGCCGACGGCGCCGCCGCTTTGGTCCTGCCCGGCATCGCGGTGATCAACTGGCTGGCCGGTGATAGCCGCTGCCATTTCGAGGCCAATCGCTTCGTCCCGGTGCTCGGCGGCCTCACCTCACGCGTGCTGCTTGGGCGGAATGGGATCGATCTTACCGCCGCCACACCGCTTCGCGTCGCCGCCGCGCGCGCGGTCGGCCCGGATCTGCCGGCGCTGCTCGGGATCGACATGCTGGGCGGGCGGGCGCAGCCGGTGTTCGGCCTCGACGGGGTCGCCGCGCGGGGCGCGCTCGCCCGCGGCGAGGTCGACGCGGTTTTAGTGCAGGGCGCCGACATCGCCGAGACCCGCCTCGCCTTGGCGACGCTGGCCACACCGCTGTTTTCCTTCGGCATGATCGACGCCTCTGGCCAGCTCGCCGCCGACCCGGCGCTGCCCGACGTGCCGCATTGGCCCGCGCTCTATCAAAAAATGCGCGGGGCAGCGCCCGCGGGGCCGATCTATGCCGCATGGCAAAGCGCGGCGGCGGCGGCGATCCTGGATTTCGCGCTAGTTCTGCCGGCCTTGACGCCGCCGGCGATGGTCTCGCTCTGGCGCGCCGCCGGTGGACAGGCGATCGCCAATCCCGGATGGCAGCAAAGCGCGCGCCTCGACGCAAACCGCCTCCTCCCCGGCCCGGAAACCATGGTCTGCCTCGGCGGCGGCGCAAGCAAGCCGCCGGTGCTGACCGACCTCCGCCACTGGCTTGCCGAGCGCATGGATTGGCGCCCAGGCTAACGAACGGGCCGGGCTCGCGTTCTCGCGGCTGGCATACGCGGGCAGCACGCCGTGATGCGGCATCGCACGAAAAAATGCCGCCGCGCCGCCTTCGGCAATCCTTTCTTCATCTCTCGCTGCCAAAAACAAAGGGCGCTGATCGCGGCCCATCGGATCAGCGTTCGCGTCGCGGGCGGATATGAAACGCGCCGCGCGCGAACCAGATCCCGCCCGCGAAGGAGTCGCGGTCAACGGGCTTTGGTCTTCTCTCTGGTTTCATCGCGCGCTGGAAGATGCAAAACGCATGCCCATAACGCCTCACCTTTTTCTCGCGACCCCCTGTTTTGGCGGGCTCGTCACCCAAGGCTACATGGAATCGGTCATCGCGCTCATGCAGGAAGCCCCGAGCGCCGGGTTTGACCTCTCGCTCGCCCTCCTCGGCCATGACGCGATGATCAGCCGCAGCCGCAACACTCTGGTTGGGCATTTTTTACGCCATACGGTCGCGACCCATCTGCTCTTCATCGATGCCGATATCGCGTTTGCCCCCGAAAGCGTCACCCGGTTGGTGCGCGCCGAAAAAGATCTCGTCGCCGGGATGTATCCGATCAAGGCCCTGCATTGGGACGAGGCGGCAAGGGCGCGCAGCGCGCGCGGCGAGGCCGAGGAAACCGCGCCATTGCTTTACGTCGGCGAGCCGTGCCGGGGTGCGGCGGCGCGGCGCGAGGGCGATTTCATCACCGCCGATTTTGCCGGCACCGGATTCATGCTGATCCACCGCCCCGTCATTGAGCGCATGATCGCAGCCTACCCCGAAACCCGCTATGGCGCGGCGCATGTCTTCAGCACCGGCCTATCGGCGACGAATTTCAACCACGCCTTGTTCGACGGCATGATCGACCCCGAAACCAACATGTATCTCAGCGAGGATTACACGTTTTGCCGGCGTTGGCGGCAACTCGGCGGCAGCCTGTGGCTCGATACGCGATCGCGCCTCACCCACACCGGCGCCCATGATTTTCGCGGCAACCCCGGCATGCGCTACGCCGTTTGACCATTCTCATGCCAAGCGGTACATCTCATAAATAACGTGATTGTAGAAAATTTTCTACTGTTAAGGATTCGTTCATAATTCTGCGCTATCTCTCGCCATGCCCGATGTTGGGCAAAATTGTCATGGTGTGATCATGTCCGGCGAAATCTCCGTCAACATGGCGGGTTTGCCGAGTGTCTTAGCTCCTCGCTCGGCGGCGAACCAACCCCCATCGCTCTCCACCGCAAGCGCGGCTTCGGCCAGCGCGGCCCCCGCCACGACCGCGGCAACGGCCCAAACGCCATTCCTCAACCCACAGATGACGATCGATCCTGCGCTCGGCATATCCGTGATCGAGTTTTTGAGCACGACCGGCGCCGTGGTGAACTCGATCCCCTCGCAGCATCAGCTCGAGATGTATCGCCAAGCGCAGGCGGGCCCACAAGCCGGCTCGTCAGCAACGGCGCCAGGGACAATGGCCCCAGCTGCAACGACACTTGCGGCAACGGCTATGACCACGCCGGCGGCGCAGAATGCCATCGCCGCGGCGAGCCATCCCGCGGCCAATCCCACCGCGGCCACGCCGCAGGACGGCTGATCGATGGCAAGACCATGATCGCTCGATCCCGAAGCGATCATGGTTCGCGCCCCCCTTGCGTCGTCGCCTCGGTTACGCGTTTTTGCACGAACGCCCGGTTATTCTGCTTCAGGCGCTTACGCGCTCATGTCCCGTTTCAGAAATTCGCACGCGCATGTCTTGGACACGCGCTCTTTGTTTTCAGTGGCCTGCTGATCCCTGAAATATCGAAGCATTTCAGGGGCTAGGCCTGGTGGAGATCGATCAGGCTCTGGCGGATCTTGCGGCCGCGCTTGACTTTGTCCTCGATATAGGCGCCATCCGCCCAGCGCACCGCGCGCGCCATCGCTTGCGCGTCCTCCATGAAGCGCGCCAGCATCTCGAGCAGCGCCTCGCGGTTATTGAGGAAAACATCGCGCCACATCACCGGGTCGGAGGCAGCGATGCGGGTGAAGTCGCGAAAGCCGCTGGCGGCGAATTTCAGTACCTGGCTCCGGCTCTCATCGGCGAGATCGTCGGCGGTGCCGCAGATCGTAAACGCGATGAGATGCGGCAGGTGGCTCACGATCGCGAGCACCCGGTCATGATGCCCGGCCTCCATCGTCTCAACCATCGCGCCACAGCGGCGCCAGAATTCACCAACCCGCGCCACCGCTGCGGGGTCACAATCCTCGGGCGGCGTCAAAATCGTCCAGCGCCCCTCAAATAGGGTCGCAAACCCTGAATCGGGGCCGGAATGCTCGGTGCCGGCCAAAGGGTGACCGGGGACGAAATGCACGCCGGCGGGGAGATGCGGGGCGACGTCGCGGAGCACCGATTGCTTGGTCGAGCCGACATCGCTCACGATCGCCCCGGGCGTGAGCGCCGGCGCCATGGCCGCCGCAATCGCGCCATAGGTGCCGACCGGGGTGCAGAGCATCACGCCATCGGCCCCGGCCACCGCCGCCGCCGGATCTTCCTCGACGCGGTCGGCAAGGCCGAGTTCGTGCACCCGCGCGCGGGTTGCGGCACTTTGCGCACAGGCGACGATTTCGCCGGCGAGATCGCCGCCCGCGCGCGCGCGGCGCGCGATCGAACTGCCGATCAGCCCGACGCCGATCAGCGCGAGGCGACGAAAAACCGGCTCAGCCATGCCGCGCGCGGGCCATGAACTCAGAGAGCGCGGCCGCGACCATCTCGCATTCCTCCGCTGTCCCGATGGTGATGCGAAGGCAATGCGGCAGATCATAGCCGCCCATCGGCCGGACGATGATGCCTCGCTCGCGGAGATGGGCGTTGGCGGCAGTGGCACGCTCTGGGGTCGCGAAATCGGCGAGTAGGAAATTGCCCTCGCTCGGCCAGATGGTGATGCCCTGGGCACGCAACGCGTCCCCGAGCCACTGGCGCCAGTGTATGTTGTGGTCGCGGCCTTTTTCCACCCAGCCGGGTTCAGCCAACGCCGCGATCGCCGCCGCCTGGGCCGCGGCATTGGTGTTGAAGGGGTTGCGCACCCGGTTCATGACATCGATCACCGCGGGCGGCGCATAGGCCCAGCCGAGACGAAGCCCACCCAGGCCGAAGATCTTCGAAAATGTCCGCGTCATCACGACATTGTCGCCGGCGTCGACGAAGGCAGCACCCGGCTCGTAATCGGCGCGGGTGACGTATTCGGCATAAGCGGCGTCAAGCAAAAGCAGCACCTCGGCCGGCAAACCAGCGCGCAGCCGCGCAATCTCGCGCGCGGTGAGCAGGCTTCCGGTCGGGTTATTGGGGTTGGCGAGGCAGACGAGGCGCGTTGCCGGCGAGACGGCGGCGAGAATGGCATCGACATCGGCGGTGAGGTTGCGTTCGGGCACCTTGATCACGCGCATCCCAGCATAGCGTCCGGCGATATGATACATGGAAAACCCGTGTCGGGTCATGATCAGCTCGGTCCCTTCCCCGCCATAGGAGAGGGCGAGCTGATAGATCAGATCGTCCGAACCGTTGCCACAGACGATGCGCGCCGGATCGAGGCCGAAACGGGCGCCGATGGCGGCACGGAGCGCGCTTGCGGCACCATCCGGATAGCGGAAAATCTCCGGCGCAAGCTGGGCGTAGGCCGCCTGCGCGCCAGGCGGGGCGCCGAACGCGCCCTCATTGGAGGAGAGTTTGAGCACCCGGTTGACGCCGGGGACATGCGATTCACCACCGATATAGGGGGCAATGGTGAGAATTTCGGGGCGTGGGCGCGGCCCCATCGCTGTGCTCATGGCTGATCATCCTCAAACGGCTCGGCATAGGCGCCGAGCCGCACGGCGGGGCGCAAAAGCCCCTCGATGGCGGCAAGACGCGGATCGTCTTCGGCGATGAAGCCGGCGAGATCAACCAGCGCCTGGGCGGTTTTTTGCTCGCCCTCGCGGCGCAGCAGAATGGTGCCGGCGCTGAGGCCGGCAGCGGCGATTTGGCTCGCGAGGCGGGCGCGGCTGGTCTCGGCGGGGAATTCGAGGCCAAACAGGGTGCGATCGGCGCCGCTCTCGTCAGGGGTGATGGCGGCGAGCGCGAAGGCGTTGGCGCGCGGCGCCCCTTCCGGGCGCGCCGCCCAGAACGGCAAACGGGCGACGATGTTAATCCGCGTGCGCTCCCCAGGGCCTTCGGCGCGCGAAAGGGGCGCCGCCTCCTGATGCAGAAGGGCTGTCCACCAGGGCGTGCCGCTCGCATCTTCTTCGACCGGCAGCGGCAGAACGGCGGCGCTCGCATGGCCCGCGGCCACCTCACCGATCGCTTGCGAGGGGCTGCGATGGGTGCGAATTGGGGTCAACGCGCCGAAATGCTCGCGCGCCAAAAGCGCGATCGCATTGTCAGCGCCGCTTTTTGCTTCCGAGACCACGACGGTGAAATGCCCCTGCTGGGCGAGGGAGCCTGCGAGTATTTCGCGCCAGACGCGCACCAATGCCTGGCATGGCAAGGGGTTCCCGGTGTTTCTGCCAAGCAGGCGGCGCAAGATCGCCGCTTCGCGCCCCGGCCGCAGCGGGATGCCGCCATTTTTCAGCGCCGCGACTTCGGCGACGATGGCCGCCCGGCGTTGCAAGCCGGCGAGCAGAGCGTCGTCGATGGCGTCGAGTTCGGCGCGCAAGGCTGCAAGGCTGCGTCGCTCGGGCGCGGCACTCGGCCCCTTGTCGTCGGAAGAAATTTCGATGCTGGACATGTTTCCAAACGGATGCTCTGATCCTCTGATAGCTGAACCCCAGGCCCTGGCAAATACCCTGCCCCGAGCCTTGCGGACAAAAGTTTTTTGGCTCTTTTTTTCAAAAAAGAGCATCTGTTGTTCTGTTTTGCGCGCTCCCCTCTAAGCTCTCCCCGCCCCCTTCGCGGCATCACCACCCGATGCCAGTTGCAGGACGCGGCCCGCCCGCTTATGCACGGGCTTTCATGGAACAGGCCCTGAACCCGCTCGCGATCGCGCATCAACATGTCGTGTTCGAGGATGGTCTTCTCCTCGATAGCGGCACGCATTTGCCGAGACTCGTCGTCGCCTATCGCACCTATGGCACGCTGAATGCGGCGCGCAGCAACGCGGTTCTGGTTTGCCATGCCTTGACCGGCGATCAATATGTCGCAGAGGAACACCCGCTGACCGGGAAGCCAGGCTGGTGGGAATTGCTGGTCGGGCCGGGGGCTGCTGTCGATACCGAGCGTTATTTCGTGATCTGTGCCAATGTTCTCGGCGGCTGCATGGGATCGAGCGGGCCGCGCAGCCCGCGCGATGATGACCAAACCCAGCTATGGGGCACCGATTTTCCCGCCGTCACAATCCGCGACATGGTGCGCGCGCAACAGCGTCTGATCACGCATCTCGGCATTGAACGCCTGTTCGCGGTGATCGGCGGCTCGATGGGCGGGATGCAGGTGCTGGAATGGGCGGCGACCTTCCCCGAGCAGGTTTTCGCTGCCGTGCCGATCGCGACCGCGGCCTATCATTCGGCGCAAAACATCGCCTTCAACGAGGTCGGCCGGCAAGCCATCTTCGCCGATCCCGATTGGGAGGGCGGACGCTATTGGCAAAGCGGGCGGGTGCCGGCGCGCGGGCTTGCGGTCGCGCGCATGGTCGCGCACATCACCTATCTCAGCGAGCAGGCCTTGACGCGCAAATTCGGCCGCCGGCTGCGCGCCGGCTCCTCGGTCCTCGGCCCCTATTCCGATGTCTTCGAGGTCGAAAGCTATCTCCAGCACCAGGGCTCGAGCTTCGTGCGCCGCTTCGACGCCAACGCCTATCTCGCGATCACTCGGGCGATGGATTATTTCGACCTCGCCGCCGATCATGGTGGCGATCTCGCGCAGGCATTCGCTGGCACGAAAACCCGCTTTTGCCTCGTCTCCTTCAGCTCCGACTGGTTGTTTCCGACCAGCGAGAGCCGCGCCATCGTGCGTGCGCTGAACCGTGCCGCCGCCAATGTCAGCTTCGTCGAGATCGAGACCGACAAGGGCCATGACGCGTTTCTCCTCGACGAACCCGACTTTCATCGCACGCTGCGCGGCTTTCTCGACGGCTGCGCTCTGCATGCGGGGCTTTCATGACGGCGGCCGAGCCGCAGGTGCGCCATCTCGCGAAAAACCTGCGCGTCGATCTCGAACTGATCGCCGGCATGATCGCCCCCAAAACCCGCGTCCTCGATATCGGCTGCGGCGAGGGGACGCTGATCGCGCATCTCTTTCACACCAAAGCCTGTGACGCGCGCGGCATCGAGATCGACATGCGGGAAGTAACGCAAGCGGTGGCGCACGGCTTGCCGGTGATGCAGGGGAATGCCGACAGCGACCTCGCCCATTATCCTGATGGCGCCTTCGACTATGTCGTGTTGTCACGAACCTTGCAGGCGGTCGGGCGGCCGCGTGAGGTCTTGCGCCAGATGCTCAGGATCGGCGCGCGCGCGGTGGTGAGCTTTCCCAATTTCGGCCATTGGCGGGTGCGCTGGCAATTGCTCACGCGCGGGCGGATGCCGATGACCGCGACCTGGGACCGGATGTGGTATGAGACGCCGAACATCCATCCCTGCACCATCCGCGATTTTTTCGAACTCTGCACCGCTGAAGGTTACGCGGTGGAGCGCTGGCTCGCCGCCGATGATGCGGGGCGGCGGGCGCCATGGCGCAGAGCGCCGTGGCTTGCCAATCTGTTCGGCGAGCAGGCGGTGTTTCTCTTACGCAAGCGGCAGTAAGCCCGCACCCCCGGCGCTACGCCGAGAGCATGGCGATGAGTGATTCTTGCACCTTGGCCATGAGTTCTTGGTGGCGTTGGCTGCGCAGGCCCTCTTGCGCACCGATTTCATGCTGCGCGCGATGGAGGCGATCGAGCGCGCTGCCTGCGAGACCGCGCGCAGCGATGAAGCGACCGATCGGGCACCCTTCAGCCGACCCGATCGCTTGCGCGCTGCCATGGGCGAAGCGCCAATGCGCCGCGAGCGCGCCGAGGGCGGTGCGCGGCGCGTACCGGTCGATCACTGGGGTTGCGCCCTTGAGCCAGGAAGCGATGGCGGCCGCGGGCATCGGGCGGGCCAGGGCGAAGCCTTGTCCCGCTTTTGCACCCAGGATGGCGGCGGCTTCGATCAGTTCTTCGCTTTCCAGCCCTTCGATGACCACGTCGAGGCCGAGATCCCGCCCCAATTGTACCAAGGCGCCGATGAACCCGAGAACCCGGATCGGGTCGCGGCGCACATCACGCACCAGGCTCTGGTCGATCTTGACGGCATCGAATGGCAATTGGCGAAGACGCTGCAGCGAGCTGTAGCCGGACCCGAGATCATCCATGCTGACGCGCACGCCGAGTGCGGAGACTTGCGCGATCGTCGCCGCCGTCGCCGCTTCGTTGCGATCGAGATGCCCGGTTTCCATGATTTCAAGCGAAAGGCGCGCGGCAGGTATGCCGGTTTCAATCAGCGCGTCATGCACCCACACCGCACATTCCGGGCGTAACAGCGTCGTCGGCGGCAAATTCACGCTGACCCCGAACGAGGCCCCTTCGCGCGTCCAGGCCGCGAGTTGGCGGAGAGCGTGCGAGAGGCCGAGGCGAAACAGAAGATCGAGGTCGCTCTTGCCAAGGGCGGGCAAAAACTGGCGGGGGCTGATCATCTCGCCGTTGTCCATGACCAGCCGTGCCAGCGCCTCGACCTCTCGCGGCTGGCCGGTTTCCAGATCGATGATCGGCTGATAGTGCATTTGCAAGCCGCCGGAAAATACCCGCGCGCGCCAGCGTTCGGCGACCATCTCGGGAATGACCTCGCGCGGCGCGGCTTCGCTTTGTTGCCAGAGCAAGCTCAGCCGCTGCATCACGCCGACGCAGAATTGCCGCATCCACACCGAGGAAAATTGCCGTGGATAGCGGCCAAAAAGAACCATGACGAAAACCGGGCGCCCGCGCATGTCTTGCACCGGAAGGACGGCGGCACTGGTGATGCCAACAGTTGCCATCACATCGCGCCAAGGCGCGACGCGGGGATCGAGGGCGTAATTGTCGCAGATTTGAATCTCTTGCGTCCGCCAGGCGATGGCGAGCAGGCCGCGGCCGCGCGGGTCGCGATCGGCAAGATGCGCCATGCGGCCATCCATGCGCCAGACCGGCTGAATTCCTTGTTTCGCTGCCCCGCCACTGGCCTCGATTTCGAACACGCCATTGGTATCGGGGCGAAGAAGTTCGGCGCCGACGATGCCGGGAAGCGTCGCCAACGCATCAAGATGGCCTTGTACCGCATCCACCCAAAGCCCACCGCCATGGAGCGAGACCGGCAGCAACAGGGTGAGATAGCTCGCGATGGTTTTTTCATGGGCCGCGATCGCGGCCGCCATCATGTCCTGAAGCCGCGCATTGATGATCAGGGGCAGCGTTTGCCGATCCTCGCCACGCAGCGACAGTGTCGTCAGCTTCTGGGTGAACAGGGTCTGAAAAATGCCAGTCCCCTGGGCGATCAACGCGCTTTCGATATTGCTCAGAGCATAGAGGCGGCCAAGGTGACGCGATTGCTCGGCAACGACATCGGCTGTCGTCTCCGCGGCCAAAAGAACTTGCAGAGACTGCACTTGGCGTTTTTTGAGATGCGTGAAATCGTCCTCGGTGACGTGCTCGAGAATGTTACGGCCGAACTGAAACTCGCTTAACAGACGATAGAATTCGGCAACGAAGTCCTCGCTGATCAGGCTGTCCAAGGTGGGATAGGCCGATAGCACGCGTGCCGCGTCCGCGCCGTAGGGATCGGGGAGAGAGAGGCGGAATTCGCGCGCGCTCAAGGCATCTTCATGCCAGCGTTGCCACCATTGCGCGCGCTGGCCTTTCCGCGCTTTGGCGACATAGAGGGCCGCGTCGGCGCGGCGGAGAAGGAGATCGGGGTTATCGCCGTCCTCGGGGAAAACGGCGATGCCGAGGCTGAAGGCGGTCGAAATGGTGAGGCCATCGCCGAGCGAAAACGGGGTTTCCACCGCGGCTTGCAACCGGTCGAGAAGAGAGGTGAGCGATTCGACCTCCGGCAATCCCTCGATGGCAAGCACGAATTCATCGCCACCGAAGCGTGCAAGAAGATCGCTCTGACGCAAGAGCGCGCGGAGGCGGGTTGCGAACTGACAAAGGAGCGCATCGCCCGTAGCATGACCCCAGACGTCATTGATCGGCTTGAAATCATCGAGATCGAGAAGCCCGACGGCGACCCGACCGCCTTGGCGCTTGGCGCGCGAGAGGGCAAATTGCAGATGCTCCTCGAATTGCAAGCGGTTGGGCAGACCCGTCAGGGTATCATGGCGGGCGAGATGGAATTGCTGGCGCCGTTCCTGCTCGAGCCGCGTCTTGAGATCGAGTTCATCGAGCCCGTGGCTGAGAAGCTGCCCGATTTTCTCGACCAGAGCGAGAATCTCGTGATCAAAACACCCGACGACACGGGAGACGAAAACCAGCGCCGCATAGAGGCTGCCGGCGCGGAAAATCGGCATCGCCGCGCCCGAGGACCAGTTACGCTGCGCGAGAAAACTGTGCCAGGGGACGAATTCCTCGTCCTCGAAATAATTGTTGCACACTTGCAATTTTCCGGCACGGAGCGTGCGCACCGTCAAGGGGGCTGCTTCGGCCGCGAGTGGCACAGCGATACCATCGAGCAGCGGCACGCCGCTGCCATAGGCGACTTCGACCCGGGCGATATTGTCTGCGTCGGTGCGCGCGATCCACACCGCGTCGAAAAGACCGGAGGTTGCAAGATGGGCACAGGCCTGCTTCAGAATTGCCTGCTCGTCGCGCTGAACGAGAAGGGAGTCGGTCGCGGCGAGAAGAGCGTTATAGAGACCGTGGAGGCGTTCGAGACGATGCTGCTGCTCGATCGCCTCGAGGGCGAGGCTGAGATCGAAGGCCAATTCGCCGAGAAGCGAGGCGAATTCCTCATCGAGATCCTCCTCGCCACGCGTGTAAAGCGAAAGCACCGCCCGCGTCTGACCTTTTACCTTGAGCGGAAGTGCCGCGGACGCGCCGAGCTTGAAATGCGCCGCGCGGGCACGCCAGGGGCAGTAGGTAGAATCGATGTCAAAATTTTTTATCACCACCGGGGCGCCGCTTCGCCAGGCTCGTCCAGCCGGTCCCTGGCCTTCGGGAATGTCAGGGTCGATCGAGACGAAAAGATCGTCGAGATAGCGGACGGCCCCGTTCGCGGCCATGGTCTGAAACCGCCCAGAGGCATCCGGAACGCCGATCCAGGCAAGCGGCAAGGCCCCGCGGGTGATAATGACGCGGCAAATCTCCTCAAAGAAAACCCCGGCCTCGGGCCGCCCGGCGGCGAGATGATTTACCCCGGCGAGCATGGCGTGGAACCGGGCGAGACGCTGCAGGCGCCGATGCTGGCGCTCCTGCACCGCTTGCTGACGTGCCGCTTGGAGAACATTGCCCGCAATCCCGGCGAGATGTTCGAGCCAAGCCTCGGTAGGGGCATCGGGAAGCGTCGTCTCGCCACCGATCTGGGTGCCACCGGTTAGGGCAAAAGTGCCGATCAAACGCTCGTCCTGCCAGATCGGGTAACTCCAGCAAGAATGAATGTCGAACTCGCGCGCAAGCAGGGCAAGATCGCTCCAGCGCGGATCGCTCTGCGTCTCTGCGACATAAATGGGTGTGCGATGAAAAATCGCAGCGCCGCACGAGCCGGAGCCGGGACCCGGGGCTAGCCCTTCGAGGGCGGCCGCCAGAGGCAGCGGCGCACTCGGCGCGGCGAAAACACCGAGTTCGCCGCTCTCGCGCATGACCATGATGCTCGCGATCCGGCCCGGAAAGATATGTTCGGCAAGATGACAGATTTTTATGGCGAGGAAATCAGCCGACCGCCCCGCAGAGAGATCCCGCAAAATCTCTGTCTGAAGACGGAGCATGCCGGCGACATCAGGTTTATTCATACCTATCCCAACTCAAGGATCGCGCATCTTTCTAGAGCACTGTGCCATGACTGGGTATAGGCTTAGTTAATTTATCATATTCCAAGGAAGCCTGGTGTGCCCGGTCTCTCCCATACGCGTATTGATCCTCGCAAAATGTCGGTATTACTTTGGCGCAAGCAAAGTAATGCCATAACGGCCATAGATCCGCGCGATGGTGCCGTCGGCTTCGAGGCTCGCGAGCGCGGCGTTGATCGCCGAGCGCAGCTCGTCGTCTGGTTTGACCATCCCCACCGAGACGTTCCAAGTCAATCCCGGGTCGGTTTCATCCAGGCCGATAATCCGGACCGGATGATCTGGGTGTTTGAGATTGTAATAGCCAGCAGAGGCCGGGGTCACCATCACGGCATCAACCTCGTGCGTCGCGAGCGCATCGAGAGCATCGTCCTCAAAGCCGAACATCGAAAGTCCGACATGACGCTGGCCGAGCACCATCGCCGCGAAAGAGCCGCCGAGAACGCCAACCTTGGTATGGCCATCGAGCGCTTCGAAGGAGGTAATTTTGCTTCCCTCCGCGACCACCAGGGCGGCGCCGGTATGGTAATAGGGCTTCGAGGTTTTCAGATGGGACTCGCCCTGCGCCTCGCGATCATCGATAGCATCGAGCAAAATGTCGCATTTGGCGGCGCGGATTTGAAACGCGGTGACGACCCAATCCGGCTCCATGGCGACACCGAGCTTATCGGCGATCGCGCGGGCGAGTTCGAGCTCAAACCCCGGCGGGTTGGCGGTTTTGCTCGAAAACGGCAGCGCATTGGGATTGGCGCAAACGCCGAGCACACCGCCGGCGCGGATGGCATCGAGCGAACGCGCCTCCGCGTGAACGGCGAAAATCGCGAAAGCGGCGATAGCGGCGATATATTTCCTCATGGCTGCTCCGGTTTGAGGGCGCGGATATACTGGATGATTTTGTCGATATCGGCGTCGCTAAAGGTGCTGCCGAAGGCTGGCATGGCGCCTTCCTTGCCGTGCTTGATGCGGTTGCGAATAAAATCGTCGCTACGCTTTGTATTCATCAATTGTGGCCCCTTGCCGGCGGTGCGGCCACCATCATTATGGCACCAGCCGCAGGTGGTCGCAAAGAGCTGATTGACGTCGAGATGCGAGGTTTGATCAACCGGCTGCGCCAACGAAGACCAAGAAAAGCCTAAGAGGCCCGAAACGACGACAAGGAAAAGAGCGCGATTTTTCATCGATTTGACAGAGTTTCCAAAAAATAGCCGGCGAGGGCATGCCCTCGCCGGATAAAAACGGCCAGATATTATTTCGAAAGGCTGTAGACGACGAGCGCGCCATCGTCGCGCGGCATGCTTTTGTAGACACCGCCGAAGGCTGGCGCAAAATCGTCACTCACCATGCCACCGAAGCCAGACGTGACAGCAACATACTGTTTGCCGCCAGCGGAATAGCTCATAATACCGCCCTGATGGCCAAGGCCATCATTATGGGTCCAGAGTTCCTTGCCGGTCGAAGCGTCAAAGGCGTGGACGATGCCGCGGCTGTCAGGCACGAAGACGAGATTGCCGGCGGTGGACATCACGCTCGCCATCGGCGGCTCGGGGAAGCGGACCTCCCACTTCTTCGCGCCGGTGATCGGATCGCGGGCGTCGAGATGGCCATAGATCGGCCCGTCAGGCGGCGGCGCGATGGTGAAATTGGCGCCGATATTGAGCTGCACCTGCGGCTGCGTCACCGGGGTGGTCTTCACCACCTCGAGCTTCATGCACCATTCCTGGCCAAGCTTGTAGTAAAGCCCGGTCTTCGGGTTGTAAGAGCCCGAGTTCCAGCTCACGCCGCCGGAGATGTGCGGACAGAGGACGTCATCCTGCTTTCCCGCGGCAAAATCGCGCCGGCCGATCAGCTCGCCGGTTTTTGGGTCGATGTTCTTGACGAAATTATAGTTGTGAACGATCGGCCAGACATTTTTGACATGGGCGGAGTCGTCATAGACGAAAATGAAGCCGCTCTTGTTCGGATGGACAACATAGTTCTGCCCACCGCGCTGCAGCATCACGAACTCACCCGGCGCGGCGTCGAAATCCCACGTGTCGTGCGGCAGTTCCTGATGGTAGAATTTGAGCTTACCGGTTTCAACATCGAGACCAAGCACCGAGCTGGTGTAAAGATTGTCTCCCGGGCGCGCGCCCTTGGTTTTGTAGTCGCCGCCGGACCAATCATAGAGCGGGTCCGGATTGGAGGTGCCCCACCAGACGGTGTTCGTCTTGGGATCAAACGCGCCGGGCATCCAGCCGCCGCCGCCACCGATGCGCCAGGTGTCATTGCCCCAGGTGGCTTTCGCCGAATCATCCCCGGTAGTGTTGAATTCCCACTTCTTCTGACCGGAGTTGGCGTCGATCCCGTAGATCTTGCCCTGAACCGGCCATTCACCACCCTGCGAGCCGATGATCACCACGCCGTTCGCGTAAAGCGGTGCACCGGTAAAGCCGACCGTGAGCTTCTGGCTGTCGATCAGCTTGGTATCCCAGACCGGCTTTCCGGTTTTCATATCAAGGGCGATCAAGCGGCCATCGACGGTGCCGACGAACACTTTGCCCTCGCCGAGCGCGGCGCCGCGATTATAGGGCGAGTGGGTCTGGCGGGCGACGAGCGCGTCATCAAGCTCAGGCGTATAAGCCCACATCACCCCGCCGGTCGCGCCGTCGATGGCGAAGACGCGGCTATAGGAGCCAGTGTAATAAAGAATACCGTCGGCAACCAGCGGCATCGATTGCAGGCCGCGCGTCGAGTGGCCGGGAATGTGGATCCAGGCGACCGAAAGATTCTTAACGTTCTTCGCATTGATCTGGGTCAACCCGCTATAGTGATAGGAGTTGTAAGATCCGTGGTATGTGAGCCAATCATTAGGGTTGTTGGCTTCGATCCGCTTGCTGTCGATGGTCTGCGCCATCGCACCAGAGGCGGCGAGTGCCGTTCCGCTGGCGAGAGCAAGCGATAGCGCGAGCGTGCGCTGTCTTTTGAGCATAAAGGGTTCCTCCCGTTGGTTACCGCAGTTTCCCGAGTAAACATTACCCGGGTAATCTCAAACATATCACCAAAAATCTTTCTCTCCGTCTAGCGTCCTGCCCTGAAAAAAACCCTCGAAATTCAGGGTTGACAGAGAGACTTGGAAACAAGGCGCTAGGGCGCGGGCATTTTTCGAGAAAATCTCGGCACTCGAGACGCTGGCACCATGAGTCTTAGACGGCGCCCCTATCCCGCCACTGTGTCAGGCGAGCCATGCGTGAGACGTCGATCTCCCCTCCTAATACACGCGATCGTGAGCGCTGTCACGCCTCAACGCGAAGAGGCCGGCGCGCCAAGCCAGTCTTGCCCAAGAGTTTGGCGCAGAAACCCGAGCAGCGGTAAAAGCGGCAAGCCAAGAACGCTGAAATAATCGCCCTCGATCGCTTCGAACAGCTGAATCCCAGGGCCCTCGAGGCGATACGCGCCGACCGAAGATAAAAGAATGTCACCTTCGGCTGCGAGATAGGTCTCGATCATCGCCTCGCTAAGCGGGCGCATGCGCAGGCGTGGGCGGGCGAGATGCTGCCAGCGAAAAGCGCCGCCAGCGGCACAATAAACCGCCGTCACCAATTCATGCCAGCCCCCCGCGAGGCGCCGCAGCTGCGCCCGCGCCGCTTCCCGATCAGCGGGCTTGTCGAACCATTCCCCATCGCGGACGAGAATCTGATCGGCGCCGATCACCACCGCCTCTGGCTGCAGGCGCGAGACGCGCACCGCCTTCATCTCAGCGAGCAGCATGGCGGTATCGGCGGCGCTGACATTTTCCGCCCGCGCAGCACGTTTGACCTCGGTCTCGTCGATCGCGACCGGAACCACGCGATGGGCAACCGCTGCCGCCTCCAGCAAGGCCCGGCGCGCGCGCGAGGCGCTGGCGAGAACGAGGGTCACGCGCTGCTGCCCGGTGCTGGACTTTGCGCTAGACTTGCCGCGGTTTTATCGTCCTTTCGCCGTCTTGCGTGCCATTCTTCCATGCGTTGCAAGACCGCAGCCGCCGTCTCCTCGATCGAACGGCGGGTGACTTCGATCACCGGCCAGCCATGCCGCGCGCAAAGCCGCCGCGCCCAGAGCAGCTCCGCCTTCACCGCCTCCTCATCGATATAGTCGCTCGCATCATGCCGCGCGAGACCGGGCGCGCCGATCAGGCGCAAACGATGGCGGCGAATTTCGATCAGCGCCTGCGCATCGATGGTCAAGCCAATGATCGGGCAGGAAAGTGTCTCCAAAATCGCGGGGATCGGAAGATTTGGGACGAGCGGCACATTTGCCGCTTTCACCCCGCGATTGGCGAGATAAAACGCGGTCGGCGTCTTTGAGCTCCGTGACACACCGACGAGGCAGACATCCGCCTCGGTGAGGCCGGCCTCGGCTTGGCCATCATCATGGGCGAGAACATAATGCATAGCATCGATGCGGCGGAAATAATCGGCATCCAACACATATTGCCGCCCTGGCCGCGCGGTCGCGACCTCGCCGATCTGCTCTTGCAACAGAGAAATCACCGGGTCGAGAACATTGACCACCGAGACCCCGAGCCGCTCACAAAAAAGATCGAGATCATGGCGAAGCGCGCGATCGACCAGTGTCGAGAGCACCGGCCCAGGCTCCGCCTCGATCCCCTCGAGCACACGATGGAGTTGCAGACGCGAACGAATCAGCGACCAGCGATGATAGATGATCTCGACCTGCTCGAATTGCGCAACCGTCGCGCGAGCGATCGCGTTCAGCGTCTCCCCCGTCGCGTCCGAAACCAGATGCAGGTTCATCCGATGGCTGACCATAAAAGCGAGGATAACGGGAATAGCGGGGAAAACCACCCGTATCGCGCGCGCGAATTTGGTAAAGCGGGGATAAGTGTCGCGCAGCCCGTCGCTCGGGACATTTTTCCAAAGGTGCGTGGTAGATATCGGGAAAATCGCCGAAAGCGAAAACCCTTCAGCGCTTTGGCAGCCCGGCCTCGTGTGGAAAAACGTGCTTTTATGCCACGGTTTGCGTTAAACCCCGTCATCCACAGGCTCTCTTAACCCCATCAGGTTTTCTTTTATCTCTCTTATGTTTAAGGGAGAGTGAAAACGAGCGAGGAATTGGGTGACAAAAAAACTGATCGCGGTGTTGCGCGGGGAACCCTCATGGCCGCCGCCGGTCTGGCTGATGCGCCAGGCTGGCCGTTATTTGCCGGAATATCGCGCGCTGCGTGCCAAGGCGGGGGATTTCATCAGCCTCTGCACCAGCCCCGATCTGGCGGCCGAGGCCACTTTGCAGCCGGTGCAGCGTTTCGGCATGGATGGCGCGATTCTTTTCAGCGACATCCTGATCCTGCCCTGGGCGCTCGGCTATGGGCTTCGCTTCGCCGAGGGCGAAGGCCCGATCCTGCCGCGACTCACCTCGCAAGATATCGCGCGCCTCGATCCGACGCGGCTCGAACGGGCTTTGCAGCCGGTTTTGGAAGCGATCGCGCTGATCCGCTTGCGGCTTGGTGATCAGGCGGCGCTGATCGGCTTCGCCGGCGCCCCCTTCACCGTCGCCTGCTATATGGTCGAGGGTGGCGGGTCGAAGGATCACGTGCTGACACGCGCCATGGCCTATCGCTCGCCGCACGACTTCGACCGCTTGATGACGATTTTGACGGAAGCAACGATCGCAAGCCTCTCTTTGCAGATCGAAGCCGGGGCGGAAGCGGTGATGCTGTTTGATAGTTGGGCCGGCATTCTCTCCCCCTCGCTCTTTCGCCGCTTCGTCGCCCTCCCCGCCGCGCGCATCAAGGCAGCCCTCGCGGCGCGCTTTCCCGCAATCCCCCTGATCGGCTTTCCCCGTCTCGCCGGCGCGCTACTCGGGGTCTATGCCGAGATTAGTGGCGTCGATGCGGTGGGGATGGATACCGCGACCGACCCGGCCTTCGCGGCAAGCCTCGTCCCGGCGCCGACCGCCTTGCAGGGGAATCTCGATCCGGTGGCACTGCTCGCCGGCGGGGCGGCGATGACCGCGGAGGTCGCGCGGATCCTCGGCGCGCTGCGCGGGCGCGCCCATGTCTTTAATCTCGGCCATGGTATTTTGCCCGAAACCCCCCCCGCTCACGTCGCCGAGCTGCTCCAACTGATCCGCCGCGCCGATGGCGTGGCATGACCCCGCGCCTTGACGCCGGGTCTGATGGGCTTAACTGAACGCGGCATGTCGGATCGGCAATTCCCTCGTACTGCGATTGTTTTATTCAATCTCGGCGGGCCCGACCGGCCGGAGGCGGTGCGGCCGTTCTTGAAAAATCTTTTCACCGACCCCGCTATCCTCCGCGTGCCATTTTTCATCCGCCCTTTTCTCGCGCGCTGGATCGCCCGCGCCCGCACCGGGCCGGCAAGCGCCAATTACGCCCTGATGGGGGGAAAATCGCCGCTTCTCCCGCTCACCCAACGCCAGGCCAGCGCCCTTGCCGCGTGGTTTCCCGAGGAAAGCTGCCGCGTCTTCATCGCCATGCGCTATTGGCACCCGTTCAGCGCGGAAACTGCCCGCGCCGTCGCCGCCTGGAAGCCCGAGCGCGTGCTGCTTTTGCCGCTCTATCCGCAATTTTCTACCACCACCACCGCAAGCTCGCTTACCGCCTGGCGCGAGGCAGCGGCACGCGCCGGGCTGATCGCCGAAGTCACCACCCTCTGCTGCTGGGCCGAAGATCCTGGCTATATCAAGGCAACCGCCGCTTTGGTGGCCAAGACACTGGCCAAGGCCCGAACCGAAATCGCCCCCGGAACCCCGCTTCGTTTGCTATTTTCCGCCCACGGCCTGCCCGAGGTGATCGTAAAAGGCGGTGACCCCTACCAAGCGCAGGTGGAAGCAACCGCGCGCGCCGTCGCCGCGATACTCGCAGACAAGAATCTCGACTGGTTGGTCTGCTATCAATCGCGCGCAACGCCGCAAAAATGGCTGGAGCCGAGCACCGAGGTAGAAATCGAACGCGCCGGGCGCGAAGGCGTGGCCCTCGTGGTCGCGCCCATCGCCTTCGTCTCTGAACATTCCGAAACCCTGGTCGAACTGGATATCGAATACGGGGAACTCGCGAAAAATTGCGGCGTGCCTGCCTATTTTCGTGTGCCGGCACAAAATGACGACCCAGGCTTCATCGCCGCCCTCGCTGACATCGCCCGCGGCGCGCTAAAACAAGGATTTGGCCTCTGTAGCCATCAGGGTGGTCGCATCTGCGCCGCACAGCATCAGGACTGCCCGTTCGGAACCAGGCCATGACCTTGCCATTTCTCACGATATTTTATCATTGGATCAAAGCGTTTCATGTGATGTCGGTGATCGCCTGGATGGCGGGGATGTTCTATCTGCCACGGCTTTACGTCTATCACTGCACGACACCCCCGGGCTCGGAAGCCTCAGAACGCTTCAAAGTCATGGAGCGGCGGTTGTTCAAGCAAATCATCAATCCCGCCATGATCGCAACCTGGGGATTCGGTATCCTCCTGGTGCTTACGCCCGGCGTCATCGATTGGCACGCCGGCTGGTGGCATGTGAAATTGCTCGCCGTCCTTCTGATGTCGGGATTTCACGGTGCCCTCTCGCGCTGGCGACGCGCCTTCCTCGCCGACCGAAATCAGAAAAGCGAGCGCTTCTTTCGTATCGCGAACGAAGTGCCGACGGTTCTCATGATCATCATCGTCATCATGGTAATCGTCAGACCATGAAAAATGAGTAAGAACGTTATTTTTTGAAAAAAAGAACCAAAAACCTTTATCCAATAGAATTTTGGCTCGCTCGAACGTGGCTTGAACGTCACGCGGGGCCGCGGCAAAGTAAGAAAGAGTGAAGTTAGATCGAAATAGAAACTTAGACATTGAAAATTAAAAAAACTAAGAAGTTTAAGAGGTTATAGCAGATGGGCCTGCGACGGCGAAGTTTGGTTTTGGCGAGTACAGGTCTGTTTCTTCCCGCCTTGGTCCGGGCAGCGATCGTCAGCCCGCCACAGCCCGGCGCTGACCTCCCAGTGCCTGAAAGCGGAAGTCTGAGGTTTCGTATCATGCGAAACGGCAACGTCATTGGAACGCACGGCCTTAGCTTTGCCCAAAAAGGCCGCACCGATCTCCCGCCGCCTGAGACAAAGCCGGCAACCGCGGCGGGCACACCGCCGAAGCCCGAAAAGCCGGCCAAACCCGCCCCGCCAGCAATCCTCGGGCCGCTCACCGTGACTGTCGTCATCGATATCGCGGTCAAACTCGGGCCCATCCCCCTCTATCGCTACAATAACGAAAGTACCGAACATTGGGATGGCGATCGCTTGACAAATTTTGTTTCTGCAACAAATGATAACGGTGTGCATACGAAATTCATGGCTCATCGTGACGACGGAAAGCTCTGGATCGAAACCATCAAGCAAAAATACCTAGCGCCCGAGGATGCGATTCCGAGCACCTATTGGAATCCGCACACGCTGACCGCGCCCTTATTCGACAATATCGATGGCAAATTGCTCCATGCTCGTTTCGATCGCATCGGGCCGGAAAGCATTTCAGCCGCCAATGGCGATCACCTCGATGCGATCCATTTCAATGCGAGTGGCGATCTTCACGTCGATCTATGGTACATGGAGGACAAGCCAAAGCCCGGGGAGAAGCCAGGGCCCCTTCATTGGGTGGGGCTGGCGCTGACCGGGTCGGATGGGTCTCGTATTATTTATGAGAAAATGTGATGGCGAACGATATACCTCTGCCGGTGCGATTGACCGAAGGTGTCGTTTGGATCACCGGCGCTTCTTCGGGTATTGGGCGCGAGCTCGCGCGGCGTTTGCTCGATGAGGGATGGACGGTTGCCCTCACCGCCCGACGCGAGCCGGAGCTGCAATCGCTCGCCCATCTTTATCCGCGTGAGCGTGTTCTTGTCGTTCCCGCCGATGTCATCGATGCGGCGGCGATGGCGGCGGCGGCGGCGCGGATCGAGGCTGAAACTGGCCGCCCCATCGTGCTTGCCATCGCCAATGCGGGCATTTGGCAGCGGATGGGCATGAATGATTTCGATGTGGATGCCTTTCGTAATGTCATTGCGGTGAATGTGCTGGGCACGGCGAATATGCTTGCCGCTGTGCTGCCTTCGATGCGGGCGCGTCGGCGCGGCCAGATCGCTATCGTTGCCTCGGTTGCCGGCTATCTTGGTCTCCCGCGTGCCAGCGCCTATGGCGCGAGCAAGGCCGCGCTCATTCACATGGCGAGTTCGCTGCGTGCGGAGAGTGCGCAAAGCGGTATTTTGGTGCAGGTCATCAATCCCGGCTTCGTTGCAACGCCGATGACGGCGTCGAGCCGGGCCTCTCAACCCTTTGTCTTGAGCGCCGAGGAAGCGGCGGCGCGCATCCAGGTTGGGCTTAGCGCGACACGGTTTGAAATTGCCTTTCCCTGGCCTTTGGTTCTTGCGATGAAGCTCGCGAAGCTGTTGCCCTGGCCGATTTTCTTTCGCGCAATCCGCCTCGCGCCGCGCCGCAACTGATCCAATTCCCCGCCTAATTTCCCATACAGCGGGCAGTGCCGGAGGCACTGCCCAAAAGATGAAAGTTTTTGGTTCTTTTTTCAAAAAGAACCCCTTTTCCCCCTTCTCTTTCTCTCTTCCCTTTCTCTCTTCAGTCTGTCGCGAACTGTGCTGCGATGCGGGTGGCGAGTTTGCTGGCGACGGCTTCCTTGCTCATGCGTGGCCAGGTTTCTGCCCCTGCTTCGGTCATGAGGAGCACGGCGTTGTCGGCGCCCCCCATGATACCGGTTGCGGGCGAGACGTCGTTGGCGACGATCCAGTCGCAGCCTTTGCGCGCGCGTTTGGCGCTGGCGTGGCTGGCGAGCTGTTCGGTTTCCGCAGCAAAGCCGATCACGAGGCGTGGTCGCTGCGCCCCGGGTGCGGCGAGTTCGGCGAGGATGTCGGGATTGGCGATGAGAGCGAGGGTTGGTGGGGCGCCGGCGGTTTTCTTGATTTTCTCGCGACCGGCCTCAGCGACGCGCCAATCGGCGACGGCGGCGGCGCAGACGGCGATGTCGGCGGGGAGGGCCGCGAAGACGGCGTCGCGCATTTCGGCGGCGGTTTCGACATGGCAGACGGTTATCCCCGGCGGGTCGGGGATGTTCACGGGTCCACTCACCAACGTCACGCGTGCGCCGAGCGCGCTCAGGGCGGCGGCGATGGCGTGGCCTTGGCGGCCGGAGCTACGGTTGGCGATGTAGCGCACGGGGTCGATCGGCTCGTGTGTCGGGCCGCTGGTGACGATGGCGTGGCGTCCGGCGAGCGGCCCTAGGCGCGCGCCCGCAGGCGTGAGCAGGTCGGTGATCGCGGCGAGGATGGCTGGCGGCTCGGCCAAACGCCCGGGGCCGAATTCGTGGCACGCCATGTCCCCTTCGTCGGGCCCGACGACATGAACGCCGCGCGCGGCTAGCGTTGCCATATTCGCGCATGTCGCCGGGTGCTGCCACATGCGCACATTCATCGCCGGCGCGACCAGCACTTTCTTGTCGGTCGCAAGGAGGAGCGTGGTCGCGAGGTCATCGGCAAGACCGGCCGCCATGCGCGCAAGGATATGGGCGGTTGCCGGCGCGACCACCACGAGGTCGGCGGCGCGCGAGAGCTGGATATGGCCGATCTCGGCCTCGTCGGTGAGGGAGAAGAGATCCTGATAGACGGTATTTTCCGCGAGCGTCTGGACCGCGAGCTTGGTCACGAATTCCTCCCCGGCGCGGGTCAGAACCGGCGTCACCGTGATCCCTTGGGCGCGCAGCAGGCGGATCAGAGCCAAGCTTTTATACGCGGCGATGCCGCCGGCGATGATGAGAAGAACCTTTTTTCCCGCAAGCGCCATCAAAGCCGCCAGCCGGAGTGGATGGCGACGATCCCGCCCGAGAGGTTTTCGACCTTGATCCGCGCGAAATGCGCACGGCGCATCATGTCAGCCAGTGTTTCCTGGTCGGGGAAAGTGCGGATGCTTTCGGCGAGATATTGGTAGCTCTCGGCGTCCTGCGCGACAAAGCCGCCGAGGCGCGGCAAGACATTGAACGACCAGGCATCGTAGAGCGGGGCGAGGGCCGCGACCCGTACACGGCTGAATTCAAGACAGAAAAACCGCCCACCGGGGCGAAGCACGCGGAATGCCTCGGCGAGCACGGCGTCTTTGTCGGTGCAGTTGCGCAGGCCGAAGGCGATCGAGACGCGGTCCACGGCGCGGTCGGGAAGCGGCAGCGCCTCGGCGTCGGCGATGAGGAAATCGAGCCCGCGCACGATCCCCCTCTCGCGGGCGCGTTTGCGCGCGACAGCCAGCATCGCGGGGTTGATATCCGAGAGGATTGCCCGCCCGCCGCCTCTGGCGAGCCAGCCGAAGCTGATATCGCCGGTGCCGCCGGCGAGATCGAGCAAGGTCGCCCCGGCGCGCGGGGCCAAGGCGTCGAGGAAAATGCGCTTCCAAAGGCGATGAATCCCAAGCGACATGAGATCGTTCATGAGATCGTAGCGCGGGGCGACGCTTTCGAAAACGGCGCGTACGAGCGGCTTTTTCTCATCGCGCGGGACGGCGCGGAAGCCGAAATCGGTGGTTTCGGCGGCGGGGTCTTGGGCGGGGCTGTTGCTCATGGGAATTTCCTTATAGCCTGATTTCCGATCATGCCGGAACTCCCCGAAGTTGAAACCGTGATGCGTGGCCTGGCTCGGCGGTTGCTTGGGCGGGTGATCACGCGGGCCGCGCTGCATCGCGGCGATCTCCGCCGCCCGGTGCCGGGCAGGCTCGTTCCGACCCTTACCGGCGGCGACGTGGTCGGGTTTCGGCGGCGCGGAAAATATATTTTAATGCGCCTGCGCGGCGGCGAGACCATGCTTTGGCATCTCGGCATGTCGGGCCGCGTTTTATTGACGGCGCCCGGGGCCAATGCGCCGCCGCCAGCGCATTGTCATCTCGAGCTTGAAACGGCGGAGGGCTGGCGGGTCGGCTTCATCGATCCGCGCCGCTTCGGCCTCGTCGATCTCGTTCCGACCGAGGGGGAGGAGGCACATCCGCTGCTCGCTGGGCTCGGGCCGGAGCCGCTCGGGGACGAGTTCACCGCGCCCGTGCTGGCGGCGTCGCTTGCTGGCCGGCGAAGCCCGATCAAGGTGGTGCTGCTCGATCAAAGGGTGGTCGCAGGCCTGGGCAATATCTATGTCTCGGAAGCGCTGTTTCGCGCCCGCCTCCACCCCGCGCGCTTGGCCGGGGAGATCCCGCGCGCCGGCACCACCCGCCTGGTCACGGCGATCCGCGAGACATTGGCCGAGGCGATTGCCGCGGGAGGCTCCTCTTTGCGCGATTACGTCCAGCCGGATGGCGAGCTCGGCTATTTCCAGCATGCCTGGCGGGTCTATGGTCGCGCTGGCGCGCCGTGCCCGGACTGTCCCGGCCCGCCGCGCTGCGCCGGGGTTGCGCGTTTCGTGCAAGCCGGGCGAAGCTCGTTCTATTGTCCGCGCCGGCAACGCTGAGAAGAAAGGGAGAGGCTCATCATGGCACCAGAGATGATCGTCGTCGAAACCGTGGGCAAGGCGGGGATCATTCGCCTCCACCGGCCGCAGGCGCTGAATGCGCTCTGCGACCAATTGATGGCCGAACTCGGGGCGCAGTTGCGCGCCTTCGACGCCGATGCGGCGATCGCGGCGATCATCGTAACCGGCTCGGAGAAGGCGTTCGCGGCGGGGGCGGATATCAAGGAAATGCAGCGGCGCCGCTACCCGAGCGTGGTGCGCGAGGATTTCATCGCCCCTTGGGAGATCATCACCACGGTGAAAAAACCGGTGATCGCGGCGGTCGCCGGGTTCGCCTTGGGCGGGGGATGCGAGCTCGCGATGATGTGCGACATCATCCTCGCCGCCGACACCGCAAAATTCGGTCAGCCGGAGATCAATCTCGGGGTTATCCCCGGCGCCGGCGGCACCCAGCGCCTGACGCGCGCGATCGGCAAGGCCAAGGCGATGGAAATGATCCTCACCGGGCGGATGATGGGCGCCGATGAGGCCGAACGCGCCAATCTCGTCGCCCGCGTCGTGCCCGCCGCCGATCTTATGGCCGAGGCGCTGAAGCTCGCCGAAAAACTGGCGGCGCTGTCGCCGGTCGCGCTGGTCGCTGCGAAACAGGCAGTCAACCGGGCGTTCGAAACCACACTCGGCGAAGGGGTGCGGGTAGAGCGCTCGCTGTTCCTGCCGCTGTTCGGCACGGCGGATCAGCGCGAGGGCATGGCCGCCTTCGTCGAAAAGCGCCAGCCGCGATTTTCCGGCTGGGACGGCGGCGATGATGGCAGCGCTTGACTCGGCTGGCGCCGCTTTCTAGAACGCGACATCCCGACGCGGGCGGGGGCTCGCACGCGGGGTTTCCTCGCTCGTCCATTCGTTGCAAATTCACAGAGGGCCCATGGCCAATACTGCCTCCGCGCGTAAGCGCATCCGCCAGATCGAACGCCGCACCGAGCGCAACCGCGCCCGTAAATCACGCGTGCGGACCTTCATTCGCGACGTCGAGGGGGCGATCGCCAGCGCCAACAAGGACGAAGCGGTGGCGGCGCTGCGCCGTGCGCAACCCGAGCTACAGCGCGCGGCGGGGAAGGGCGTGGTGCCGAAAAACACCGTCGCCCGCAAAATCTCCCGCCTTTCCAAGCGGATCAAGGCGCTGTCGGCGCCGTAAGGCGCTTTCGGGCGGAAAAATTTTTTCCGCCATCTTGACGCCAGCCTCGCGCATGAAGGAATATGTCGATCGCGTGTCGTTTTTATGACGGCCGCGCCGTTTTTTTCCTCGATCTTACGTCCTAGCCTAATGATCGAATAGTAAAAAAACTTGTTCACTTGCCGTGAACGAGTCGTTTTCTTTTGTTTATTGGTCAGAGATGCTGCATCGAGTCGCATTAGTTCAGATTGATTTATTGGTTGCTTCCGCCACGGCTTCGGTCTAGTTTCCCGTCTCCTTATTTCGGCCTTCGCACGTAACCGCTGGCGCTTTTTGGTTTAGCCGCCAGGGGGGAAGTGTTGGGTGGCTTCGGCCGCTCGGCCGCCCGCGCGCGATGCGCGGGGAGAGGGTTTGCGCGTTTGGGGTGGGCGAAGCAATGATGGGCAGTGGCGGCATGGGACAAGAGACTAATCTTGCCGCGGCTTTTGCCGGTGGCGTCACAGCGCTCGAGGCGTCAAGCAAAACCGCCGCGGCGGACTCTCTGATCGGTGCCGGGGTGGACGCGGCACTCGCCGGCCAATGGACCCGGGTTCGGCAGCGTCTTCAAGCCGATGTCGGGGATGTCGAATATCGCTCCTGGCTTCGCCAAATGGTTCTCGCGGGATGCGACGGCGATGAGATTACCATCCTGCTCCCGACCCGTTTTCTCCGCGATTGGGTGCGCCGCCATTATGGCGACCGGCTGGTCACGCTTTGGCAGGCGGAAAATGCCGCCATTCGGCGGATAGATCTCCGCGCCAGCGCCCCGGCGGCGCGTGCGCAGGCGAGCGGCAGCGGTTTCGCGGAGAGCCTCGCGAGCGCCCCCACCCAGCCGCAAGCGTCCGGGCCCCGTGTTGCTGAGACCCGCGCTTCTGAGACCCGCGCTTCTGAGACCCGCGCTTCTGAGACTAGGGCCTCAGAGGCAGGGGCGGCCGAGCGTCCGCCGCTTGACACCTCGGGCCTCGATAAACGCTTCGATTTCGAGAATTTCGTGGTCGGCAAGCCGAACGAGTTCGCCTATGCCTGCGCCCGCCGCGTCGCCGAGCAGCCAGCGATGCCTGGTTTCAACCCGCTATTCCTTTACGGCGGGGTCGGGCTCGGCAAGACCCATCTCATGCATGCCATCGCCTGGGATCTGATTGGGCGCGGCGGCGGGCGGATTTCGGTCGCTTATATGTCGGCGGAAAAATTCATGTACCGCTTCATCGCCGCGATCCGCAGCCAAGCGACGATGGAATTCAAGGAGCAGTTGCGCGGCGCCGACGTGCTGATGATCGACGATCTCCAGTTCCTGATCGGCAAAGACAACACGCAGGAAGAATTTTTCCACACGTTCAACGCCCTCGTCGATGCGGGCAAGCAGATCGTGGTCTCGGCCGACAAATCCCCCTCCGATCTCTCCGGGCTCGAGGATCGGCTGCGCACGCGGCTTGGCTGCGGCATGGTCGCCGATTTGCACGCAACCACCTTTGAGCTTCGCCTTTCCATCCTCGAAGCCAAGGCGACGCGCGCCGGGGTCGCGGTGCCGGCCAAGGTGATGGATTTCCTCGCCCACAAGATCACCACCAATGTCCGTGAGCTGGAGGGCGCGCTCAATCGGCTGATTGCGCACGCTAATCTTTTCAACCGGCCGATCACCCTCGAGACCACCCAGGAAGTTTTGCACGACATCCTCAAGGCGCATGACCGGCGCATCACCATCGAGGAAATCCAGCGCAAGGTTTCCGAGCATTGGAATATCCGCCTGACCGATATGTCCTCCGCCCGGCGGGCCCGCAACGTCGCGCGGCCGCGGCAGGTTGCGATGTATCTCGCAAAGCAACTCACCAGCCGCAGCCTTCCCGAAATCGGCCGCAAATTCGGCAATCGTGACCACACGACGGTGATGCACGCGGTCGCGCGCGTTGCCGAATTGATGGAGCGCGATGCCGCCTTCGCCGAAGACGTCGAGCTCTTGCGCCGGATGCTGGAATCCTGAGCCGATGCGCCCGGCGGGCATGGATCGCCGTCAGAAGGGCAACATGACGTCAAGCATTTGCTGGCCCCAGCGCGGCTCGTTGACCTCGGTGAGCTGGCCACGGCCGGCATAGGTGATCCGCGCCTCGGCGATGCGATCATGCGGCACGGTATTGTCGCTCGCGATATCCTCAGGCCGGATGACGCCGGTGACTTTCACCTGGCGCAATTCGGCATTCACCAGCATCTCCTGGCGTGCCTCGACGACGAGATTGCCGTTCGGCAAAACCTGCGTCACGACCGCGCCGAGGCGAACGGTGACGGTCTCGTTGCGCTGAATCTGGCCGATGGTGAAGAGATTCGTGCCGCTATTGATATTGACCAGGTTGGACGCCGTCGAACCCTTGAGAAACGAGGGCACCAAGGCGCCGAGGCCGAAGAATCCCGGCACCCCCATGGTCTCGCTGTCGGTGCGCTGTTCCATGGTGTTGTCGTTCGCCGTCGCCGCGTCGTTCACATTGACGACGATGGTGACGAGATCGCCGACCTTGGAGGCCCGCTCGTCCTTGAAGAAAGCGCGTGAGCCAGGGCGCCAGAGGCTGTTTTCGACGGGTGGTGGCGGCTGCGGCGCCGGCGTCGGCATCGTCAGCGGGCGCCAATCGGCCGCAAGCGTGGGGTCGCTGGTTTTGGAGACCTGCGGCGGCTTGCCGACTTCGGCGAGATTGGAGAGCACGCCGCAGCCCGGCAGCAAAGCGATCACGCCGCAGGCGAAAAGGGCGCGCCTCATGGCTGGCCTCCAAAATTGGTCGTCTGGGCGAGGCCATTACTGAGCCCATCGATGCTCGGCGGCACTTCCGGGAAGCTCCCTGGCATCACCCGCGCGGCCTGTGGCCCCGTCACCTCGGCATCGACGACGGCGTGCGACAAGGGATTGACCACCCGCACCACCGCGCCGAGCATGCCGTCCTGCAACGCTTGGCCTTGCACAACCATCGAGAGACCGGGCTGATCGAGCGTCACCCTGACCGGCAAGCCGCGCTGGACGAGTGGCGGGCGGATGAGATCGGCGCGCGGGATCGGTCGCCCGGCGGCGGCGGCATGACGAAGCGCCATCCCCTCGACCTCGGCAAGATCGCGCACGACATCGCCCGGGATCTGATCGCGACGCACGCGCTCGAGGCGGATATCCCCGGCGCCGATATGGGTGCCGGCGGGAAGCTGCAGGGCCGCGACCGGCACCTCGACCATCGGCCAGGCATGGCCCGAGACGGTGAGATGCCGCGGCGGCATCCCGGGCGCGGTGAGGCCGAGCGTTGCGGTGAAATGGCTGGTCGCGGCGTCGAAATCGATCTGCTCGACGACGGCGTGCAGCGGCGTGTCGGCGGCGACGGCCGGCGCCGAGAAGCTCGAGAGGGCGATGGCGCAATCCTGGCCCGCCCCCGCGTCGGTGAGGGCGGCGTGCAAGGCGTCGGTGATTTCGCTCCGTGCGAGTGCGCGCGCCGGGCGTTCCAGCACCACTTGATCGCGATCGGAGGATGGCTCCCAGGCGACGCCGAACTGATGGGCGATGGCGGCGAGCTGCTGCGCAGGCACGGTCACCCGCGCGCCCGGTTGCGGCGCCGGGCCAAGCACGCGCTCGGCATTCGGCCCGGCATCGTCGAAGAGGTCGGAGAGCCGCACCATCGGGCTCGAGAGGACGACCAGGCTCCGCAGGCTGGCGGCCTCGGCGGGCGCGACCAGCGCGGGGATAACCAGTGCGGGGGCGATGAACACGGCCGCGAGACCGCAAAGCCGCAACAAAAATCGGGGATCGGTGCGCATGCTCGGCCTCAACGCAGATTGGTAAGGGTGGAGAGCATTTGGTCGGAGGTCGTGATCACCCGGCTGTTCATTTCATAGGCGCGCTGGGCGGTGATCAGATTGGTGATCTCGGTCACCACGTTGACGTTGGAGAGTTCGAGAAACCCTTGCTGGACCGTGGCATAGCCGGGCTGGCCGGGCTGGCCGGGAATGGGCACGCCCGAGGCCGCCGTCTGCTCGAAAAGGTTGTTGCCCATCGCTTCCAACCCTTCCTGATTGGGAAAGATGACGAGCTGCAGCTGGCCGACGGTCTGCGGCTGGGTCTGGTTGGGCAGCAGAACCTGCACCTGGCCGGCATTGCTGATATTGACGCTGACGGCGTTGCTCGGGATGGTCACGCCCGGGAGCACGACATAGCCATCGGCGGTGACGAGCTGGCCGGTCGGCGAGAGGCTGAAAGTACCGTCGCGGGTATAGGAGATCTCCCCGGTCGGCATCTGAATTTGAAAGAATCCCGCTCCCTGGAGCGCGAGATCAAAGGTGTTGTTGGTCTGCTGGAGATTGCCTTGCTCGTTGTTGCGCCCGATCGCGGAATTCTGGACACCAAGCCCGACCTGGATGCCGGCCGGCAGGATGGTGCCGGTCTCTGACGTATAGGAGCCGACACGGCTCAGATCCTGATAAATCAGATCCTGGAATTCGGCCCGCTGGCGCTTGTAGGCGGTCGTCGTCATGTTGGCGATGTTGTTGGAAATCACCTCGACATTGAGTTCCTGGGCTTGCATGCCGGTGGCGGCGATATCGAGCGAACGCATCATGGCGGGAAATGCTCCGTGGGATCAGGGCGAAGGGCGGTCAGGCGGGGGTCATGATCTTCGAGATCGCGTTCATCTGCCTTGTGTCCTCTTCCTCGATGAATTGCGTCGCGAATTCGAAATTGCGGGAATGGTCCATCATCGCCGTAAGCTCGACGACCGGCTTGACATTGCTCTCCTCGATCATGCCCTGGACGATGATCGGCGCGGCGACGGGGGTGGTCGGCACGGTTGCGCGCAGGCGCTGCCCGCCCTCGGCTTGCAAGCCCGTCGGGTCATTGGGAGCGACGAGGCCGATCTGGCCGATCTGGCCATTGGCGCCGCTGATCGTGCCATCACGCGCAATGGTGAGCGGCGCGTCAGACGACGTCACCTGCAGCGGCTGGCCATTGGTATCGAGAAGCGCGTTGCCGCTGCCATCGACGATAGTGCCGGTTGGGCTCAGGCTGAAATGCCCCGCCCGGGTCAGCCGTGGCCCGTTGGTGGTGGCGATGGTGAAATAGCCATCGCCCTTGATCGCGAGATCGAGCGGGTTTCCGGTCGGGTTCAGCGCGCCCTCGGTCTTTTCGCGATAGATCGCCTTGTCCTCGGTATAGGTGAGGCTTTGCCCGCCCGGCGGGCTCGCGGTGTGCATCTGGCGGCTCATCCAACCGCCGAACAGCATCCGCTCGGCGCGGTAGCCCGTCGTCGTGCTGTTGGCGATGTTGTTTGCGGTGATGTCGATCAGCCGCTGCTGAGCGACGACACGCGAGAGAGCGATGGTGGAAGGGTTCTGCATCGTGCGGATCCGATCTCGGTGGAAGCGTAAAGCGTGGACGTAAAGCGCGGACGTAAAGCGGGGGGGCATCAAGCGGGCGGCGGGGTGCGACCGTCGCGATCGTTGCTTCGCAAGCCGCATGCCAGCGCGATGAGGGGCGTTCTGTGCAGGATTTCCGCCGGTTTTCGCGCGCGCCGGCCCACTCCCGGCACGGCTTGCCGCGCCGCATGCGCGCCCGACCCGGCAGAACTTGCCGAGATCGCCGTTTTAGCAAGGGTTCGTTAATCGCTTCGCGGCAAGATGCCCCGGCGACCATGGCGCGATGGAGGGCGAGAGCGGGCGATGGCTTCGGCGGCGGCGACCAGCAAAGACGTGGACGAGGTAAAATCGGCCGGTGGCGGGCGGCGCAAGCTGATCCTGCTCGCGGTGCCAATCGTGCTCGCCGTGATCGGCGCCGGGCTGTGGTTTTCCGGCATTTTGCCGCGTCTTCTCGGCCTCCATCATGAGGCGCCAGCAGCCAATCAGGCGGCAGAGGCGCTGGAAGCGGTCAAGCCCGTCTATGCCGATGTGCCGGAAATCATCACCAATCTCGACACCGGCGGGCGGCGCCAGAGCTATGTCAAGCTTAAGGCGCGGCTCCAGCTTGCCAAAGCCGCCGACCAGGCGGTGGTCAGCGCTGCGATGCCGCGCATCCTCGATCTTTTTCAGACCTATCTTCGCGAAATGCATCCCGACGAGCTGCGTAGCTCATCGGGCACCTATCGTCTCCGCGAGGAAATGATCGCGCGCGCCAATCTCGCCGCGCGGCCGGCGCGGATCGTCGATATCCTGTTTGAGGAACTTCTGGTGCAATGAGCGGCGAGGGCGATCCGACCGACGAAGAAATCGCCGCGGCCTGGGGGGCGGCGACGGAGGGCAATGTGGATGCCGCGCGCGTCCTCAACCAAGCCGAAATCGATAGTCTTCTCGGCTTCGATGACGGCACTGGCGGCAATGGCGACGCGCGTTCGGGGATTCAGCGGATCATCAGCTCGGGCCTCGTTTCTTACGAACGCTTGCCGATGCTCGAGATCGTTTTCGACCGGCTGGTGCGCATCATGTCGACGTCGCTCCGCAATTTCACCAGCGACAATGTCGAAGTCAGTATCGACAATATTCTCTCCCTCCGCTTTGGTGATTATCTCAACTCCATCCCGCTGCCGGCGATGCTCGCCGTCGTCAAGGCGGAGGAGTGGGACAATTACGGGCTGATGGTCATCGATTCGGCGATGATTTACTCGATCGTCGATGTCTTGCTCGGCGGCCGGCGTGGTACGGCGGCGATGCGCATCGAAGGTCGGCCCTACACCACGATCGAGCGCACCCTGGTCGAGCGGCTGATCCATGTCGTTCTTGCCGATCTCTCGGCGAGTTTCGATCCGATCTGCCCGGTGACATTTCGTTTCGAGCGGCTCGAGGTCAATCCGCGTTTCGCCACCATCAGCCGGCTTTCCAATGCGGCGGTGCTCGCGCGGCTGCGCGTCGATATGGAAGATCGCGGCGGTAGGATGGAGCTTTTGCTTCCCTATGCGACGCTCGAGCCGGTGCGCGAATTGCTGCTCCAGCAATTCATGGGCGAGAAATTCGGCCGTGATTCGATCTGGGAGACGCATCTTGCCGAGGAATTATGGAATACGGAAGTCGAGCTCGAAGCCTTGCTCGATGAACAAGTGATGCAGCTCTCGGACGTTCTGGCGCTGCGCCCGGGAAGCCAGCTGGTTTTGAACGTGCTCCCCGGTGCCGCGGTGCAGCTCCGCTGCGGCGGCCGGCCGCTCTTCGAGGGCCGGGTCGGGCGGCGCAAAAATCGCGTTGCCGTCAGGATCGAGCGCGATATCCCGCATATGCCGCCGACGACGCGGCAGGTCTGAGAGAGGGCGTGATGGGCGGCGTGGAATGGCTGTTGGAACTGGTGCTCATCGGGCTTCTTATCGCAACCCTTGTGCATGCGCTCCGACTCGAACGCGCGCTCGGCTTGCTCAAGCGCGACCGCGCGACACTTGAAGAAATGATTGCCGGCTTCAACGCGAGTACTCGCGAGGCGGAAGGCGGCATCACGCGTCTGCGCGAAGCGGCCGATGGTGCGGGGCGCCAGATCGCGCGCCATGTCCAGCTCGCCCAGGAATTGAAGGGCGATCTCGGCTATCTCGTCGAACGTGGCGAGAAACTCGCCGACCGGCTCGATCGTGGGCTGCGTGCCGGGCGCGTCGCCGCGGCCGAGGGTGATCAGACGCTCGCCGCCAAGCCGGCGCCGGCGGCAATCGGCGTGCCGGTCGCCGATGAGGCGGAAGCGTCTTCGCGCGGGCGGAGCCAGGCCGAGCGCGACCTCATGAAAGTGTTGAGGATGGCGCGATGATGAAAGAAACATCGATCATGCCGAGGCATGGCCTACAGTTTCCGGCGCCGCGCTTGCTTCCATTCACCATCGCGGTGATGCTGCTGCTGCTCGTCCTCAAGACGACGGGGTTGGTGCGCGCGGCGTTTTTCACGCCCGCCGAGCAGCGGGCGCTCGCCAGTGTCGAGCAAAGCATGGTGTCCGCGGCCCATGCCGCCCCCGCCGCCGAAGGCAATGCCGCGCCAGCGACCAATGGGGCGCCAAATGGGGCAACGGAGACGAGCGCCGAAGGTACCGCGAAGCCCGGGGCGACGCCGGGGCCGATCGTCGATCCGGATATACCGCGCAACCTCGCCAAATCCGAAGAGCCAAGCGTCAGCGACGCTGAGCGCCAATTGCTGCTCGAACTTCGCCAGCGCAAAAAGACGCTCGATCAGCGAGAGGCCGCGCTCGGCGCGCGCGAAGCGGCGCTGGATGCGGCGGAGCGGCGAATTGCCTCTCGCGTCGATGAGCTGAAGACCTTGCAAGATCGTCTGGTCGCGCTCGATTCGGCGCGCAAGCAACGCGAGGAGTCGAGTTGGGCCGGCCTCGTCAAACTCTATGAAACGATGCGCCCGCGCGATGCGGCGGTGATTTTCAATGATCTCGACATGAATGTTTTGTTGCCGGTGGTCGATCGGATGAAAGAGGCCAAGGCGGCGGCGATCCTTGCGGCGATGCAGCCGGAGAAAGCCCGCCTACTGACGCTGCAATTGGCGGCTATGCGCACGCAAACCAATAGCGGTGGCAACTGAGCGGCCAGCGCGCAAATAAGGCCGCTCGCGAAAAAAATAAGGCATTTTGGCGAAAGGACGACAAATGACGATCAATAAATCGATGAATGTTCTGATCGTGGATGATTATAAAACGATGTTACGCATCATTCGCAACCTGCTCAAGCAGATCGATTTCAACTATGTCGATGAGGCGACGGATGGCGCGGAAGCCTTGGCAAAGCTGCGCTCTGGCAATTTCGGCCTCGTCATCAGCGACTGGAACATGCAGCCGATGACTGGTTTGCAGCTGCTCCAAGAGGTGCGTGCCGATGCGCGGCTCAAATCGCTGCCCTTCATCATGGTTACCGCCGAGAGCAAGGCAGAAAACGTCGTTGCGGCGCGCCAGGCCGGGGTCTCAAACTACATTGTCAAACCCTTCAATGCCGAGACCTTGAAGGAAAAAATCGAGAAGGTGCTCGGTCATGCTTGACAGCAGCGCCGACGCCTCGGCCCTGATCGAGCGATTGGAGGCGTGCCGCCGCCGCTATCCCGCGAGCGACCCGGAAATGGTTGCCGACATCGTCCGCGCCGTGCTCAGCACCATGCGTGGCGATCTCACCGCACCCGAAACCGCGCTTTTGCATGAGGTGGCGGAACTTGGACAAGTGATCGCCAATGCGAAGGCCGAGATCGAGGCCCTGCGCGCCAACGACATCAGCACAAGCCATATCCCCTCGGCGACCGACGAACTCGATGCCATCGTCACCCACACCGCTATGGCGACCGAGGCGATTTTGGAAACCTGCGAGACGCTCGACACCATGGCCGAGACGCTCGATCCCGCGTACGCGGCGAAGCTGCAAGACGCGACCACCCGCATCTACGAAGCGTGTAGCTTTCAAGATATCACCGGCCAACGCATCACCAAGGTGGTGCAGACGCTCAAGCGCATCGAGGAGAAGGTGACGCAAATCATCACGGCGTTTGGGGTCGGGGAGGCGATGCCAGCGGCGGCGGAGGAGATTTCGCTCTCTTCGCCGATCTCGGAAGAGGCGCTGCTCAACGGGCCACAATTGCCGAGTTCGGCGATGGATCAATCGGATATCGATCGCTTGCTCGCGAGCTTCGATTGATGCGCGGGATCCTGTTGGCGACGCTGTTGGTGACGGTGGCGCCGGCGGTGTTTGCGGCTGATGCGTCGCGCGAGGCGGTTTCGGTGCCGGTGCGGTTCGGCGCGCATGACGGGTTTACGCGCGTGGTCTTCGATTTTCCCACCGCCCCGAAATGGCGGGTGGAGCGCCAGGGCGATACGGTGACGCTGATTTTCCCGCCCGAGGATCATGTGCAAACCCCGACCGGCGCGCCGCCGCGCGATGTGCGGGCGATCACCGGCGGGGCTGGCCGGGTCGTCCTCATCTTGGCGCCGGGCGCGGAACTGCGGACGATGCGCATCGGCAATCGCTTAGCGCTCGATGTGCTGGCCGCCAAGGCGCCGGCCGCGACCGCGGCGGGCGCGCCGGCCCGGGCGGGTACGGCGCCAACGCGCGCGGCGAAACTGAAACAGCGTTTGCCAAAAATGGCGCCGGCCGTGGTGCCCGCCGCCGTACCGATCGCACCCGAGCCAGCCCCCGCTTTGCTCACGCCCGCCGCGATGCCGGCGGCAATCATCGCCGGCAATGAGGAGACGCCGCGACGCCTCGCCGAGGGCGCCGCGCCCGCCGATCCCACCATGCGGGGTGCCGCGGAAAGCGCCGAGGGGGCGCAGACGCCGGAAGCGGGCGCGGGAGAGAGTCTTCCCGACGTCACGGCGCGCTTGCCCGGGGCGATCGGCCCGCTGGCGCTTGCCGCGCTTCGCGCCGAGCCGCCGGCGGAATGGGGCGGCGCGGCGATCATGCTCCCCTTTGCGCCCGGCACCGGTGCGGCGGCGTTTCGCCGCGGCCGCGAGGCGCTGGTGGTGTTCGACGATGTCCGCCCAGTTGATCTCGCGGGCTTGCGCGGTGATCCGTTTTTTGGCCACGCCGCCGTCCAGGAACTGTCGAACGGGACGTTGCTGCGTCTCCCCTTGGCGCCCGAGGCGTCGCTTGCCTTACGCCGCGGCTCGCGCGGCTGGCTTGTCGTCGAGACGGTGAAGCCGCCCCCCCTCGCGCCGATCGATCCCACCACCGAAGCCGCCGAAAAACCGGCCGCGGGTGCGATGAATCTTCTGCTCGCCGCGCATGAGGCTGCCCATGTCGTGGTGCTCGACGATCCCGAAACCGGCAGCGCGTTGCTTGTCGGCACCCAGCGAAGTGCTGGTGAGGGCGTTCTGGTCGCGCGCCAGACGCCGGAATTTTCGCTGCTCACCACTTGGATGGGGGTCGCCGTGGAGGCGTTTTCCGACCGGCCGGTGCTCCGCGTGAGCAAAGACGGGTTCGTCCTCGGCGCCGATGGCGAGCGGCCGGGTCTGGCGGTGTCGCCGATCTTGCCTGGGGATGCGGCGCTGGCACGCGCGATGACCCTCACCCGCCATTTCGACTTCCCCAATCTGCCCGCCGCCATGCTCGAACATGATTTACAAACCGCGACCGATGACGCGGCTTCGGTGCCGCTTCGCGAGCGGGCCGGGCCACGGCGGGCGGTGGCGGCGATGATGATCGCGCTCGGTCTCGGGCCCGAGGCCGAGGCGGTTTTGCAGCTCGCCGCCGATCAGGACCCGGTTGCCGCCAATGATGCCGATACAGTTGGCTTGACCGCGATCGCGGCGCTGGTTGCCGGGCGGCCGGCGGAGGCAAGCGGGATCGATGATCCGCGCCTGTCCGGGAGCGACGAAATCACCCTCTGGCGTGCCGTGCGCCAGGCGATGCGCGATGACCATAGCGAGGCCGCCGCCGCGGGCTTCGCCGCTGAAAACCGGCTTCTCCTTGCCTATCCCGAAGCGTTACGCACGCGCCTTTTGCCGCTTGCCGCGGAAACCATGGTCAAAGGCGGGCGCGAGGCCGATGCCGCGGCGCTACTGGCCGAGGAGAAGGGGGATGCGAGCCTCGATTTCGCACGCGCGTTGCTCGCCGAGAAGCGGGGCGATGGCAAGGCTGCGCTCGCGCTCTATGACCAGCTCGCCGATAGCCCAGACCGCCTGATCCATGCCCGGGCCGCGCGGCATGCGGTGGATCTCAGGCTTGCGAGCGGGGCCCTGACGCCGGCGCAGGCGGCGGAGGCCGAGGATCGGCTGCTTTATGCCTGGCGTGGCGATGGGCGGGAGCTGGCCGCGCGCTTGCGGCTCGCGGCCCTGCGCCAGCAGGCGGGGCAATGGCGCCAAGAACTCGCGTTGCTGCGCGAGAGCGAAACCCTCTTTCCGGCAGACCGCGCCGCGATCCATGCGCGGCTGGTCGCGGCCTTCGCTGATCTCCTGCACGGCAACGGCGCGGCGGCGCTATCGCCGATCGATCTCGTCGCTTTGGTGCAAGAAAACGGCGATCTCCTGCCTGAGGGGGCGGCGGGAGAGGCGTTGGTCGCGCAGTTCGCCGACCAGTTGACGGCGCTCGATCTGCCCAGCCAAGCGGCGCCCGTGCTCGAGCGCCTCATCCAGCACGCAAGCAGCGCCGGGGCGAAAGCAGCGTTTGGCGCCAAACTCGCTTCCCTGCGGTTGGATGAACATGATTATGCCGGGGCGCAAGCGGCGCTCGATGCGTCGGCCGGGGAGGGGCTTTCACCCTCGCTCATCGCCGAGCGGGCCATTCTCGCCGCCCGCGTGGCCGCCGGGCGGGGCAATCTCTCGCTCGCGATGTCGCTGCTCGCGGGCCAAACCAGTGCCGAGGCGACCGAGACGCGCGCGAGCCTCCTTGAAGCCGCGCATGATTGGCCGGCCGCCGAGAAGGCGCTCGCGGATTATGTCGCCGCGGCGATCCCTGGCGATGACTTGCTTTCCGAGGGCGAGAGCCGGATGGTTTTGCGCCTTGCGGGTGCTGCGGCGGAGGCGAATGACGAGGCGGCACTCGCCGAGTTACAGCGAAAATATGCGACACGTTTTCCCGATGGGCCGCTTTCGCAGATGTTCCGGGTGCTGACGCAAAAGCCGGTGCATGGCATGGCCGATCTCGCCCAGATTTCGAAAGAGATCACGGCGGCACGCGCATTGCCGTTGGCGCTGCAAGCGCTCGGCCCGGCCGCGCCAGCAAACTGAAATAAGTCACACAAATCGTCATTTTTGGCCTTGCGCTCAGGCGCGAGTTCCCTTAATCCCGCCGCTTCTTGGCCCAAGGGGGCGATCGCCCAACAGGCCGTCTACTGGTAGGACAGGAGTACGCGATGAACGCACTCAGCCCGCTGGGGATGGTCTCGGAGATTCCGAGCAGCAACCAGGCTTTCTCTGGCCCCCAAACAGGCCATCACGTTTCGCCGGCCGGGGCCGATGCGGAGGCGAAGGATTACTTCGTCACGCGGGACGGCCAGGTATTCGCCGGCATGCATTTGCTGGTCGATCTTTGGGGCGCTGGCGCGCTCAACGACCCGGCGGTGATCGATGTCGCCCTGCGCGAGGCCGCCTTGGCTGCGGGGGCGACGATCCTGCACAGCCATTTCCACCATTTTTCGCCGAATGGCGGTGTCTCGGGTGTGGTGGTGCTCGCCGAAAGCCATATCTCTATCCATACTTGGCCCGAGCGCAATTTTGCCGCGATCGATATTTTCATGTGCGGCGCGTGCGATCCGCACAAGGCGGTGCCGGTTCTGCGCGCCGCCTTCACGCCCGAGCGTGTCGAGCTCAGCGAGCAACGGCGCGGCCTCGTCGGGTAATGCCAAGCGAAGTCTGGGCGAACGAGACGCTGTATCCGCATTGGGGGCAGCGTTTTTCCATGGTGCGCGAGCTTGCGCGTACCAAAAGCGCTTTTCAAGACATCATGATTTTCGAAAGCGCCTCGCACGGGCGGGTGATGTTGCTCGATGGCGTGGTGCAGATCACCGAGGCGGATGAGTTCGTCTATCAGGAAATGATCGCCCATGTGCCGCTGTTGGCGCATGGTGCGGCGGCGCGGGTGCTGATCATCGGTGCGGGGGATGGTGGCGTTTTGCGCCGGGTGCTTGCCCATCGCGGCGTCACGCGTGCGGTCATGGTCGAAATCGATAGCGAAGTGATCAGGCTCGCGCGCGAATTCATGCCCGCGATCGCGGGCAACGCCTGGCATGATCCACGCGCCGAGATCATCGTCGGTGATGGAATCGATTACGTCGCGAAAGCGCCCGATGGCGCCTTTGACGTCATCATCGTCGACTCGACCGACCCGATCGGGGTTGGCGAGGTTTTGTTCACTGATGAATTCTATGCGCATTCGGCGCGAATTCTGTCCTCGCGCGGCCTGATCGTGAACCAATGCGGGGTTCCCTTTATGCAGGCGGACGAGCTCCGCGAAACGAGCGCCCGGCGCCGGCGCGCGTTTGCGCATGTCGGTGCCTATGTCGTCGCGGTGCCAACCTATGTCGGCGGGTTTATGACCCTCGGGTTCGCCGCCAAGGTCGCCGGGCTCGACGCCGTTGCGCCGGCGGAGCTTCGGACCCGCGCCGCAGGGGCAGGGATCCTCGGCGCCACCCGCTATTGGACGCCCGAGGTGCATGCCGCCGCCTTTGCGCTGCCGCCTTATATCGCCGAGGCGCTCAGCTAGGCGCCAGGGCTGGCTACATCTGCCCCGGAAGCCAGGTGGAAATCGCGGGAAACGCGATCAGAATGCAAAGCCGGACGATGTCGGTGATCACGAACGGGATGACGCCGGCGAAAATCGTCGCGATGCCGACCTCGCCGATCACGCTTTTGATGACGAACACATTCATCCCGACGGGCGGATGAATGAGCCCAAGCTCCACCGTCATGACGATGATGACGCCGAACCAGATCGGATCGAAACCGAGCGTGGTGATCAGCGGAAAGACGATCGGGATGGTGAGAATGACCATCGCCATCGCATCCATCACGCAGCCGAGGCCGAGATACATCAGCATGATCAGCGCGAGAATGCCATAACGCCCGATCCCGAGCCCGGCGAGCGCCGCCGTCAGATGCTGCGGCGTTTGCGTCACCGTCAGAAAATAGCCGAACAAAAGCGCGCCGATGAGGATGGTGAAGATCGCAGCGCTGGTGCGGACCGCGCGCATCAGGCACTGCATGAGCTGCGGCGCTGAGAGCCGGCGGCGGAAGATGGCGATGAGAAAGGCGCCGCCCGCGCCCATGCTCGCCGCCTCGGTCGCGGTGAACATGCCGCCATAGAGCCCGCCGACGACGAACAGGAACAAAAGACCGATCGCCCAGACCCCGCGCACTGCCGCCAGCCGTTCGGCCCAGGTGGCGCGCGGCGTGGTCGGCAGAAACCCCGGGCGGAGTGCTCCGATCAGGGTGATGGTCGCAAGATACATCGCGATCGCGAGCAGGCCCGGCAGGACCCCGGCGATATAGAGCTTTCCGACATCCTGCTGGGTGATGAGGCTATAGACCGCAAGCACGATCGAGGGCGGCAGAATGGCGCCGAGCGTGCCACCCGCGGCGATGACGCCGGCGGCGAAACTCTGCGGGTAATGAAAGCGCCGCATCTCGGGGTAGGCGACGGCGGAAAACGTCGCCGCGGTCGCGACCGAGGAGCCGGAGATGGCGGCGAACCCGGCGCAAGCGGCAATCGTCGCCATGCCGAGCCCGCCGCGGCGATGGCCAAGAAAACTATGCGCCGCCTTGAACAATTCCGTGCTCATGCCGGATTCGGAGGCGATCGCGCCCATCAGCAGGAACATCGGGATTACCGCGAAACCGGCATCGGTCGCCGTCCGGATCGGCGATTGCGCGAGCAGCTTGAGCGCCGGCGCGAAACCCGCGATGCAGCCGAAACCGCCCACCCCGACCAAGCCCATGGCTATGCCGACCGGCACACGAAGCAGCATCAGGGCGAACAGGACGACGAACCCGAGGATCGCGATCAGACCAGGGTCCATGTCATCGTTCCAAAGAAGAAAAAATCACCCAAAAATCTTCTTTTTCTGAAGAAAAAGAAGCAAAAAGACTTTTATCCGGTTCTCTCGGCGCGGCGATTTTCCGCGGAGCGGGCCGTGCCGCAGGCACCGCCCAACAGGAAAAAGTTTTTTGGTTCTTTTTTTCAAAAAAGAACATTATTTTCTTCCCTGCGTCGGCTGAAACAGACGCACCAGCGCCAGCAAGAAGCCGCTCGCGAAGCCGAGCCAGGCCACCGCCTGAAACGGCCAGAGCGGCAAATTGAGGTCGTAGCTTGCCTCGCCGCTTGTCTTGGTATCGAGCGTTTTCATTGCCATCGTCCAGGCAAGCGCGGCCATCGCAAACGCGAGCACGGCGTCATCAAAGCGTGCAAGCAGGCGCCGCGCCGGCGCTGGGGCTGCGTTCCAGAGGAGGTCGACGGTAATGTGCTCACCACGATAGCCGGTGACGGCGATGCCCCAGAAGATCAGGATGCCGAGGAGATTGCGCCCGAGATCGTAGCTGTCTGGGATCGACCAGTTGAACACGTAGCGCAGCACCACCGAGACGAAGGTGAGTGCAGTGACGAGGGCGAGCAGCGCACCGGCAGCCCGCTCGATCGCGCCGATCAGGCGAAAGCCGCCCATTGCCGCGTTCAGTATTGCGCGTGGTGGGCGGCGAGGCTGGCGTCGAACGCCGCGGCGATGGCGTCTGGGTCGCTGCCGGCACGTTTGACCGTGGCCGCCCAGTCCTGGTGGAGCGGCGCCGCCGCGTCACGCCAGGCTTTGAGCTGGTCGGGGTTCAAGGTCAGGATGGTCTGACCCGGCTCGGCGGCGACCTTGGCGCGGCCGGCGACCTCGAAATCGGCCCAGGGGCTGGCGAAACGCACTGCCCAGTCGGCGTTGCAATGGGCGTCGATCACCGCTTTCTGGTCGGGCGCGAGGCCGTCATAGCGCGCCTTGTTCATGACCCAGACAAAGGTGGTGACATAGAAATTGGCATCGATATGGTATTTCACGACCTTGTCGATGCCAAACAGCACGAGCGAGCCCCAGGGGAAGAAAATCCCGTCCGCGACGCGGCGTTCGAGCAGGTCGCGCGCGGCCGGCGCCGAGGCCTGGACATTGGTGCCGCCGAGCAACGTGACGAAATTGCCGATCGTCGCATCCGCCGGCCGCAGCTTGAGGCCGCGGATATCGGCCGGCATAAGAACCTGCCGGCGGGTGTGCAGCGTTCCGGGGTCGTGCATGAAGGCGAAACAGTAATGCACATCCTTCATCTCGCGCGCGGCGTAGGCGCGATACCAGTCATCGAGGGCGGCGGTGCCGGTTTTGGCGTCGTGATACTGAAACGGCAAATCGCTGAGGGCGATAATCGGAAACCGGCCGGGCTGATAGCCGGGGTTGACGAAACTCACATCGGCGATGCCGTCACGCGCGAGGTCGTAATGGTCGAACGCCTTGCCGAGCTGCTCAGCGGGAAATATCACCGAGGTGAGCGAGCCATGGGAATCGGCCTTGATCGAGGCCGCCCATTCCTCCACCGATTTTTGCAGCGGATGCGCCGGTGGCAGCCAGTGCGCGAGTTTCAGCTCGACCTTCTGGTCCTCCGCCCGCGCAAGACCGGGAAGGGCAAAGGCCGCGAGCAGCCCGACCGCAAGGCCGGCAAGCCGAAGCCGCCGAGATTTCTTTGCTTTTCCCATGGATTTTGTCAATTTTTCCTCCCGTGGCGACACCGAGCGGCGCCGTGTGATGGTTATTATTCATAGATATCGGCGCCGTTCAATCGGGTGCGCTTTGGCGCCCTATCTCGGCCGATATGGGCGCGAAAGCGGGTGGAGATCCCAGGGTCAAAGATGCCAGGCGAGCATCATGAAGCCGTAATTGGCGTCTTTGCCGAGTGGATAGTTCGCGGCGATGACGGCGCCACCGGAAACATGGCCGAAATACCAGCTAAGGGAAAGCCGCTGGTTCAGCCGGTGAGGCCGAACCCATCGAATTGCCTGGGATCGAGGGAGATGAAAGCCCGTTTGAGAAAGATTGCGGAGGCGTCACGGGTGCCGTTCGCCGCGTAATAGGTCGCGCCCATGCCGAGCTCGCCTTGCGGATAGGTGGCAATGGCATGTGTCGGGAGATCGGACAAACCGGGGCTCAACGCTTCTGCGTAAAACGTAATGCCGGAATTGAAATGATAGCCGAGACCCAGGCGCATGAATTCCTGTGCGAACGCATAGCTGTTGGCAAAATTTTCACCCTCTTTCGGGGTCGCCGTGAACCATTGTTCGGCCGGCGTCATCGCGATGCCCGCCGCGGAGTAGAAAAGAGAGCCCTTTGAGCTGGCAAAAAGATTAACTGTGGAAATTCCGTCCGCGGCGTCGCCGTTATCACCGACCATGTCTGCATGCGTGGGCGAAGAGGCTTCCAAAATCCCTATCATCAAAACAAATATACCAATAATTACAATAGGAGCTCGGGTATTTTTCTTGGACGTTATTTTTTGTGGTTCTGGCGCGGTCGATCCCTTCTTTTGCGTCGTTTATCGTGCGCTGAGATATGGCGCTGAGATATGGCGCGAAAATCGGGAAAACCCTGATCTAAATCATTGCGCGGGCCTCTGCGCGTGTCGCCGCAGCTGAGGGAGGCGCACCGTGCCATGGTGCGCCGAGCGGTGTTGCTGAAGTTCAACGGTGCGGGCCCGTTTCCCGAATTGTGAGATGAATCGTTTCAATGGGTTACGCAACGGGCGGGGCGATTTTCCGCTGGAATGTGGTGCCACGTTTTGC
>JAJYXY010000051.1 GCA_021801465.1 Pseudomonadota bacterium
CGAGCAGTTTTTTGGCCTCTCGCTGTCACAGCTTTCGCAGCTCCGCCTCGTCGATATCATCCCGCCCGACAACCCGCTCTTTCTCTTGCTCTCGCAGGTGCGCCGGCGCGAGGTGACGATGTCCGATCACGATCTGACCCTGGAAAGCCCGCGGCTATCGAAACACGGCATCACCGCGCAGGGATCGCCGCTCGCCGAGATGCCAGGCGCCGTCTTGCTGGTGTTGCAGGATTTTTCCGCCGCCCGCGCGCTCGACCAGCAATTGAACGTGCGCGGGGCGGCGCGCAGTGTCGCCGGCATGGCGGCGGTGCTCGCCCATGAGGTGAAAAACCCGCTTTCCGGCATTCGGGGTGCTGCGCAGTTGCTCGAAAACTCGGTGGCCGAGGCCGATCGCGCGCTCGCCATCCTGATCCGCGACGAGGCCGACCGTATCCGCGCCCTCGTCGAGCGGATGGAAGTGTTTGGCGAAAAGCCGCTCAAACGCGAGGCGGTGAACATCCATCGCGTGCTCGAGCATGTCCGCCGCCTCGCACAGACTGGGTTCGCCGCCGGGATACGGTTTCACGAGGCCTACGACCCCTCGCTGCCACCGGTTGCCGGCGATCGCGACCAGCTGGTGCAGGCTCTCCTCAATCTCGTCAAAAACGCTGCCGAGGCGATCACCGAGGCCGGGGTGACGCCTGGCGAAATCACGCTCACAACCGGGTTCCAGCACGGGTTTCGCCTCGCCATGCCGGGCGCGGCGCGCGCCTTGCATCTCCCGCTGGTGGTTAGCGTTCGTGATAATGGCCCGGGGATCGCCGATGACATCCGCCCGCATCTTTTTGACCCGTTCGTGACCTCGCGCGCCGGCGGCAGTGGGCTTGGCCTCGCCTTGGTCGCCAAGATCATCGGCGATCATGGCGGGCTGATCGAGGTCGATAGCCGGCCGGGCCGAACCGAATTTCGCCTCCATCTGCCGATGCTGACGGAAACAGGGGACGCCGCATGACCGCCTCTGGCACTTTGCCGACGATCCTTCTCGCCGATGACGACCGCTCGATCCGCACGGTGCTCACCGAGGCGCTCGGCCGCGCCGGCTATCAGGTGCGGAGCACGCCCACGGCGGCGACGCTTTGGCGTTGGGTTGCAGACGGCGAGGGCGATCTCGTCATCACTGACGTCGTCATGCCGGATGAAAACGGGCTCGATCTCGTGCCGCGCATTCGCCGCCTGCGTCCGGATTTGCGCGTCATCGTGATGAGCGCGCAATCGACGCTGCTGACGGCGGTTAAGGCGGCGCAGCGCGGGGCCTTCGAATATCTGCCCAAGCCCTTCGATCTCAAGGAATTGCTGACAACCGTCGCGCGCGCCCTGGCGCAGCCGGCGCCGGTTGCCGAGATCGCGCCACGCGTTGGCGAGAGCGAGGAACGCCTGCCGCTGATCGGGCGCAGTGCGGCGATGCAGGAGATCTATCGCACCATCGCCCGCCTCACCACCACCGATCTCACGGTGATGGTCATCGGCGAGTCCGGCACCGGCAAGGAGCTGGTCGCGCGCGCGCTGCATGATTACGGGCGCCGCCGCGGCGGCCCGTTCGTTGCCATCAACATGGCGGCGATCCCGCGCGAATTGATCGAAAGCGAATTGTTCGGCCATGAGCGCGGCGCCTTCACCGGGGCGACCCAACGGAGCCCGGGGCGCTTCGAGCAAGCGGCGGGGGGGACGCTGTTTCTCGACGAAATCGGCGACATGCCGCCCGAGGCGCAAACTAGGCTTCTCCGCGTGCTGCAGGAGGGGGAATTCACCTCCGTCGGCGGGCGCCAGGCGATCCGCGCCAATGTCCGCATCATCGCTGCGACCCACCGCGATCTCCGCCAAGCGATCCGCCAGGGCCTGTTCCGCGAGGATCTGTTTTATCGCCTCAACGTGGTGCCGATCCGCCTGCCGCCGCTGCGCGAACGCGCCGAGGACATCCCCGAACTCGCCCGCCATTTTCTCGACCGCGCGCGCGAGGAGGGGATGGCGGCGAAATCGCTCGACGAGGGGGCGCGCCAGGCGCTGATGGCCTATCGCTGGCCGGGCAATGTGCGCGAGCTCGAAAATGTCATGCGGCGCCTTGCCGCACTCTACCCTGAGGAGTTGATCGGGCGCGAGGCGATCGAGGCCGAGTTGCTCGACACGCCGCCCGAAGCGCCAGTGACGGAGACCGCGATTGCCGGGCCGGAGCGCTTGGCGCAGGCGCTCGAGCGGCATATCATGCAGGTTCTCGCCGCCCATCGCGATGGCTTGGCGCCGGCCAATATCTATGACCAAGTGCTGGCCGAGGTCGAGCGGCCGCTGATCGCGATGACCTTGACGGCGACCCGGGGCAATCAAATCAAGGCTGCCGCTATGCTTGGGCTCAACCGCAACACGCTGCGCAAGAAGATCCGCGACCTCGATATCCAGGTTCTGCGCGGCGTACCGTGACGCGGCCGGGATAGCGGGTATGACCCTCATCCTCTCCGAGCGTGATGTCGGCACCGAGCCGACCGATGGCGCGGGCGCCGCGGAAGGGGGGGCTCAGCGGCGCTGGCGGCGCCTTTCGGCGTTCGCCGATCTCCTGCTCGGCAAGGCGACGACGCTCATTCTCGCGGCTTCGGCGCTCATGCTCGGGATTGGCACCTTCGTCGTGCTGGCCAATGGCTTGCCGTTTGCGCTTCGGCCCAATCTGGTGTTTGGCCTCGCGCTCGCCAATGTCGTGGTGCTGCTGTTGCTCGGCGCCTTGCTCGCCGGGCGGGTCACGCGGGTCTGGGTCGAGCGGCGGCGGGGATCGGCGGGCTCGAAGCTGCATGTCCGTCTGGTGCTGCTTTTCAGTGGCGTCGCCGTCGTCCCGGCGATCGTCGTCGCCGGCTTTGCCGCGGCGATCTTCAATGTCGGCATCGAGGCGTGGTTCAACGAGCGCGTGCAGACTGCGCTCGAAGAAAGTCTGCAAGCAGCGCAGGGCTATCTCGACGAGCATCGCAACAATATCCGCGCCGATGCCCTTGGCATGGCCAATGATCTCGCCCAAGCCGGCCGTTTTCTCGCCGATGATCCGGAAACCTTCGCCCATATTCTCGGGACGCAAGCGGCGCTGCGCGGCTTGACCGAGGCAGTGGTGTTCGAGCCCGAGACCGGGCAGGTGCTGGCCTCTGCCGGTCTGATGTCGGGGCTCGGTGCCGAATTGCCGCCTTCCTGGGCGATCGAGGCGGCGCGCGGCGGTGACGCCGTGGTCATGGATGGCGGCGATGGCACGCGGGTGCGCGCCGTCGTGCTGATCAATGCGACGCCGTCCTTGATGCTGATGATCGATCGCCCGGTCGATCCCGCGATCCTCGATCACATGGCGCGGGTGCAAAAGGCGGTCGCGGAGTATGACCGGCTCGATCAGAACCGCTCCGGCTTACAGATTACGTTTATCGTCGTCTTCGCGCTTGTCGCCCTTCTCGTGCTCGCCGCCGCCGTGCTGATCGGCCTCGTCATCGCCAATCAGATCGCGCGGCCGATCGGGCGGCTGATCCAGGCCGCCGAGCGGGTGCGGGCCGGCGACCTCGCGGTCAGGGTACCCGAAACCGCGACCGGGGACGAAATCGCCGGGCTTTCCCGCGCCTTCAACCGCATGACCGGGCAACTCGGCGCGCAGCGCAGCGAGCTGATGGATGCCTATAGCCAGATCGACGAGCGCCGGCGCTTCACCGAGGCGGTGCTCTCTGGCGTCTCCGCCGGGGTCATCGGCCTCGATGACGAAGGCCGCATCGAACTCCCGAACCGCGCCGCCGGCGACCTCCTCGACCGCGAGTTGATGACCGCGATCGGGCGCGATCTCGGGGCGGAGGTGCCGGAATTCGCGCCGCTCATCGAGGCCGCGCGCGCCGCGCCCGAGCGCGTGCATACGGGCGAGATCGCGATCGGCCCGGCCCATCGCCGCCGCACCCTCTTGGTGCGGATCAGCGCCGAGCAGGCGGCGAGTCGGGCGCGCGGCTTCGTCGTCACCTTCGATGACATCACCGAGCTGCAATCCGCCCAGCGCAAGGCGGCCTGGGCCGATGTCGCGCGGCGCATCGCGCATGAGATCAAGAACCCGCTGACCCCGATCCAGCTCGCCGCCGAGCGGTTGAAGCGCCGCTTCGCCAAGGAAATCCACTCCGACCCCGAGACGTTCAGCCAATGCGCCGATACCATCGTCCGCCATGTCGGCGATATCGGCCGCATGGTCGATGAATTTTCGGCGTTTGCGCGTATGCCGCAGCCAGTGATCCGCCCCGAAGATATCGGCCGCATTCTGCGCGAAGTGCTGATCTTGCAACGCCACGCCCACCCCGAGATCGCCTGGACGACGCGGATCCCGCCGGCCGGGCCGATCGCGCCGTGTGACCATCGATTGCTCGGCCAGGCGCTCACCAATCTCCTGCAAAACGCCGCCGATGCGATCGGCATGCGCGCGGGCGCAGGCGTGATCGCCGTTTCGGTGGCGGCGGATGAGACGGTGGTGCGGATCGAGATCGAGGATGATGGGATCGGCCTTCCCGCCGAGGATCGCGCGCGCCTCGCGGAACCCTATGTCACGCACAAACCGAAGGGCACGGGGCTCGGCCTCGCCATCGTCAAAAAAATCATGGAAGATCACGGTGGGAGCTTGTGGCTCGATGACCGTCGCCCAGGGCCGGGTGCCATCGTAACCCTCGTCTTGCCTCGCGCCCCCGCTTCTTCTTAAGGTTGCACCATGGCGCATGACATTCTGATCGTCGATGACGAGCCCGATATCCGGCTGCTCATTGAGGGCCTGCTTTCCGACGAGGGCTATGAGACGCGGACGGCGAGCACCGCCGAGGAGGCGATCGCCGCCTTCCGCCAGCGCCGGCCCTCGCTCGTCATCCTCGATGTCTGGCTTCAGGACAGCGCGATGGACGGGCTCGGCATTCTCGAAATCCTCCATCGCGAGGAGCCGCAAGTGCCGGCGATCATGATCTCCGGCCACGGCACGATCGAGATGGCGGTCGCGGCAATCCAGCAGGGGGCTTATGATTTCATCGAAAAACCGTTCAAGGTCGATCGCCTGCTTCTCGTTGTGCGGCGCGCTCTGGAAGCGGCGCTGCTTGCGCGCGAGAACGCCGAATTGCGGCTTCGCGCTGGGCCCGAGAACGAGCTGATCGGCCGCTCGCCCGCGATCGAGGCGCTGCGCGCGGCGATCGAGCGGGTGGCGCCGACCGGCTCGCGGGTTCTGATCAGCGGCGCTGCCGGCGTCGGCAAAGAGATCGCGGCGCGCATGATCCATCGTTTGTCGCGCCGCGCCGAGGGGCCCTTCGTCGTGCTCAACGGCGCGACGCTGAACCCTGGGCGCTTCGAGGAAGAATTATTCGGGATCGAGGCCGGGCCCGACCCGAGCGTGCGCCCACGCCGCGCCGGTGTGCTCGAGCGCGCCCATGGCGGCACGCTGCTGCTCGATGAGGTCTCGGACATGCCGCTCGAAACCCAGGGCAAGATCGTCCGCGCGCTCCAGGATCAGACTTTCGAGCGGCTCGGCGGCGCGGCGCGGGTGCGGGTTGATGTCCGCGTCGTCGCGACGACCAACCGCGACCTGCAAGCCGAGATCGCCGCCGGGCGGTTTCGCGAGGATCTTTATTACCGGCTGAGCGTGGTGCCGCTCCGCGTTCCCGCCTTGCGCGAGCGGCGCGAGGATATTCCCGCACTCGCGCAGCATTTCCTGCAACGCTCGGCGGAAAGTGCCGGCATGCCGCGGCGCGAGCTTTCGACCGATGCCCTCACCGCGCTGCAAGCCTATGATTGGCCGGGGAATGTGCGCCAGCTCCGCAATCTCATGGATTGGCTGATGATCATGGCGGTGGCGCCGGCGGGGGATCCCATTCGCGCCGATTCCCTTCCCCCGGAGATCATTTCCGGGGTGCCGGCGGTGCTGGCGCTCGATCCACATGCCGATATCATGGCGCTGCCGTTGCGCGAGGCGCGGGAGTTGTTTGAAAGCCAGTATCTGCAGGCGCAGCTTCTGCGTTTTTCCGGCCATGTCAGCCGCACCGCGCAATTCGTTGGGCTCGACCGCAGCGCTTTGCATCGCAAATTGAAGCAGCTCGGGGTGCATACCGAGGAGCGCGGCTAATCGCGCGCAAGGTGTAGACGCCAAGGTGTAGAATGATTGGCGCGAGGGCGCGGTTTGTGGCAGAACATCGCCGAATTTGTGCCCCAGGGAAGCGCTTTGGGGGTGGAGTTGAGGGGTGAGGGCATGGACGGGCGTTCGCGCATGGAAAAGCTGATCGCCGGCCTCCTCTGGGGGGTTGGCTTGGTTGCGGTGGCGGGGCTTGGCGGCCTTGCGCGTGCCGCCGATCTGTCGCAGCCGCCGCCAGGGGTCGCGCCGCCGACCAGCCCGGGGGCGGCCAATGCTGTGCCGTTCGGCCCGCAACTCCCGCATGCGGCGCAAGCCGGGGCGAATGCCGCGGCCAACCCGCGCACCACTGCGCCGCACACTTTGGTCGAGGCCCTGGTCGCTGCCTATTCGACCAACCCGACGCTGCTCAGCGAGCGCGCGCATTTGCGTTCGGTCGATGAAAACGTGCCGACCGCGCTCGCTGGCTGGCGCCCACAGGTGCAGTTTCAGGGTGAGGCGGGCTATGGCTACGGCACCCAGTCGCTCTATTTCCCGCCCGGGCCCCTCCAAGTATTCGCCAATGCCCGTGACCTTGGCATCGCTCAGGCCAATATCACGCAGCCGCTCTATACGGGTGGCAAGGTGCATGCGCAGACGCAAGAGGCCGAAAACAACGTCATGGCCGAGCGCGCCAAGTTGATCGCGACCGAACAACAAGTGTTCACCCAGGCGGTCAATGCCTATGTCACGGTGATCGAGGATCAGCAGCTGCTCGCCCTCAACATCAACAACGAGCAGGTGCTGACCAAGCAGCTCCAAGCCACCAACGACCGTTTCCGCGTCGGCGAGATCACCCGCACCGATGTCGCGCAAGCAGAGGCGGCGCTGGCGCAAGCGCGGTCGCAGCGCGAGACTGCCGAGGGCACGCTGCAGACCGCGCGCGCGACCTATCTTAGCATCATCGGCGAACAGGCCGAGCATCTCAGCGAACCGCAGCCGCTGAAACTGCCTGTTAAAGACGAGGTGACGGCGAACAAGCTCGCTGCCGCGAATAACCCGAACGTGATCAACGCCCAATTTCAGCTTGCCGCGGCGCAGGACGCGATCGATGCGGCGTTTGCCAATCTGATGCCGACGGTGAGCGTGCAGAACCAGAATTTCACCCAGCAGAACGTCGCGTTCCCCTACAGCGCGACCAATGGCGGGCAGGTGACGCTGAATTTGAATATGCCGATCTATCAGGGTGGTTCGGAATATGCCGCCATCCGCCAGGCGCGCCAGAATGAGCAGGCGGCGCGTAAAAGCCTCGATGAGGCGCGCCGCACCGCGATCCAGTCGGCGACGCAAGCGTGGGAGACGTTGATTGCCGCGCGTGCGGCGATTGCGAGCGACCGGGCGGCGGTGCGTTCGAATGAGATCGCGCTCGAGGGGGTGGAGCGTGAGGCGATCGTTGGCAGCCGCACGACGCTCGATGTGTTGAATGCGCAGCAGGCGCTGCTCACCTCGCAAGTGACGCTGGTGCAGGATCTCGCGAGTTTGGTGAATGGCTCGTATAACGTCGCCTCGGCGGTGGGGCGGCTCACCGCGCATGATCTCAGTCTCCCTGTCGCGACCTATGATGAGACGGCGTATTATCGGGCCGTGCGCAATCGGTGGTTCGGCACGGGCGATTATGCCACTGGCCAGCCGGGGCGGTGAGTTGGTGGGGCTTGTGAACAGGATCTTAATCAACATCGCCGATGATGGGGGATGGACGGTGGGTTCGGCGCTGATGCCGAACACGGAGAGGGTGTGGCGCCGGTATGAGTAGTGAGACGCCGAAACACGAGGATGCGGGCGATCCCTCGATGGAGGAAATCCTTTCCTCGATCCGCCGCATTTTGAGTGAGGATGAGGCTGCGGCGCCGCCGGCGGGCGATGATGTGCTTGTTCTCGACCCTGGCATGATGGTCGAGAAGGAGCCCGCGCCGAGTTCGCCGCCGCCCGAGCCGGCGCCTGTTGCGATCGAGCCTGCGCCTGTTGCGATCGAGCCGCCTCAGCCGGTGGAAGCGTCGCCGCCGGAAGAGCCGGCCGCGTCTTCTCTCCCGCAAAGCGCCCCTGTGGCCGAGGAAGCGCCGCTTCTCGCCCCTGATGCCGCGGAAAGTGCTGCCGCTTCCATTCTTGGTCTGGTACGAACGCTTGCCGCTGATCGCCTGACGCCGGTGCATCGTTCGGGTCCGACGATTGAGGATTTGGTTCGCGAGGAGATTCGCCCGCTGCTCAAGGCGTGGCTTGATGCGCATTTGCCAGCGCTCGTCGAACGTTTGGTGCGCAATGAGATCGAGCGCGTGGTCAATCGCACCATTTCCTAACGGATAAAAGTTTTTTGGTCCTTTTTTTCAAAAAAGGACAACCTCCTTTTTTTATTTCGGACATGAGATGCCTGACCTCGACAAGCTGGACAAATTTTTTTCGCCCAACGCGGTAGAAGCGCGCCTTTATGAGCTCTGGGAGAAATCCGGCGCTTTCGCCGCCGCGCCGGAGAGCGGCAAGCGCCCTTTCACCATCATGATTCCGCCGCCCAACGTCACGGGCAGCCTGCATATGGGTCATGCGCTCACCTTCACCCTGCAGGATGTGTTGATCCGCTGGAAGCGCATGGCCGGGTTTGATGCGCTGTGGCAGCCGGGGACGGACCATGCCGGGATTGCGACGCAGATGGTGGTGGAGCGCCTGCTGGCGGCCGAGGGTGTTTCGCGCAAGGAGCTTGGGCGCGAGAAGTTTCTGGAGCGCGTCTGGCAGTGGAAAGCCGAGTCCGGTGGCCAGATCACGCAGCAGCTGCGCCGTCTCGGCGCCTCGCTCGATTGGCGGCGCGAGCGGTTTACCCTCGATGAGGGGCTTTCGGCGGCGGTGCGGCGCGTTTTCGTTCGGCTTTACCGCGAAAATCTGATCTCTCGCGACTATCGTTTGGTCAATTGGGATCCGAAGCTGCAAACCGCGGTTTCCGATCTCGAAGTGGAGAGCCGGGAAGTCAAAGGCCATCTCTGGTATATTCGCTATCCGATCGTCGGCGACGAGGGATGGTCTATCACGGTCGCAACGACCCGGCCGGAGACCATGCTCGGCGATGTCGCGGTTGCGGTGCATCCGGAAGATCCGCGTTATCGCGGTCTGATTGGCCGATATGCAGAGCTTCCGTTCGTTAACCGGATGATTCCTGTCATCGCGGATGAATACAGTGATCCCGAGAAGGGGACAGGCGCCGTCAAGATTACGCCGGCGCACGATTTCAACGATTGGAACGTTGCAAGACGATATCCAAAAGGCGGCCTAGCGATAACTTCAGTCATCGATCGCGAAGGCAGAATAACGCTTGGCGAAATCGACCTGGATTTGCGTCGTCAAGATGACGCTGATTTTTTGAGATCCCTTGACGGCGTTGATCGGTTCGTTGCGCGGGAGAAAATCGTCGCCGAATTGGAGCGCCGCGGTCTGCTGGAAAGAGTTGAGCCGCACACTCATAAAGTCCCGCATGGCGACCGTTCTGGCGTGCCGATTGAGCCATTACGTACGATACAATGGTTCCTCGATGCCAAAGTGCTCGCAAAAGCCGCGATCGAGGCGGTCGAATCCGGAAAAACCCGCTTCGTGCCGGAACAATGGCAAAATACGTTTTTTGCTTGGATGCGCGAGATCGAGCCCTGGTGCATTTCCCGTCAGCTCTGGTGGGGCCATCGTATTCCCGCATGGTATGGGCCCGAGGGCGAAGTGTTCGTTGCTGAAAACGCGGAGGAAGCGCAACGGCTGGCACGCGAGCAACTTGGCCGCGACGTCGAACTCCGCCAGGACGAGGACGTGCTCGATACCTGGTTCAGCTCGGCGCTATGGCCATTCTCCACCCTCGGCTGGCCGGAGGAAACGAAGGAACTCAAGCGCTATTACCCGACCGATGTGTTGGTGACGGGGTTTGACATCATCTTCTTCTGGGTCGCGCGGATGATGATGATGGGCCATCATTTCATGGGCGATGTGCCGTTCCGCGACGTCTACATCCACGGCTTGGTGCGCGATGAGCGCGGCCAGAAAATGTCCAAATCGAAGGGCAATGTCATCGATCCACTGGCGCTGATCGATGAATTCGGCGCTGACGCCTTGCGCTTTACCATCTGCGCCGCCGCTGGGCCGGGGCGCGATATCAAGCTCGGCCGAAGCCGCGTCGAAAGCCAGCGCAGTTTTGTCACAAAGCTCTGGAACGCGGCGCGGTTTTGCGAAATGAACGGCATCGCGCCGGTCGCGGATTTCGATCCGGCGCAGGCGCGGCATCGGCTTTCGCGCTGGATTCTGGATGCCGCCGACGGCGCGATCGCCGAGGCGACGAAGGCGCTCGAAGCCTATCGTTTCGACGAATACGCGCAAGTTTGCTATCGCTTTCTCTGGAACACCTATTGCGACTGGTATTTGGAATTCATCAAGCCGACTCTTGCAGGAACGGAGCATTACGAGACAACATTTCAGCCGGAGTTTCGCGCCGTCGCAGCGCATGTGTTCGGCATCATCCTCCGCCTCCTCCACCCTGTCATGCCGTTCGTCACCGAAACCCTCTGGCACCATTTCGGCTTCGGCGCCGAGGGTAGCCTGATTCGCGCGCCATGGCCCACCGTCTCCGGGCAGGAGCGCTCGGAAAGCCATCGTGAGGTCGAGGGCGCCATTGCGCTGATCTCGGAAATCCGCGCAACCCGCGCCGTGCTCAATGTTCCGCCCTCGCGTCAGATCCCGCTTCTCTATCAGAGCAACGTTCCGCTCTTTGAAGCATGGAACAGCGAAATCCGCCGCCTCGGGCGGGTTTCGGACATTACTCTGATCGAAGGCGCGCCCCCCGCCGGCTGCGTCCAAATCGCGATCGACAACGGCGCGACCAAAGCTTTCCTCCAGCTCGCGGACGTCATCGATCTCGACGCCGAACGCGCGCGGCTGCGTAAAAAACACGATGAGGCAAAGGCCGAATTCGAGCGCCACGCCCGCAAATTGGGGAATCCCGATTTCGCCAAGCGCGCACCGCCCGAAATCATCGAGGAAACCCGGGCAAAAATGTCAGCCGCCAGCGCCGAGGGTAAAGCCATCGAAGAAGCGCTCGCGCGCATCGGCGGGTCATAGAGAAGGCCAAAGAAGAGTTCTTTTTTGAAAAAAAGAACCAAAAAACTTTTATCCGTAGCCGAAATTGGCGATGAAATCAGGCAAAGCATCCGAAATCGCCGCGCTTTCGGCAGCGGAAAGCTTCTCACGCCACTTGCCGATTTGCCCATCGCCGATATGGCTGCGATGAATATGCGTCACGCGATCGAAAAGATCATGCGCGCCGCCCTCTAATCGCTCAGCCGGAAGGGTCGCCACTCGATCTGCGAAATTTCGCACCGAACCCGTGTCATACTGAGCGAAAATCGCCGCCTTGGCCGCGTCGGGGAGCACAATGCCAAGCCGGGGCACAATAGCGTCGATGGTTTCCATGCGCGCAAAGAAATTATCCTCATAGCGCAGATAAGGATGGCCGGCAGCGGCGAAGGGAAAAATACGCTGCGCACTTTGCACCACCCGCGCCGCCGCCTTATCGAAATCCTGGCCAAAACGCTGCATAAGCGAAACAACGGCATCACGTGGATCCCGCACACTGAGCAACAATAGGGGCTGCGCAAGATGGACGAAACTCGCAAGCGACTCGTCGCCGACATGCATCTTGACGAGAGCGACACGCCCCGGAATCGCCCCGTCCTGCAAAATGAGCGCGATCGCATCGGCATAATAGGCGCACACCCGCTCGGCCCCATACGCCGCATTCAACGCCTCGCGCACGACATTGAAAATCCACGTCGAGGCACTGCCATAAAGCCCGAGCGTGATGACGAGACGCGGGGCAGTCGAAAAACGGCTCATCGGCATCGGCCTCTCAAACCTCCTGCGGGTGATATCGGCTCGCTCGTGTCGTGTTTTAGAAATTCGCAAGCGAATGTCTTGGATACTCGCTCTTTTTTTCAGTGGTCTGCTGATCCCTGAAATGCCACAAACCATTTCAGGGGCAGGACACTAGCATGGCGGGGGAAGCTTAATCTTCCATGGAAATTTCTGGCAATACTTTACCCCAAATCGATAACATGCTGTAGAAGCGGCCCATGACCATCCGCACCCGCTTTGCGCCCAGCCCAACCGGGCTTCTTCACATCGGCGGCGCCCGCACCGCGCTCTTCAATTTTCTTTTCAGCCGCCACCACGGCGGCCAGTTCCTGCTCCGCATCGAAGACACCGACCGCGCCCGCAGCACCGAGGAGGCGGTCCAGGTGATCCTCGAAGGGCTCGACTGGCTTGGACTGACCCCCGATGAGCCGCCGCTGTTCCAATCGACGCGCGCCGCGCGCCATGCCGAGGTCGCGCACGCCCTGCTCGCGGCCGGGCGCGCCTATCGCTGCTATGCCAGCGCCGAGGAGCTGCGCGAGATGCGCGAGCAAGCCCTGAAAGAAGGACGGCCGCCACGCTATGACGGGCGCTGGCGCGACCGCGACCCGGCCGAGGCCCCGGCGGGCGTCGCGCCGGCAATCCGCCTCAAGGCCCCGCGCGACGGCGAGACCATGGTCGAAGACCTGGTGCAAGGGCCGGTCCGCGTCGCCAACGCCGAATTGGATGACATGATCATCCTCCGCAGCGATGGCACCCCGACCTATCTCCACGCCGTCGTCGTCGATGATCACGATATGGCGATCACCCATGTCATCCGCGGCGATGACCACCTCACCAACACGTTCCGCCAGGTCCAGATCTATCAGGCGATGGGCTGGGAGCCGCCGCGCTTTGCCCATATCCCGCTGATCCACGGCGCCGACGGGGCGAAGCTCTCCAAGCGCCACGGTGCGGTCAGCGTGCTCGAATTCCGCGAGCAAGGGTTTCTGCCCGAAGCACTCTGTAATTATCTGCTGCGGCTCGGCTGGGGCCATGGCGACGCCGAAATCCTCTCGCGGGAAGAGGCGATCCGGCTATTTGATCTCGACGGCGTCGGGCGCGGGGCGGCGCGCATGGATTACGCGAAACTCACCCATCTCAACGCCGTCTGGCTGCGTGCCGCCGATGATACGCGGCTGACCGAGGAAGCCCTGGCGCGGCTCGCGGGTCAGCCGGGGCTCGTTTCCGATGATGTCGCGCGGGCGCGCATCCGCGCCTTGATGCCGGGGCTCAAGGAACGCGCGCGCACCCTCGTCGAACTCGCCGAAAGCGCGGCTTTCCTCGCCATGAAGCCGCCGCTTCCGCTGAGCGAGAAGGCCCGCGCCCTGCTCGCCGCCCCCGGCGCGCGGGAGATGCTCGGCGATTTGGCGCGGGCGCTCGCGCGCGTCGATTTCACCCCGCCCGCGCTCCACGCCGCGCTCGTGGCATTCGCCGAAGCACGCGGAAAAAAA
>JAJYXY010000095.1 GCA_021801465.1 Pseudomonadota bacterium
CAGCGTCATCTCGGCGCTGGTGCCGCCAATCACCACCGCAAGATGATAGGGCGGGCAGGCCGAAGTGCCGAGCGTCTTCATCTTCGCTTCGATGAAGCCGAGCAGCTTTTCCGGCGTCAGCACGGCACGCGATTCCTGATAAAGAAACGTCTTGTTCGCCGAGCCGCCGCCCTTGGCGATGAACTGGAAATGAAATTCCTCGGCATGCGCTTCGCCGGGGGCGGCGAGGATGTCGAACTGCACCGGGAGATTGTTGCCGGTGTTCACCTCCTCGAACATCGAAAGCGGCGCCATCTGCGAATAGCGGAGATTGGTTTCGGTGTAGGTGCGATGAACGCCATAAGCGAGCGCTTCCTCCTCGTCGCCCTCGACCCAGACGCGCTGGCCCTTTTTGCCGAACACGATGGCGGTGCCGGTATCCTGACACATCGGCAAAACGCCGCGGCCGGCGATCGCGGCGTTTTTGAGAAATTGCAGGGCGACGAAGCGATCATTCGCCGACGCCTCGGGATCATCGAGGATCGCCCGCAATTGCTGGAGATGGCCAGGGCGAAGCAGATGCGAGACATCGTGAAACGCCTGAAACGCCAATTCGCTGAGCGCCTCCGGCGCGATGCGCACGATATCGCGCCCGGCGCAGCGCTCGACGTTCACCCCAGAGATGGCGAGCCGTTTCCAGGGTATCGCGCTTTCGGCCAAGGGAAACATCGGCGAATAGAGGAAATTGCCCGGCCGCGCGGCGGGCTTGGCGGCATCGGTCTCCATCATCTCACTCCTTCGCCTCTTTCGTGCGTTTGCGAAATGCCGAAAGCTGGACGATTTGCGGCGTCTCCGCGACGTCCTCCGCCGCGGGCGGCGGCTCGGCGCTTTCCTCGCTTGCCACCGGAGGTGGGTCGGCAACCTGGAATTGCAGGCCGAACTGCACCGCGGGGTCGGCGAACGCGGTGATCGCGGCGAACGGAACGGTCACGCGCGAGGGCACACCGCCAAACGAGAGGCCGACACTAAACAACTCGCGTGCAGTGTCGAGCGTGAGATCCCAGAATTGATGCTGCAAAACGATGGTGATCTCGCGCGGATACCGTGCACGCAAGGAGGCCGGCATCTCAACCCCTGGCTGATCTGTGCGGAAGGTGATGAAGAAATGATGCGCGCCGGGCAAGCCATATTTCGCGGCGTGATCGAGCGCGCGGGTGACCACCGCGCGGAGCGCCGCCTCCGTCCAGAGATCATAGGGGAGCAGGCTCTCTGGTGTTGCCTTGGTCTCGTCCTCGATATCGCTGTCGTCTTCCATCGTGCCCTCGTGCTCGCGCCTCCATAGCGCGCCGCGCCTTGGCTGGCAAAGCGCCAGCGCTCAAAAGAGCCTCAGCACCACCGCCCCGCTGAGGATCAGCGCGCCCGCGATCAGCCGCGTAAATCCCATCCGCTCGCCGAGAACGAGCCACGCGAGCCCCATGCCGAACAAGATCGCGGTCTCGCGGAGCGCGGCGATCGCGGCGATTGGGGCGCGGGTCATCGCCCAGAGTGCAAGCCCGTAAGAGCCGATACTGCTTGCCGCCGCGACGACCCCGATCACCCAGCGCCGGAGCGGCAACGCCGCGAGCGCGCGACCGCGCCAGGCGAGGCTGATCGCGACGAACACCGCCCCGCTCGCCGCAAACACGCCAAGCGTATAGGAAAAAGGCGCGCCCGAGAGCCGCGCACCAATCCCGTCATTGAGCGTATAGGCGGCGATGACGATGGCATTGAGCAGGGCGAACACGCTCCCTCTGCCATGCGGCACATGCCCACGGGTGCCGGCGAGACTGAGGACGCCGAGCGAAATCAGCACAATGCCGAATCCCCGAGCGATTCCCAAAGCCTCGCCGAACAGCGGCCCGAGCAAGGCGAGCAGCATCGGCGGCAGGCCGCGCATCATTGGATAAAGCTGCGCCATTTCGCCGCTTTGATAGGCCGCCATGAGCAGTGCGAAATAGGCGACATGCAGCGTCGCCGAAATGGCGAGCGCGGGATAGCTCGCCGGTTGGGGCCAGGCGACGAAGGGCATGAGCACAAGCCCGATAAGCACCCCGCCCGCAAGCAACAGCGCCGTCTCCAGCGCCTTGTCCGGCCCGGCCTTGAGGGCGACGTTCCAGCCGGCATGCAGCATGGCGCCCGCGAGCACCGCCGCCATCACACCGAGCGGCAGCCCGCCGGCCGGCACTCACGGCATTCCGGTAGCGAGCGCCGATTTCTGATGCACCGCTTCAAGGGCGGCGAGCACGGCAGTCTCCGTCAGAATGGGCGGCAGCACCACGGGCGGGTGGTCGCCGCCGGGGAAAAGCACGTAGAGCGGCACGCCGTCATGGTTAAACTGGCGCAAAAATGCCGTAATATCAGAATCTTGACGCGTCCAGTCGCCGACCATGTAGGTCACGTCGCGATCGGCCAGCGCGCGGCGGATTTCCGGCGCATCGAGCGCCATGCGTTCATTGACGAGGCAGGTCACGCACCACGCCGCGGTCATATTGACGAGCACCGGCTTTCCTTGCGCCCGCAAGGCAGCCAAGGTCGCGGCGGAATAGGGCGTCGCGCCGGGAACCCCAGCGGCAGCGTCGCCGGCATTGATGGCGGCCAGGGTTGGTGGCGGCGCCGCCACTTCGGCAAGCCCAGAGAGAATGGCGATCGCGGCGAGAACCGCGGTCAGGGCAAGGGATTGCGTGACCCTGCGATGCTGGGCACGGGGAAGGTGCTGGCTCGTCCCGAGCAACCAGCCGGCAGAGCCAAGCAACACCAGACCCGCAGCAAGCCCGAGCACGCCTGCCGATCCAGCTTCGCGGGCGACCACCCAGGCGAGCCAAGCAACCGCCCCATACATGGGAAACGCCAATCCCTGGCGCAGAATTTCCATCCAAGGCCCCGGCCGCGGCAATGCCCGGGCAAGCCCCGGCACCAGGGCGAGCAGCACATAGGGCGCGGCCAACCCCGCCCCCATCGCGAGAAAAACCCCGAGCGCGGCGACAGGTTTCGCGACCATCGCCGCCGCCAGCGCCGCCCCCATGAACGGCGCGGTGCACGGGGTCGCAACCAAAACCGCAAGCAAGCCGGTGAAGAACGAGCCGAGCAAGCCATGCCGCCCGGCGAAACTTTGGCCAAATCCCGTGACCCCACCGCCCAAGGAAAATACCCCCGAGAGGTTGAGCCCGACGCCAAACAACAGCCACGCCATCGCCGTGACCGAAGCCGGAGATTGGAACTGAAATCCCCATCCCGCCGCCGCACCGCTTGCCCGCAGCAGGATCAGCGCGCCCCCGAGCACGACAAAGGTCGCCATCACGCCGCTCGCATACGACGCGGCATGGGCGAGCACGGCGCGCCGGCGAGCAGCCCCGAATTGCGCAAGCCCGATCGCTTTCATCGCCAAAACTGGGAACACGCACGGCATGAAATTAAGGATCAGCCCGCCGAGCAGGCCAAAAATCAGGCTTTGCCAAAGCGGTAGGGCAGCGCTCGAGGGCAGCGGTACACTGCCGGGGTGAGCAGTGACGGCGATCGCGCGCGTGCGATCGCCATCGAATTCGACGACGCCAGAGAGATCGGCATTGGCATCAAAGCCCGGCAATGTCGCGAGGGTAAGAAAAGCCCGCCGCTCACCCTTGATCTCCGTCTCCTCGGCATTGGGGTCGATCACCCCTGGGCGATCGGGAAAGAAATAGGGCCGGCCACGAAAAAACGGCGCGCTGACACCCTGTCCTTTTTCCGCATCGAGAACGAGCTGCCCTTCCGGCGTCACGGTCGCAGGCGCAGCGTTCGGGCGCGGCAGGCGGGCATCGGTTTCAGCGAAAAGCGGCGCCTCGGCCGAGGGGTGCGGCGCACCGGGCGCGAGGGTGAGATGAAACTCCGCCTCCTCCGGCACACAGAGCTTGGCGCAAACGAGCCAGGAGGCATGCGCGCTGAGCACGAGCGGCCCCTCGGTGCCGGCTTGCGGCGTGATCCGCATCGGCAACAAAACGCTGCCGGTATAGCCATAGATCGTTACCGGCCCCTCGAGAATGCGCTCGGGTGCCGGCCAGAGGAATTCGGCTGCACCAATCGCGCGAAACGCCAGCGTCGGCGGCGCCCCGGCGGCGCCGGGGTTTTTCCAATAAATATGCCAGCCCGGCGCGAGCTGAAAGCGGAGCCCAAGGCGAATCGGCGCGCCGGGCGCGTAGGTGTCGCTTTCGCTGACGAGGCTCACCGTGTCGCGCGGGGTGGCGAAAGGCGCGCTTTCGCCGGCGGAGGCGGTGCGCGGGCCGAATGAAGCCGCCACGAACACCAGCGCCAAAGCTCCCATTCGCACGTCAAACCGCATCGCGAACTTCCCCATTACCTCATGACGGTTTCATCACATCGTCAAGCGAGCGACGGCGCGGCACGCCCTCTCTCGCCACGGCGCGGCGCATGCTAGGAAGCGCCGCATGGACACCGCTTTCTCCACGCTGCCGATGGCCGCCGTCCTGCCAACGCTTTGCGCCGCGTTGCGCGCCCGGCCAAATGCCATTGTGGTCGCTCCGCCCGGCGCCGGCAAGACCACGCTGGTGCCGCTGGCGCTTCTCGATGCGTCGTGTGGCGATACCCCCCGGGGCGATACCCCCTGGGTCGGCCAGGGGCGGATCCTGATGCTCGAGCCGCGGCGTCTGGCAACGCGCGCGGCGGCGCGGCGCATGGCGGCGCTGCGTGGGGAAGCGGTTGGCGGTGTCGTCGGCTATCGCACGCGGATCGATGCCGCTATCTCACCCGAGACGCGTATCGAGGTCATCACCGAGGGGCTTTTGATCCGCCGGCTGCTCGCCGATCCGGGCCTCGAGGGGGTTGCCGCGGTCATTCTCGACGAGGTGCATGAGCGCTCGGTGGAGCATGATCTCGCGCTCGCCCTGCTCTCTGACCTGCAAACCGGGTTGCGCCCGGAGCTGCGCCTGATCGCGATGTCGGCGACCGCCGAGACCGACCGGCTCGCGGCCCATCTCGGGGCCGAGATCATCACCTGCGCGGCGCGCCCACACCCGGTCGAGATCAGCCATGCCGCGCGCGATCTCGCCGGCCCGCGCGAGCTGCCCGAGGCGATGGCGCGCACGATCCGGGAGGTGCTGCGCGAAAATCCGCCCGGCGACATCCTCGCCTTTCTCCCCGGCATGGCAGAAATTCGCCGGGTCATGGCGCTGCTCGAGGGCAGCCCCGCCTTGGTGCTCGCCCTGCACGGCGATCTTCCGCCCGCCGAGCAGGATCGCGCGCTGACCCCGGCCGCCGGGCTGCGCATCGTTTTGGCGAGCGCGATCGCCGAGACCTCGCTCACCGTGCCTGGCGTGCGCGTCGTGATTGATGGCGGGTTTCGCCGCGCGCCGGTGCTCGACCCGGCGAGCGGCCTCACCCGGCTCACGACGCGCCGGATCAGCCGCGCGAGCGCGATCCAGCGCGCCGGGCGCGCCGGGCGTGAGGGGCCGGGGCGCGCGATCCGCCTGTGGACGCCAGCCCTGGAGCGCGGGTTCGCCGCCGCCGACCCGCCAGAAATTTACAACGCCGAGCTTTCTTCCCTCGCGCTCACCGCCATCGCCTGGGGTGCGCCACCCAGCGCCCTGCCCTTTCTCGACCAACCACCCCCAGGCGCACTCGCCGCGGCCTTCGCCTTGCTTCGCGACCTCGGCGCGCTGGATGCCGATAACCGCCTCACCGTGGCCGGGCGAAAAATGGCCGAATTTGGTGCAGCGCCACGGCTGGCGGCGATGATGCTGGCGGCAGAAAACAATGATGAAAGGGTCCTGGCAGCCGATCTTGCGGCGTTGCTTGAAGAACGAGATCTGCTCCCAGGGCCGGATGCGCCGGCGGATATCGCGCTTCGCCTCGGCCTCCTCGCCGAGGGCGCGCGGCGCGGCGGCGGCGTGATCGCGCGCGCCCGCCAGGTTGCGCGGCAGTATCGCCGCCGTCTCTCGGTCGATGGCGGGGACGGCGCGCACCCGCCGCCTGATCGAAGCGCGCCCGGACGGCTGCTCGCCGCTGCCTTCCCCGACCGCATCGCCGCACGGCGCGGCGAGCCGGGCAGTTTCCGCCTCTCGGGTGGCGGCGGCGCGCGGCTGCCAGCGAGTGACCCGCTCGCCCGCGCCCCGCTTTTGGTCGCCGCGCGCCTCGAAATCAAAGGCGCCGCGCGCATTCGGCTCGCCGCCGAACTCGACCCCGCGCGCCTGCCGCCAGCCCTTCTCGCGCGCGTCAGCGAAACCAGCGAAACGTTCCTCGATCCCGCGACGGGGGCCGTCTTTGCCCGCCGCCGCGTGCGGCTTGGCGCGCTCATCCTCGAAGACCGCACCCTCCCCACCTCATCGCAGGCGCGCGCCGCCGGCCTCGGCGAATGGCTGATCGCCGAGCCCGGGCGGCTGCCCTGGAGCGATCGCGCCCGCCAAGCCCAGGCCCGGATCGCGCGCCTGATGGCCCTCTCGCCACGAGAACCGCACAACGAGGCGGATTCGGCCGGCGCGTGGCCCGATCTCAGAGATGAGGCGATCGCCAAGCGTCTTGCCGAAGCGATCACCGGTGGCGACCTCGCCCTCACCCGCCCGGCCGACCTCGCTGGCTTCGACCTCGCCGGTTTTCTCCTCGCAAGCCTCGATTACCGCGAGCGGGCGCGGCTCGCGCGCGATTTGCCCGAAGCCCTCGCGCTTCCCGGCGGGCGCGCGCCGATCGATTACACGGCTGAAACGCCGGTCGCCTCGGCGCGGGCGCAGGTTTTCTTTGGCCTCGCCGAGACGCCGCAACTCGCCGGCGGGCGCATTCCGCTCCGCATCACCTTGTTATCGCCGGCCGGGCGGCCGATCGCGATCACCAGCGATCTCGCCGGCTTCTGGCGCGACGGCTGGGCGGCGGTGCGGCGCGAGATGCGCGGGCGCTATCCGCGCCACCCATGGCCGGAAAATCCGGGAGCGGATAACCGCGCTCTGCCCTCTGCCGGCAAGGGCGCGAAACCTCGCCAATAGCCGGAAATAACCGGCTGATTTTATGATATCCTCTCTTGTCGCGCGACGCGTGCGATGCCATCTCGGCGAAACGGTGCGGTGGACGGAGATAAAGAATGGCCGGGCGTATGCGGGGATTTGTCGAGGGAGCGGGGGGCGGGCGCGGGTTTTTGCTGCCAGTATTCCTGGCAATCTTCTTAGCGTTCGCCGCTCTGCCGGCGTGCGCCGATGATGGCCCGCCTTCCTTCGCGCCACTCGTCCGCAAAGTCTTGCCGGGCGTCGTCAGCATCGCCGTCACCGAGCCGCTCAACACCAACGAAGCGCTGGACACATTGCCGCCGGCGCTCCGTGGCACGCCGTTCGAGAAGCAATTCCGCGAACAGCTCCGCCGCCGGCCGGAAAAGGCGACCGATGCCGGCGCCGGCTTCATCATCGACGCGAGCGGGATCATCGTCACCAACAACCATGTCGTCGGGGTTGCGAAAGACATCGAGGTGACGCTCGCCGACGGCACCTCACTCCCCGCGCGCGTCATCGGCGCCGACGAACTCACCGATCTCGCGCTGTTGAAGATCGCGCCACCCCACACCCTCACCGTGGTCGGGTGGGGAAATTCGCGGAGCGTCGAAGTCGGCGATTGGGTGCTGGCGGCAGGCAATCCGTTTGGCCTCGCCAATTCGATCACCGCCGGCATCGTCTCGGCGCGTGGGCGCGATATCGAAACCGGCCCCTTCGATGACTTTCTGCAGATCGACGCACCGGTCAATCCCGGCAATTCCGGCGGCCCGATTTTCAACATGAAGGGCGAGGTGGTCGGCATCAACACCGCCATCGTCTCACCCTCGGGCGGCTCGGTTGGCATCGCCTTCGCTATTCCGAGCGATGAGGCGCGTAGCATCGTCGCCCAGCTTCTCGCCCATGGCCATATCGATCGCGGCTGGCTCGGCGTTGCCCTCGAGGATCTTCCCGATAATGGTAATGATCCCGGGGTCGCGGTGACGCAGGTGGTGCATGAGGGGCCGGCGGCGCAATCTGGGGTGCGGAGCGGCGATATCATCCTTTCGGTCAATGGCCAGCCAGTCTACAATACGCAAGGGCTCATTCGCGCGGTTGCCGCCATTCCCCCCGGGCGTAATGCGCGGTTGACCGTCTTTCGCGGTGGCAAAGCGGTTCAGATCAGCGTCACCATCGGCCATCGCCCGCCAATGCGTGCCGATTGACGCGACGTTACACCATGACGCACGGGGTCGGAGACTCTTATGATCGGCAACCATGGCTCGGAAGAAACGCACCCATGACCCCCAAGGCAATTTTTCGGGAAGCGAAGGCGGCCGTCATCGCCGCCATGGTGCTGCCGCTTCTCCTCCTCGGCAGTGGCGCGACGATGGCCGATGACATGCCGGCGAGCTTCGCGAACATTGTCGAAAAAGTATGCCCGGCGGTCGTCAATATCTCCATCACCGCGCTGATCGACGATCCGGTGGCCGAGCAAGCGGCGAACGACGCGGGTGGTGCGGCGCCGAGCCAACCGGCGCCCTCCCCCTCGGCCTCTTTACAAAAAAGCGTGAGCGGTACGCCGGATATCGCGAAAAACATGCCAGCGATGCCGAACGCCATGAACGGCACGCCGATGGAAAGATTATTCCGCGAGCATATGCGCGCGCGCCACGTGAAACTGGTCGGCTCGGGCTTCATCATCGATCGCTCGGGTCTGATCGTCACCAATAACCATGTCGTCGCGCGCGCGGCTGTCCTCGATGTCACGCTCGCCGACGGCACCATCTTGCCCGCGCGCGTCGTCGGCGCCGATGAGTTCAGCGATATCGCGATCCTTCGGGTCGATCCGCCGCACCCCCTCCCCGTCGTCACATGGGCGCCATCGGCGGGTCTCAGGCCCGGCGATTGGGTGATCGCCATCGGCAATCCATTCGGCCTTGGCACCTCGATCTCGGCTGGCGTGTTCTCTGCCCGCGGCCGCGATATCGGCGCTGACCCTTATGATGATTTTCTGCAGATCAATGTCGCGATCAACCCGGGCAATTCCGGCGGCCCGCTGTTTGACACGAAGGGCCGGGTGGTTGGCATCAACACCGCGACCGAGGCACCCAACGGCGGCTCGGTCGGCATCGGTTTCTCGATCCCGAGCGAATTCGCCCTGTCCGTGATCAACACCTTGCGCACCCAGCACCATATCGAGCGCGGCTGGCTCGGCATCCGGTTTACCGGCAATCCGCTGGCGCCACAGGATGACGGGGTCGAGATTGACGGCTTGCAGGTAGGCGGGCCGGGCGTGATGGGGGGCTTGCGGGTACATGACCGGGTGCTCGCGATCAATGGCGCGGAAATGGATACGCCGCGCGATATCGTGCGCGCGATCGCCGCTTTGCCTCCTGGCAGCATTGTCGCCGTCACGGTGCGGCGCAAAGGCCAGGACATCGAATTGCCGGTCACCGTCGGCCGGCGCCCGGAACTTGGAGGGGGATAACGCGGGATGCGCATTCTGCTGGTCGAGGATGACAAGGATGTCAGCGGCTTCGTCGCCAAAGGCCTCCGCGAGGCGGGGCATGTCGTCGAGCACGCGGATAATGGCCGTGACGGCTTGTTCCTCGCCGCGAGTGAAAATTTTGACGCGATCATCCTCGATCGCATGCTGCCGGGCGGCGTCGATGGGTTGCGCCTGTTGGAGACGCTGCGAGCGCAGAACAACCAGACTCCCGTCTTGTTTCTCTCGGCGCTCGCTCAGGTCGATGACCGCATTCGCGGGCTCAAAGCGGGTGGCGATGATTATCTCACCAAGCCTTTCGTGTTCGCCGAACTCCTCGCCCGCGTCGAGGCGCTGACCCGGCGCAGCAAGAATGAGGGGCCGCAGACCAAGCTCGTCGTCGCCGATCTCGAGATGGATTTGCTCGCGCGCGGTGTCAAACGCGCGGGGCAGAAGATCGATCTCCAGCCGCGCGAATTCCGCCTTCTCGAATATCTGATGCGCCATGCCGGGCAGGTGGTCACGCGCACCATGCTGCTCGAAGGGGTATGGGATTACCATTTCGATCCCCAGACCAATGTGATCGACGTGCATGTTTCGCGTCTTCGCCAAAAAGTCGACAAGCCCTTCGCCTCGCCGCTGATCCACACCGTCCGCAACGCCGGCTATATTTTGCAGCCGGAGACGGCTTAAGGCAGAGGCGATGCGCGAGGCCGCCCCCGCCGCCCCCCTCGCGCCCGCGCTTCGTGCGTGGCTCTGGTGGCGGCGCCGCTTTGTGCAGCGTTTTTGGCTGCCCGGCCATTGGCTTCCTGGCCGCTGGCGGCGGCCGCCGCTCTTGCGCTCGGCGGGCTTGCGTTTCGCGAGCCTCTATGCCGCGCTCTTTGGCTTGAGCGCCCTCGCCTTGATCTTCTTCCTCTGGTGGGACACCGCCGCCCTCCTCGATCGCCAGGTCGATGCCGCGATCCGTGCCGATGCCGAGGGGTTAAGCGAGCGCTGGGAGGCGGGCGGGCCGGCGGCGCTGGTCGTCACCATTCGTGACCGGCTGGCGGAAAATGTCGATGACGACGCGATCTATCTCCTCGTCGACAAGGATCGGCAACGCATCGCCGGCAATCTCGATCGCTGGCCGCCGGGCGTCGCCGCCGATGACGATTGGTATGAATTGCCGATCGTGCGCGACAATATCCGCTCGCTCGCGCGGGTGCATACCTTCGATCTTCCCGGCGGCTTTCATCTTCTGGTCGGGCGCGATGTCGAGGCGCGCGTCAGGCTCCGCCATGTTCTCACCGACGCGCTGCTCTGGGCGCTTCTGGTGATAGCCGGATTGGGTGCCGCCGGGGCGCTTTTGGTGCGGAGTGTGCTGCAAAGCACGCTCGCCGATATTTCCCGCACCACGGCGGCGATCGGCGCTGGCGATCTCTCACGGCGGGTGCGGCTTTCCGGGCGTGGTGACGAGTTTGACCATCTCGCCGAAACCATCAACGACATGCTGGAGCGCATCGGCCGGCTGATGGATGGCGTGCGCGAGGTTTCCAACGCCATCGCCCATGATCTCCGCACCCCGATCACCCGCGCCCGCGCCCGGCTCGAGGATGCGCTGGCGCATGCGACGAGCGCGGTCGATCTCCGCGCCGCGATCGAACGCGCGGAGGCCGATCTCGACGGCATCGTCGCGATCTTCCAGGCGATTTTGCGCATCGCCGAGATCGAGGCCGGGGCGCGGCGTTCGGCCTTCGCGCCGCTCGATCTCGCCCCGGTGCTCGCCGATCTCGCCGAGTTTTACAGCGCGGTGGCCGAAGAGCGCGGCATCGCCTTCGCCTTCAACGCGCCGCCACAGCTTCCCGTGTTTGGCGATCGCGACATGATCCAGCAAGCGGTCGCCAATTTGCTCGACAATGCGCTCAAATTCTCGCCCGCCGATGGCGCGATCCTTCTTGCGGGCGAGTGCTTGGGCAATACCGCACGGATCATCGTCGCCGATCGGGGCCCCGGCATCCCCGAGGCCGAGCGCCGGCATGTGACCGAGCGGTTTTATCGTGGCGAAACCGCCCGCTCGACACCCGGCTCCGGGCTCGGCCTTGCGCTCACCCAGGCGGTTGCACAGCTTCACGATGGCACCCTGACGCTCGAAGACAATGCGCCGGGGCTGCGCGCCATCCTCACCCTGCCGACGCGGAGGCATGGTGATGCCTGACTTCGTATTCATGCGGCGAACACCGCGGCGTGAGGCGCGAGGGCGCAGATGGCCGCTCATGCGGTCTCTTTTGCTTACCCTCGGTGGGGCGCTCTTGCTTACGCCGATCGCGATCAGCCTCGTCCCCGCCGAAGATGCGCCCCGGGTCATCACCGATACGCCGGATTACTGCCATCAATTATATACCCAAGCGAGTGCCGAAGAACACCAAACCAAGACCGCAGGGCTTGCCGAGATCCGAAACCTGGTCGAGCAGGGGGCTGAGATGTGCGCGGCGGGGCAAATCCGCGGCGGCATCATCCGCTTGCGCCGTGCCTTGGCGATGATGCGCCCGCCACCGCCACCGCGGCGCAGCGAGTGATCCTGTCCTCAGGTTTTTGCAATCCTCCCATGCCAAGGCGTTGACATTCGCGCAGCATCGCGAGATTGTATGCATACGAACAATCGGAGCCGGCGGCATGGGCTTCTATCTGCGCCCTCAGACAGTGTCAGACGCGCTCACCGCGCTCGCCGGTGGGCGCTACACCGTCCTCGCAGGCGCGACCGACCATTTCCCGGCGCGCGTTCTGACGAGACCGGCGGAAGACATCCTCGACATCAGCGGCGTCGCCGATCTCGACCTTATCCGCATCGATGCGGGTGGGATCTGGCTCCCGGCGCGGGCCACCTGGCGGGCGGTGATCGACGCCGGCCTGCCGCCGTTCGCTTGCGCCCTGGTTGCGGCGGCGCGGCAGATCGGCGGCCAGCAGGTGCAGAATGCGGCAACCGTGGTCGGCAATCTCTGTAATGCGAGCCCGGCGGCGGATGGCATTCCGGTGCTCCTCGCCCTCGATGCCGAGGTTGAACTCGCCCGCCTCGGCGAGCGGCGAAGGATCGCGGTCGCGGATTTCGTGCTCGGCAATCGCCGCACCGCGCGCGCGCCGGATGAACTCGTGCTCGGCGTTCATATCCCCGCCCCCGCCCGCCCGGCGCGGAGCGTGTTCGAGAAACTCGGCGCCCGCGCCTATCTGGTGATTTCGATCGTCATGGTCGCGCTCGCCGCCGAATTCCTGCCCGATGGGCGGATCGCCGCGGCGCGCGTTGCGGTCGGCGCCTGTTCGAGCCGCGCGCTCCGGCTGCCGGCGCTGGAAGCGGCCCTGTGCGGACGGTTTCCCGACCCCGATCTGGTGCAGCCCGACCATCTCGCCCCGTTGCGCCCGATCGATGATGTGCGCGCCAGCGCCGCCTACCGTCGCAGCGCCGCCCTCACCCTACTGCGCCGGGCGGTTACGTCGCTCAGTGAGCCTGGGCGCGGCCCGACATGAAGGATTTTCCCGCGGCCCGTCTCCGCTTCACCCTCAATGGCCGCGCGGTCGCGACCATCGCAGACCCCATGCTGCGGCTCGCCGATCTGCTGCGCGATCATTTGCATTTGACCGGAACCAAGATCGGCTGCAATGCCGGCGATTGCGGCGCCTGCACGGTGCTGATCGATAACCGCCAAGTCTGCGCCTGTCTCATCCCAGCGGGACAGGTCGAGGGCCGCGCGGTGGTAACCGTGGAAGGGCTCGCCGAGCACGGCCAGCTTTCCGCCTTGCAAGCCGCGTTTCTCCGCCATGGTGCCGCGCAATGCGGCATCTGCACGCCGGGGATGCTGATGGCGGCGGCCGATCTCCTTGCCCGCGAGCCAAACCCCGATGAGGCGGCGGTCAAGGACGCGCTCGGCGGCGTGCTCTGCCGCTGCACCGGCTATCGCAAGATCATCGAGGCGGTACTCGATGTCGGCGGTGGCGGCGCGGTCGTGCCGGCGCGAGGCGACGGGGTCGGCGCGCGGGTGGAAAAAGTCGATGGCGCCGCGAAAATCACCGGCAGCGAAGCGTTCGGCG
>JAJYXY010000073.1 GCA_021801465.1 Pseudomonadota bacterium
CCGACGCGGCTAAGGGCTGCGCGAAGATCGTGCCAGACACGCAATTGCTCGGCCATCACGCGCCCGGCAAGCGCCCTTATCTCGGCCAATTGCTGCGCCGGGGTACGCCCATCAGGGGAGAGGGTGACAACGCCCGCGCGGGCCTGGCCGATCAGCCCGGCGACGCGGACGGAATAGAATTCATCGAGGTTGGAGGCGCTGATCGAAAGAAACCGCACCCGTTCGAGCAGCGGGTGATTAGGATTCTCCGCCTCCTCGACGACGCGAAGGTTGAAATCGAGCCAGGAGAGTTCGCGGTTCAAGAACCGCTCCGGCCCGAAGGACGCGGCGGGCGGGGCGGGCGGCGGCGCGGTCTCAGCTTGGTGGGTGTCGGGCATCACCCGTGATCTTAGACTGCCGAGGCCAGGCGCGAAAGCACGCTCAGCCGCGGCCGACGAAGGGCATTTTGGTCGCCATCACGGTCAGGAACTGGATATTGGCCTCGAGCGACAAGCTCGCCATGAACACGACCGAGCGGGCGACATTCTCGACATCCATCAGCGGCTCGGCGGCGATGCGGCCATCGGCCTGGATGACGCCGTGCTTCATGCGCGCCGCCATTTCGGTCTCGGCATTGCCGATATCGATCTGGCCGCAGGCGATGTCGTATTTGCGGCCGTCGAGTGAGAGGGATTTGGTGAGCCCGGTGATCGCGTGCTTGGTTGATGTATAGGCGACCGAGTTGGGGCGCGGCGCGTGGGCGGAGATCGAGCCGTTATTGATGATCCGGCCGCCTTGCGGGCTCTGCGCCTTCATCATGCGAAACGCCGCCTGGGCGCAGAGAAACGCCCCGGTGAGGTTGATCGCGACCACCCTCGCCCAATCCTCATAGGCGAGATCCTCGAGCAGCACGCCGGGGGCATTGATCCCGGCATTGTTGAACAAAAGATCGAGCCGGCCGCATTCCCGCCCGATCGTCGCAAACAACGCCGAAACCGAGGCCGGATCGGCGACATCGGCTTGGATCACAAGGCCGCGCCCCGAGGGCAGCATCGCCGCCGTCGCCTCCAAGGCATCGCGCCTGCGCCCGGCGAGCGCCACCGTCCAGCCGTCTTGCGCCAGCGCCCGCGCGACCGCTCGGCCAACGCCGCTCCCCGCCCCCGTCACCAAGGCGACCCGATCCTTGCCGCTCATCGTTTATCCTCCGTCTCGATCCAGGTTTTTTCAAAATCATACACCGCCGGGAACCCCATCAGGGCATTCATCGCGGCGAAGGGATAAAGCGCCACCCCCTGGCTCGACCCGGTTTCGGCAAGCGTGCGATAGGCGCCGGCCAGGGCCAGAGCGGCGGCGAGGAACCCGGTCGCGGGATAAAGCGCGATCTTGAAGCCGAGCCCCTGCAAGTCGGCGGCGGCGAGCACCGGCGTCCGCCCACCTTCGACCAGATTGGCAAGCAGATGGGCGCCGCGGAAGGTCTCGCCGATGCGGCGGAGATCCTCGAGGCTTTCCGGGCTCTCGATGAACAGGATATCGGCGCCGGCTTCGAGAAACCGCTCGCCGCGCCGGAGCGCTTCGTCGAGCCCCAAAACGCCGGCGGCATCGGTGCGGGCGACGATGAGGAAATCGCGATCGGGGCGAGCGCTGGCGGCCACGCGCACCCTTCGTTCGGCATCGGCGGCGGCAACCACCCGGCGATGCGGCGTGTGGCCGCATTTTTTGGGAAATTCCTGATCCTCGATCTGAATCCCCGCCGCCCCCGCCCGCGCATACTGGCGCACGGTGCGATCGACATTGAGCAAACCGCCATAGCCGGTATCGCCATCGGCGATGAACGGCAGCGAAACCGCGCCAGCCAGCATGCGCACGCGATCGAGCATCTCGCTGCCCGAAACCAGGCCGGCATCGGGGAGGCCGAAGGCGGAGGCGGCAACGCCGTAGCCGGTCATGTAGAGGGCGGAAAACCCAGCCTTTTCAGCGAGCCGCGCGGAAATGCCATCGTAAACGCCGGGCAGCGTGAGCAGACCGGGGGATGCGAGCAAGGCGCGGAGTTTTTGGCCGGCGGACATCATGGGTTTCCTCTCCGACCCAGGGTTTCGCGTCCCGCCTTGCTTGTCAATCCGGCGAAATCGCCTCCAATTGCCGCCCGCCGGTCGCCGGGCCAAAGACACCAATCGCGATCATCACCCCCGCCATCGCCGCGGCGATGAACACGAACACCGCGGGCACGCCGCCGAGATGAAGGAGAGCGGCGATGAGGAAACTGACGAACACCGCCGATAACCGGCTCCAGGAATAGACGAAGCCGACGGCGCGCGCCCGCACCCGCGTCGGATAAAGCTCGCTCTGATAAGCGTGAAAGGAAAACGAGAGAATATTGTTCGCCAGCGTGAGGACAACGCCACAGACAATAAGGCCGGGAATGGTGCGCTGGGCGGCAAACGCGAGGCCGGCGGCGGCGATTCCGAGGGCCGCGAAGACGATCTGCCATTTGCGCTCGATGCGGTCGGCGAAGACAAGCCCGAGCGCCGGGCCGAACGGATTGGCGATCGCAATCACGAAGGCATAAAGCAGGCTATGGCCGATCGCGATGCCTTGTTCGGCGATCAGCGTCGGGACCCAGCTCGCGAAGCCGTAAAACCCGATGGTCTGGAGAAACTGGAACACCATCAGCATGATGGTGCGCGCGCGATAGGGTGGGCGCCAGATTTCGGCGAAATGCCCGGCCGCCGTGACCTCCTCGATGGCATCGCGCAGCGGCAAAGGCAGTGCCGCGCCGCCGCGATCGGCGATCACGCGCGCTTCGAGGGCCGCGGTGATCCGCTCGGCCTCGGCCAATCGCCCCTTTCCCGCGAGCCAGCGCGGGCTTTCCGGAAGACCGCGGCGGAGCAGCCAGACGACGGCGGCACCGAGCGCGCCGATCAAAACGACGATCCGCCAGCCCGAGAGGCCAAACACCGTGCGCGGCACCAATTGCCACGAAAGCAGGGCGACCACCGGCACGGCGGAAAACTGCATCACCTGGTTGAACGCGAAAGCGCGGCCGCGCACGTCTTTCGGCACCAGCTCGGCGAGATAGGTGTCGATGGTCACCAGCTCGATGCCGATGCCGATGCCAGCGATGAGGCGCCAGACGAGCAACCCGGCGGGCGTCTGTTGAAACGCCATGATCGCGGTGCAGAGGCTGTACCAAAGCAGCGCGGCGGTGAAGATCGGCCGGCGGCCGAACCGGTCGGCGACGAAGCCGAAGCCGATGGTGCCGAGAAAGAGGCCGCCGAAGGTCGCGGCGACGAAAGCCGCGGGGCCGGCGAAAATCCCGACCCGGACATGGGCGAGCAGCCCGTCCCTGACCAGCCCGGGCACGACATAGCCGGTGAAGAAAAGATCATAGAACTCGAACATGCCGCCGATCGACAGCAGCGCCGCCAGGCGCCAGATGGTTTTCGTCGCCGGCAGCCGATCGAGCCGCGCGGTGATCGCGAGACACGCTCCCCCTGAATTGATCTCGGTCATATTTCCCCTTCAGCACCATTCACACGCATTCATTCGCAAAAAAACATAGATAATCAAAAATTTATTTCGATTTATTTTGTGTGCTAAATACGCTGTAGTAAATTTTTGTAATCTCCACTAGTTCACTAAATGTTTTTGCGCTAAGTTCATAACAAACAATGCTCCTAAGAAAAGTATAGTAGAATTTGTTACCAATAAACGTGTTAGAAATAGTAATATTTTTTGAGTTATTAATCCTTATTCCTGGAATTTCTTTTGATCCAGAAAATGAGTGTTTTTCTATTTGTTGCTTATTTTTCATATTTTCCGCTTGATGGGCGACTGCATTTCTAATATGGTTTACATCAGGAAATGTCTCTCTAAATTTTCTTCTTGCTTTCTTTATTTCATCAAATTTTATGATATTTATTAAATAATCACAATCTCTAAAGTTTGTTTCAAACAATACTTTTGAAAAGTGGTACATTGACATTGCCCCGTCGCGGCCTGCTATAGAGCACCATTTCATATAATCTATATTTGTAGGATTAATGCTCCTTAACGTTCTGCAAAATTCATAGAGACTGAGTGCTGATCCAAAATCGTCAAGATAATCTCTTAAACTATTAACAGATCTCATATTAATCCATGTTTTTTCGCGCTCATTTTCGGGAATTTTGATGACATCTATAACAATTCTTTCTATATTATTGTTGTATTTTTGAATCATGATTTCAGACCAAATCTTATGTTCGATCCCATCATATGGGATGCGCCAAGGTTATGTCGTCTAGCCAACATTATAGGCGCGGTCGAGTGCGGAGCCCGCATCTTTAGCATTCTAATGAGTAAGGCGGGTTTGACCAGCCCGCGGCCAGGCCCGGGCTTGTGCGCCCTCGCCGGCCGCGCCATTTAGCCGGCCATGACCCAGAATCCTTCCCCCCATGATCCCGTCGGCTGGCATGGCACCACCATCCTCTGCGTTCGCGGCAAAGGCGGCGTCGCGATGGCCGGTGACGGCCAGGTGAGCCTCGGCCAGACGGTGATCAAGGCCAATGCCCGCAAGGTGCGGCGCATCGGCCCCTCGGGCGGCGTGCTCGCCGGTTTCGCCGGCGCCACCGCCGATGCCTTCACCCTGCTCGAACGGCTCGAGGCCAAGCTCGAACGCTTTCCCGGCCAGTTGGAGCGCGCCTGCGTCGAACTCGCCAAAGATTGGCGGACCGACCGCTATCTCCGCCGGCTGGAGGCGATGATGGCGGTCGCGGACGCCGAACGGAGCTTTACCTTGACCGGCAATGGCGATGTGCTGGAACCCTCGGACGGCGTCATCGGCATCGGCTCGGGCGGCAATTACGCGCTCGCCGCGGCGCGCGCGCTCATCGACATTCCGGGATTGAGCGCCGAAGACGTCGCCCGCCGCGCCATGGCGATCGCCGCCGAGATCTGCGTCTATACCAATCACAACGTCATCATCGAGACCATCGGGGAGGCCGGCTGATGGAGGTACCAACCTATTCGCCGCGCGAGATCGTCTCCGAGCTCGACCGTTTCATCGTCGGCCAGAACGAGGCCAAGCGCGCCGTCGCCATTGCGCTCCGCAACCGCTGGCGGCGCCAGCATTTGCCGGAGGCGCTGCGGGAAGAGGTGGTGCCGAAAAACATCCTGATGATCGGCCCGACCGGCTGCGGCAAGACCGAAATCGCCCGCCGTCTCGCCAAACTCGCGCAGGCGCCGTTCCTCAAGGTCGAGGCGACCAAGTTCACCGAGGTCGGCTATGTCGGGCGCGATGTCGACCAAATCGTGCGCGACCTCGTCGATGTCTCGCTCGCGATGCTGCGCGAGGCCTCGCGGCGCGAGGTCGAGGCCAAGGCCGAACTCGCCGCCGAAGAGCGGCTGATCACCGCGCTCGTCGGCGAACGCGCCTCCGCCGACACCAGAAGCCAGTTCCGCCGGCGCCTGCGCGATGGCGAATTCGAGGACAAAGAAATCGAAATCAGCCTTTCTGAGGCGCCCGGGCTGCCGATCGGCCAGATCGACCTCCCCGGCATGCCGCCCGGGCAAATGATCAATCTCTCGGAGATGATGAAGGGCATGCTCGGGCGCCAGCCGCAGGCGCGGCGGATGAAGCTCGCCGAGGCGCGCCGCGCGCTGTTGCGCGAGGAAGCCGACAAGCTGCTCGACAATGACCGTCTCGCCAAGGACGCGGTGGCGCATGCCGAAAATAACGGCATCGTTTTCCTCGACGAGATCGACAAGATCTGCGCCCGCACCAGCGAGGGCGGGTTTCGCGGCGGCGACGTCTCGCGCGAAGGCGTCCAGCGTGACCTGCTGCCGCTGATCGAAGGCACCACCGTCAACACCAAATACGGCCCGGCCAAGACCGACCACATCCTGTTCATCGCCTCCGGTGCCTTCCATCTCGCCAAGCCTTCCGATCTGCTGCCGGAATTGCAGGGGCGCTTGCCGATCCGGGTCGAACTCGCCGGGCTCAGCCGCGCCGATCTCCGCCGCATCCTGACCGAGCCCGAGCATTCGCTCCTCAAGCAATCGGCGGCGCTGATGGCGACCGAGCGGGTGGAGCTGGTGTTCGAGGACGGGGCGATCGAGGCGCTCGCCGAACTCGCCGCCGACATCAATGACCGGATCGAGAATATTGGCGCGCGGAGACTCCATACCGTCCTCGAAAAACTGCTCGAGGAGATCAGCTTCACCGCCTCTGACCGCGCCGGCGAGACCATCACCATCACCGCCGAGTATGTCCGCGAACGGGTGACGCCGCTCGCCGCGCGCGGCGATCTCAGCCGGTTCATCCTGTAGGCGGCTTGTCCCCGGCGGCTTGTCCCCGGCGGCTTGTCAGGGTGATCGGTCACTGCTAGAGAGCGCGGCTTATCGCGCGTCCGGGCGATGAGGGCATGCCCGGCCGCGATTTTGCGCGATCTCTGCGCACCCTTTTTGGATAAGGAGAGCGAAATGCCCAAGATGAAGACCAAATCCTCGGTCAAGAAGCGATTCAAGATCACCGCAACCGGCAAGGTTCTCGCCGGCCCCGGCAAAAAGCGGCATAATCTTTCGGCGCGCAGCCAGAAAGCCAAGCGCAGCAATCGCGGCAGCCAGGTGCTTACCCATGCGGACGGGTTGACCGTCAAGCAATGGGCGCCGTACGGGCTCGGCTGAGGAGACATAACCCATGGCACGTGTAAAACGCGGCGTGACCTCTCACGCTCGGCACAAGAAAGTTCTCGATCAGGCGAAGGGCTATGTCGGCCGGTCTTCGACCAATTACCGCATCGCGCTGGAGCGGCTGGAGAAGGCGCTGCGCTATGCGTATCGCGACCGCCGGGTCAAGAAGCGCGACTTCCGCGCGCTCTGGATTCAGCGCATCAACGCAGCCGTGCGCGAACATGGCCTCACCTATTCGAAGTTCATCGCCGGCCTGAAGCGCGCCGGCATCGAGATGGATCGCAAGGTGCTGGCGGCGATTGCCTATGACGATGCGCCCGCCTTCGCCGAAATCGTGCGGAAGGTCCAGGCGGCGCTGAGCTGAACAACACGCGCCGGGCGGGCAACGCCCGGCGCCTTGTCACGGGAACTTCCATGCGGATTTCGCGGTTTTCTACTCTGATGTTGGGCAGCGCGCTCGGCGTTGCCCTGCCTCTCTCCCTCGCTCTTGCGCAAGCGACCACGCCGCCGCCGGGGACGGTGCCGCCGGGCGTCACCGTGCCCAGCGCCAAGCCCGACCCGGTGGTCGCGCGGGTGAACGGGCGCGATGAGCATCTGAGCGATCTCGAAAACCTCGCCCAGAATCTGCCCGAGCAGTTGCGCAACATGCCGCCCAACATGCTCTATCCGATCCTGATCGATCAGATCATCGATCGCGATCTTCTGGTGCAGGAAGCGCGCAAGCAGGGACTGCAGAAAGACCCCGCGGTCAAGCGCGAGATGGATGATGCCGCCGACATGGCGCTCCAGAACGCGCTGATCAACCGCGCCGTCGCCCCGGCGATCACCGACCAGGCATTGCAAGCGGCCTATCAGAAACAGATCGCCGGCAAGCCGGGCGAGGAGGAGGTGCATGCGCGCCATATCCTGGTCCCGACCGAAGCGGCGGCCGACAGCGTGATCAAGGAATTGCAGGGCGGCGCCGATTTCGCAGCGCTAGCGAAAAAGGACAGCACCGACCCCGCGGCGGCTAACGGTGGCGATCTCGGCTGGTTCAAAAAGGGCGACATGTTGCCCGAATTCAGCGATGCCGCTTTTGCCCTCAAACCCGGGCAGTTCACCACGAAGCCCGTTCATACCCGTTATGGCTGGCACGTGATCCAGGTGATCGAGCGCCGCACCGCGCCGCCGCCGACCTTTGCCGAGGCGCGCGACCAGTTGCGCCAGCAGGCGATCCAGGACGCGGTGCAGAAGGAAATCGAGGAAGCGCGCAAAGGCGCTCAGATCGAGCGCTTCAATATCGATGGCACCCCGGTGCGCGCGACCGACCAGGCGGAACCGCCAGGCCCAGCCGGCGCCGAGCCCCCGGCCGGCGGCGGCAAGGCGCAGTAGAAGCCGCACGTATGGCCGCCCCTGCCGCGGTTTCACCGCTCGCGGTCGCGCTGCCGGATCTGCCGCCAATTGACGGCGTCAGGCTCGGTGTCGCTGCGGCCGGCATCCGCTATCAGGGGCGCAATGACCTTCTGGTCGCGGAATTCGCGCCGGGGACCACGGTTGCCGGCGTTTTCACGCGCAATCGCTGCCCTGGGGCGCCGGTCGAGTGGTGCCGCAAGCTCCTCCCGGCGGGGCGTGCGCGCGGCCTCGTCGTCAATGCGGGCAACGCCAATGTTTTCACCGGCCGCGCCGGCAACGATGCCGCCCGCGCGACCGCGGAGGCGGCGGCGAAGCTGATCGGCTGTCCGGCCCGACACGTGTTTCTCGCCTCCACCGGGGTGATCGGCGAAGTGCTGCCGGTCGCACGTCTGACCGCGGCGCTGCCGTCGCTACATGCCAATCTTCACGAAGATCGTCTGGCGGACGCGGCTCGCGCCATCATGACCACCGACACGTTTCCCAAGGCGGCGACGCGGCTTGCGCGGATCGGCGAGACGGAGGTGCGGATCACCGGGATCGCCAAAGGCAGCGGTATGATCGCGCCGGACATGGCGACGATGCTGTGTTTCGTGTTTACCGATGCCAAGATCCCGGCGCCTGCGCTACAAAAATGTCTCACACGCGGTATTGGCGGCAGTTTCAATGCGATCACCGTCGATTCCGACACCTCGACCTCGGATACCGTCTTGCTGTTCGCGACCGGCCAAGCCCGCCATGCCCCGGTTCCCGCCACCGGCGGGGTAGCGCTGCGCGATTTCTCGGCGGCCCTCGCCGAGCTGTTGCACGATCTCGCGCTCCAGGTGGTGCGCGATGGCGAAGGGGCGCAGAAACTGATCCGCATCGATGTCACCGGCGCGGTGTCTGCGCGCTCCGCCAAGCGCATTGCCCGCGCGATCGCCGATTCGCCCCTGGTCAAGACCGCGATTGCCGGCGAGGACGCGAATTGGGGGCGGATCGTCATGGCGGTCGGCAAAGCCGGGGAACCGGCGGACCGGGACCGTCTTTCGATCGCCGTTGGCGGCGTTTGGATGGCGCGCGACGGCGCCATTGTTCCCGGCTACGACGAAGCCCCGGTTGTCGCCCATATGCGCGGGCGGGAAATCGCGATCGCCGTCGATCTCGGCCTCGGCCGGGGCAAGGCGACGATGTGGACCTGTGACCTCACCCACGGCTATATCGACATCAACGGCAGCTATCGCAGCTAATCGCCCGCGCCCGCCCGTTCAGGACAAAAGTTTTTTGGTTCTTTTTTTCAAAAAAGAACTTTTTTCTCTTCTCTACGTCCTCACCGAAACATCACCAGAGTATGGCTCAAGGTGATGAAAATACCCCAGGCGAGAGGGATGCCGATCGCGAGCCAGGCGAGCAGCGCGCCAGCGGTGAAACCGCCGCGCCCGATCCCGAAGGAGCCGGAGACTACCTTCGCCGCCGGGTGGGCGGCAAGCTCGCGGCGCGCCTCGTCCTCTTCCTGCATGAACCATTTGTCGTCGAGCGGACGGATCAGCAGATTGGCGATGAAGCCGAGAAACAGCAGCCCGGCGAGGATATAGAGCGTGCGGTCATAAACGGCCGAACGCGCGACCCCGGCGCTGATCTGCGCGTCACGGAGATAGCTTACCAGCACCGGGCCGATGACGCCGGCGGTGGACCAGGCGGTGAGAATGAGGCCATGGATGGCGCCGACGAATTTGGTGCCGAAAATATCGGCGAGATAGGCTGGCACGGTCGCGAAGCCGCCGCCATACATCGAGAGCGCGATGCAGAGGCAAGCGACGAAAAGCGCCTTACTGCCCATATGCGCGGCCGAAGGCGCGCTGGCATAGACGATCATGCCGAGAATGAAGAACACGGTGTAGGTGTTCTTCCGTCCCAGCCGATCGGAAAGCGAGGCCCAGAAGAAGCGCCCGGCGATGTTGAAGAGCGAAAGCAGCCCGGCGAAACCGGCGGCGATCGCGGCAACCGCCGCGCGCTGGTGGGCGTCGAGCGCGGTGAAGCCGACATCGGGCGCGCCAATCAGTTTTCCGGCGAAGATTTCCTGAAGCATCGGCGAGGCCATGGCGAGGATGCCGATACCGGCACTGACATTGAGACAGAGCACCGCCCAGATCAGCCAGAATTGCGGCGTGCGCGGCGCCATGTGGAGATGGACATGGCGGGTGGTGATCATCGGCCGGCCGCTCTCCGCTGGCGGCGTCCAGCCCTCCGGCTGCCAGTTGTCGGGCGGCACGCGATAGCCGAAGGCGCCGAGCGTCATTACCACGAAATAGATCACCCCCGTCACCGCGAAGGTGATGGCGACGTTTTGCCCGGCGATTGCTGGAAAGCTCGCGATCAGGCTGTTGGCGAGCGGGGCGCCGATCATCGCGCCGCCGCCGAATCCCATGATCGCCATGCCGGTCGCCATGCCGCGGCGGTCGGGGAACCATTTGATCAGTGTCGATACCGGCGAAATATAGCCAAGCCCAAGGCCGACGCCACCGATCAGCCCGAGGCCGAGCCAGATCAGCCAGAGTTGATGCACGAACACGCCGAACGCCGCGATGAGATAGCCGCCGCCCCAGCAGAGCGCGGCGACGAAGCCGGCCTTGCGTGGCCCGGCGCGCTCCAGCCAGCCGCCCCAGATCGCCGCGGAGGCGCCGAGAAGGACGATCGCGATGGTAAAAGTCAGAACCAGATCCGATACTGGCCAGTCGCAATTGCTGGCGAGGAGTTCGGCAAAGAGGCTGGTCCCGGCCGGGCAGGCAAGCGCTTTTCCCCCACCCAGCGCGCGCGACAGCGGCAGCCAATAGACGCTGAAGCCATAGGCCATACCGATGCAGAGATGGATGGCGACGGCCGCCGGGGGCACCAGCCAGCGGTTGAAGCCAGGACGCGCGACGATGCGCGCGCGATCGAGAAGTCCGGCCGGCGCCGGCATTGCCCCAGTGGGCGCGGTGTCTACTCGCGACATGGTTTTTTCTTCCTTTGGCCGTTTTCCCGGACGATGTCAGTCTCGACGTGCGCAACGATATTACGCTGATATGAAACGCAGACTCAAGAAACCTTGGCGTCTTCCGCCAGCAGCCCAACCGCCGCCGCGGCGAGCGGATCGAGGCCTTTGCCGCCCGCCGCGACATGGGCGATGATTTCGCGCCGCATGCGTGGATCCCAGAATTTGCGCAAATGGTCGGCGATTTCCGGCGGCGCGCGCTCGGGGCCGAGATGGGCGAAAAAGCGGCTAATCTGATTCGCCATCATGGTCAGTTTTTCAGGCGACATAGTTTTCAGGCGACATGGTTTTCAGGGACATGGGCCTCTCTCTCGATGACGATGCGCGCGGGATGGGTGAAAATCTCGAACCCGTCGGCGCGGGCGATGGCGGCGAGGGTGATGCCGCAACGCTCGGCGCGACGGATGGCAAGCCCGGTCGGGGCGGAAACCGCGAGTACGATGGCGCACCCCATCCGCGCGATTTTCTGCACCATCTCGACCGAGACCCGCGAGGTCAGCAAGACGGCGCCAGACGCCGGCGCGATACCGGCGCGGAGGAGCGCACCGGCGAGCTTGTCGAGCGCGTTGTGCCGCCCGACATCCTCGCGCACCGCGACGATGCCGCGGCCCGGGGCGAAAAATGCCGCGGCGTGGAGCGCGTGCGTTTGCTGGTTCAGCGTCTGACGGGCGCCGAGCCCCGCCATCGCAGTGGCCAGCGTCACGGCGTCGAACTGGAGGTCGCTTACGATCGCCGGCAGAGGTGCGAGCGCCGCTTCCAGGCTTTCCATGCCACAGAGGCCGCAGCCGGTCGCCCCGAGAAGCCGCCGCTGGCGCCGCCAGAGCGCCTCCTCGCGTACCCCCATAAGATCGAGGCGGAGTTCGATCGCGGCCTCGCCATCGATCTCACGGGCGACGATGTCGCAGGCGGTGATTTCGTCCGCCGCGGTGATCAGCCCTTCATTGCGGGTAAACCCCCAAGCGAAATCTTCGAGATCAGCCGGGGTTGCCATCATCACCGCGTAGGTCGCGCGGCCATAGGTGAGCGCGACCGCGGTTTCCTCCGGAATCTGGCGCAGGCCGCGCGCCGCACCATGCTCGCGCCAAACGAGTGGCGTGCTCGTCAGGATCGGCGCCGGCAGCGTCATTCCGCGGCCAGGATACGCCGGCTCTGTTCGGCGTGCTGGCGATAGGTTTCCTGCCATTCCGTCGGCCCGTTGGCGCGCGCGACCTGCACTGCCGTGACCTTATATTCCGGGCAGTTGGTCGCCCAGTCGGAAAACTCCGTGGTCACCACATTGGCTTGCGTATCGGGATGGTGGAAGGTTGTGTAGACGACGCCCGGCGCGACGCGGTCGGTGATCAGGGCGCGGAGTGCCGTCGCGCCGGCGCGGCTTTCGAGCTTCACCCAATCGCCGTCGCGGATGCCGCGTTGTTCGGCGTCGTGCGGGTGGATTTCCAGCCGATCCTCCTCATGCCAGGCGACATTGGCGGTGCGCCGTGTCTGCGCGCCGACATTGTATTGCGAAAGGATGCGCCCGGTGGTGAGGAGCAGCGGAAAGCGCGGCCCGCTTTTCTCCTCGGTCGCGACATATTCGGTGATCATGAAATGGCCTTGGCCGCGCACGAAGCCGCCGATATGCATGGTCGGTGTGCCCTCCGGTGCCGCCTCGTTGCACGGCCACTGCACCGAGCCGACACGATCGAGCAGGTCGAAGGAGACGCCGGCGAAGCTCGGCGTGGTGCGGGCGATCTCGTCCATGATTTCGGCGGGATCGCGATAATTCATCGGATAGCCGAGTGCGTTCGCCAGCATCTGGGTGATTTCCCAGTCGGCATAGCCGTTTTTCGGGCGCATCACGCGGCGGACGCGATTGATGCGGCGCTCGGCATTGGTGAAGGTGCCGTCTTTTTCGAGGAAGCTCGACCCCGGCAGGAAGACATGGGCGTAATTCGCGGTCTCGTTGAGGAAGAGATCCTGCACCACGACGCATTCCATCGCCGAGAGGCCGGCGATCATGTGATGCGTGTCGGGATCGGATTGCACGATATCCTCGCCCTGGATGTAGAGCCCCTTGAACGAGCCATCCATCGCCGCGTCGATCATGTTGGGGATGCGCAAGCCGGGCTCGGCGTCGAGCGTAACATTCCAGATCTTCTCATAGATCGCGCGTGTCGCGGGCTCGGAGATATGGCGATAGCCGGGCAGTTCATGCGGGAAGCTGCCCATGTCGCACGAGCCCTGGACATTGTTCTGGCCACGCAGCGGGTTCACGCCGACGCCACGGCGGCCGATATTGCCCGTCGCCATCGCGAGATTGGCGATCGCGATCACCGTCGTCGTGCCCTGGCTGTGTTCGGTGACGCCAAGCCCGTAATAGATCGCGGCATTGCCGCCGGTCGCGTAAA
>JAJYXY010000187.1 GCA_021801465.1 Pseudomonadota bacterium
ATGCGGAAGGGATGGACGACGGCGCTCGTGCCGTCGGTATTGATGATCGGCTGATAAAACCCCGGCGTCGCCCCAGGCGGCTGGCTATAGAGCCCGTTGGCGCCGGGAAAACTGCCGAAATAGGCATCGAAAGAACGGTTTTCCTGATAGAGCACAAAGACATATTTCACCCGCCGGCGAAGCGCCGCCCACATCGCTTCCGGCGCCGCGTTCTGCGCATGGGTAAGATAGGGCACGACCGCCGGCGGCGGATCGGGCTGGTCGCTGATCGCCGCACTGGCTTGCGCATGCGCGCCGGCGCACGCGACGCTGCTGAAGACTGCCCCGGCCAGGATCACGCGGCGCATCATGCCACTCCCCCTCTCGTTTAAACGGGTGCGTTCAATCGGGTCTCGCCTTGCCGCGAGCGGCGCCGTTATGCCATCCCGCGCCGCCCGAGGCATGTGACGATTTCGTGTCAGCGCGCCGACCCGCAAGCCCCCGCCATCACGTCACGCCCACGATCACGTCCGACGATCATTTCATGGCCGGCCGCAGTAGCGCAGGCGGCAGCCCTTTTGCCCCGCGGAGATCGGCGCTGTCGAAATTGGCGCCGGCGAGCGACGCCCCAGTGAAGTCGGCGCCAGAGAGATAGGCGCCGGTGAAATCCGCCGCCGTGAGATCCGCGCCGGCGAAAGAGGCGCCCTCAAGTTTCGCGAAACGAAACAGAACATGGGCGAGCCCGGCGCCGGAAAAATTCGCTCCCATGAGGTTGGCGCTCGCGAATTCCGTGCGCAACAAACCCATGGACTGATTACGCATATCAGCGCTCATCATCGCGTGGCTGAAATTCGCGCCTTTCATGTCATCGAAACTGAAATGCACTGTCATCGAGGCGCCCGAGAGATCGGCGCCGGTGAAATTCGCCGCCTCCGCCGGGCTGTTGTCCATCGCCGTCGACGTCACCATCGTCTGCAGTGTGGCGCCATGCAGATTGGCGTGCGAAAAATTGGCGCGGATGATCCAGCCGAAGGTGAGATCAGCGCCAGAGAGATCGGCGCCAGAAAGATCGGCCCCGACCAGCTTGACCCCGTGCAGATTGGCTCGCGCAAGCTTGGCGCCATGCAAATCGGCGCCCGAAAGATCGAGACCGGCCAGATCATCGCCCGCCATATCGCGCCCGGCAAGCAGGATTTTACCGCCTTTGGGAACGGCCGCGATCTCCGCCCGCACTTCTGCGGCCGTCATGTGCTCCTGAGCGGCGAGCGCACCGGCGGCGGGCATGAAAAAAGCGACGAACGCGAAAAGCCGCCGGCGCGATTTTTTAGAGCAAAAAAGCATCACCATCCCCGGTTTTGCGTTGAGTAAAAAGCTTGGCCGGAGATTTTCCTCATCCCCGGCCAAGCCAAATACGCGCAAAACCGCGTTACTTAAACGCGCAGCCAGACTTCACCCCGAACATCCGAAAAAACATCGCCGCCGGGCAAAAGCCGGTGAAGCTCGATTGCACGAGATTGAGGCCGATGAAAGTCGTAAACAACAGGAAATACTCGCTAACATAATAGGTCAGCACAACGCTGAGCAGAACCATAACGCCAGCGAAGCGAAACACCGCACGATCGATAGACATGAGAGACTCTCCTTGGGAAGTGAGGATTTCAGGCATTTTCTTTGAGTTTGTGAAGATCGAGCTTCTTCATGAGGAAGCGCTCGTAGAACGGTTCGCTGGTGCCACCGCGTATCTTGCGAAGGAAGTATTTTTCGAATCCGACTTTCGCAAGATGAACCCAGGTTCCCTTCGCCGCCCAGTTGGTATTGCGCGGCGGAATCTGCGGCTTGGCGACGAAGGCAACGCCGCCATCACCGAAATCAGCGAGGCAGATCGCATTCCACGTCGCGCGCGCCGTCGGCTCACGCCCACGCAGCAAGGCGCCGACATTTTCTGCTGTCGCCGTCACCATCGATTCGATCATGAACCCGGTTTTCGGCACGCCCACCGGCACCGGCGTCGGCCCGGTCGGCGGAATCGCGACACAGACGCCGATTGCGAAAACATTGCGGAAATGCGGATTGCGCTGATGCTCATCGATCAGCACGAAGCCGCGCGGATTGACCAGTTTTTCGATGCCACGCACGGCCGCCACACCGCGGAACGCCGGCAGCATCATCGAGAATTTGAACGGCAAATCATGGGTCTTCTTGAGCGCCCCATCCTCGCCGAACTCCTCGACATGCATCACACCGGGCTCGGCCGAGGCCATTTTGGCATTGGTGATCCATTTGATGTGCCGATTGCGGAATTCGCTCTCCAGCAATCCCTTGGTGTCGCCGACGCCATCGAGCCCGAGATGGCCGATATAGGGCTCGGCGGTGACGAACGTCATCGGCACGCGATCGCGTAATTTGCGCTTGCGGAGTTCGGTGTCGAGGATCAACGCGAATTCATAGGCCGGACCATAACACGATGCCCCCTGCACGGCACCGACCACGATCGGCCCCGGCTCTTTGCAAAATTCCTGAAACGCGACGTAAGCGCGTTCGGCGTGCGCGACATGGCAGACTGACTGGGTGACGCCCTCTGGCCCAAGCCCAGGGATTTCATCGAAAGCGAGATCCGGCCCGGTCGCGATCACCAGGTAATCATAGGGCACCATGGTCCCATCATTGAGTTCGATCCTGTTTTCCACAGGGTCGACACGCTTCGCGCCCTGGTCAATAAGGCGGACATTTCGCTTGGCCATCACCGGCGCAAGATCGATTTCGATGTCGCGCCGCGCGCGCCAGCCGACCGCAACCCAAGGGTTCGAGGGAACGAAATGGTAACTCCGCCCCTCACCAATCAACGTGACCCTGTCTTCCCTGCGTAACTGCGGCAGCAACTCGAATGCCATCAACGTTCCTCCGAGCCCAGCGCCCAGAACCACGATTTCCGCCATGACGTTCCCCTATTTGCGCACCATGATTTGACAATATATTCGTCTCCTCGTATATACGCAAGCATGAAAATGCGAGAGCTGGAAAAAAGCGCATGTCAGCGATAAGCATCGAGGCCATGCACGAGGCGGCGGATCAGGCGAGCGACCTTTTAAAGGCGCTGGCGAGCCGTCATCGCTTGCTCATTCTCTGCCATCTCGCCGAGGGTAGATGCTCGGTCGGGGAGCTTGCGAGCGTGTTGGCGCTTCGTGATTCGACCGTCTCACAGCATCTTGCCCTGCTCCGGCGCGATGGTCTCGTCATCGCCGAGCGCGAGGGGCAAACGATTTGGTATTCTCTCGCTTCCGGCCCGACGCGAAAAATTCTCGAAACCCTGTTCTCGATCTACTGCCCGACCGAGCCGCCAAAACGCGCCCGCGCGCGCCCGCCCGCCGCCCCGGCTTGATCACCCTTGCCCACCGCCTCGCCGTTTTTTTGCCCCCTCTGAAAGCACACCCCATGCGGATCACCCTTCTCATTCTCACCCTCGCAAGCGCCGCGACGCCCGCGCTCGCGGCGGAGGTTTTCACCGTCCAATCGACCCGTCTTACCGATGAGAAGGCAGTTTTCGCGACCGTCGAAAGCCGCGACGTCGTGCCGGCGCGCGCGCGAATAGGCGGCACGGTAGCCAGCCTCACCGTGCGTGAGGGCGACGAGGTGGCGGAGGGGCAGGTGATCGGGGTCGTCGCCGACCAGAAGCTCGCCCTTCGCATCCAGGCGCTCGATGCCGAAATCAATGGCCTCAAATCGCAGCTCGCCCAGGCGGAGGTCGATCTCGGGCGCGCCCAGGCGCTCGCCAAGGGCGGGGCAGTATCGCGCCAGACTCTCGACCAGGCAGCAACGACGGCGCAAGTGGCGGCAAGCTCGCTGAAAGCACGGCAGGCCGAGCGCGCGCTGGCCGCGCAACAGCTCGAGGAGGGCGAGGTCAAGGCGCCGACCAGCGGCCGCGTTCTCGCTGTGCCGTTGACGGCGGGCTCGGTTGTCATGCCGGGTGACGTTTTGGCGAGTGTCGCCGCGAAAAATTACGTCTTGCGGCTACACGTCCCTGAGCGCGCGACAAATTTCCTCAAGGCCGGGCAAACGGTACGCGTCGATGGCCGCGATCTTGGCGCCGATGGCGCAAAATTCGGCACCGTATCTTTGGTCTATCCCCGCATTGAAGATGGCAACGTCATCGCCGACGCCGATCTAAAAGGGCTCGGCGATTATTTTGTCGGCCAGCGCATCGAGGTTTGGATCCCCGCCGGCGAACGCCATAGCTTCGTCATCCCGAGCCATCTGATCGAAACCCGCTTCGGCATCGATTACGTCCATCGTCGCGCGCCCGATGGTGAAATCGACGCGATTCCGATCCAGCGCGGGCGCGATTTTCCAAGCCCCGAAATGCCCGATGGGATCGAGATTCTCTCTGGCCTCCGCGCTGGCGACGTGCTGGTGTCACAATGACGCTTGGTATTTCTGGGCGGCTTGCGCAAGCGACCATCCGCTCGCCGCTGACGCCGCTTTTTCTCCTCGCCGCACTCGCTGCCGGATTGATCGCGCTCCTCACCATTCCGCGTGAGGAGGATCCGCAAATCCATGTGCCGATGGTCGATATCATGGTCTCGGCCGACGGCCTCAAAGCCGCCGACGTCGTCGAGCTGGTCACCAAGCCGCTGGAGACGATCGTCAAGGCCATTCCCGGCGTCGAGCATGTCTATAGCCAGAGCATTGACGACCACGCGATGGTGACGGCGCGCTTCGTCGTCGGCACCGGCGAGGACGACGCGGTCTTGCGGGTCAATGACAAAATTCGCGCCAATCTCGACCGTATTCCGATCGGTATTCCACAGCCGATGATCGTCGGGCGCGGGATCAACGACGTCGCCATCGTCGTCTTGACGCTGTCGCCAAAGCCTGAAGCCGCGCAGCGCTGGTCGCAGGCCGATCTCTCGGTTCTCGCGAGCAAGCTGCAATCGGAGATGATCAAGATCGACGATGTCGGCTTGAGCTATATCGCCGGCAGCGACCCGGAGGAGGTTCGTGTCGAGCCCGACCCCGAAAAACTCTCTCTCTACGGCATCACCTTGCAGCAACTCCTGGCAAAAATCCGCGATGCCAACCGCTCTTTCCTCGCCGGCATGGTGCGCGAGGGTGGTCGGATGACGACGGTCAATGCCGGCCAGACGCTGAGCGGCATTCCCGATATCGGCCTCCTCCTGGTAACGACGAGAGACGGAAGGCCGGTCTATGTGCGTGATCTCGCGCGCGTTGTGGTTGGCGGCGCGGTGGTCGAGAATCATGTCTTCAACCTCGCCCGCGGCGGGCATGATGACTGGCGTCAGACCCCGGCGGTCAGTCTCGCGCTCGCCAAGCGTTCGGGCGCCAATGCTGTCGTCGTCGCCAACACTATCGCCGCGCGCGTGAAATCGCTGCAAGGCCAGCTCATTCCAGCCGACATCACCGTCGAGGTGACGCGCAATTATGGCGACACGGCCAACGAAAAAGCCAATGAGCTGTTGTTTCACCTCGGTCTCGCGACGGTTTCGATCGTCGTTCTCATCGCGTTTGCGATCGGCTGGCGGGAAGGGGTGGTGACGCTCGTCGTCATTCCCACCACCATCCTGCTCACATTGTTCGCCGCCGAGATGATGGGCTATACGATCAATCGCGTCTCCTTGTTCGCGCTAATTTTCTCGATCGGCATTCTCGTCGATGATGCCATCGTCGTCGTCGAGAACATCGCCCGGCATTGGGCGATGGGCGATGGCAGGCCACGTATCCAGGCGGCAATCGAGGGGGTCGCCGAGGTCGGCAACCCAACCGTGGTCGCAACCTTGACCGTCGTCACCGCCCTCCTCCCGATGCTGTTCGTCTCTGGCCTGATGGGCCCTTATATGGCGCCGATCCCGGCCAATGCGTCGGCGGCGATGTTGTTCTCCTTCTTCGTCGCCATGGTGGTCGCCCCCTGGCTTATGCTGAAACTTTCCCCCGAGCGCAAAGCGGCGAAAGGCGCGCAGCACGCGGCAAGCCACGCCCATGGCGAGGGCCCGCTCGGCAAACTCTATCGCCGCGTCGCCGGGCCACTCATTCGCTCGCGCACCCTTTCCTTGACGTTTCTACTGGTCGTTGGCGCGGCGACCATCGCCGTGTGCGGTTTGTTCTATACCGAGAACGTGACCGTCAAACTCCTCCCCTTCGACAATAAATCGGAAGTCTCAGTGCTGCTCGATCTTCCCGCGGGGGCGAGCCTCGAAGACACGGAGCGGCATCTTTTCGCCGCCGCGCGCATCGTCGAGACCCTTCCGGAAGTGCGTTCCATCCAACTTTACGCGGGAACACCTGAGCCGTTCGATTTCAACGGCCTCGTCCGCCATTATTATGCGCGCACGAATCCCTGGCTCGGCGGACTTCACGTCGTGCTCGCGCCCAAAGCCGACCGCAAGCGGCCCAGCCATACGATCGCCCTCGTTTTGCGGCAAAAACTGGGGATGCTCGCGTTACCTCCGGGGGCGGTGCTCAAAGTCGTCGAAATGCCGCCCGGGCCGCCCGTGCTCGCAACCTTGCTCGCCGAAATCTATGGCCCTGATGCCAAAACGCGGCATGATGTCGCCGAGGAGGTCAAGAAGATCTTCAAGTCGGTGCCGTTCATCGTCGATGTCGATGACTCCTACGGCCATCGTGCGCCGCGCCTCAATATCGCCATCGATCAACCGGAACTGGACTATTTCCACGTCAACCAAAGCGATGTCTATGACGCGATTCAGGCGTTGTTCGGTGGCTTGCCAATTGGCTATTCCTATCGCGGCGAAGAGCGGCTGCCGATCGAAATCGCGATCGGTCTTGGCAAACGCGACCTAAGCTGGAATGAACGTCTCGCGGCAACGCCAATCCCCGCCAACGTGCTGCCCGGCGCGCGCGATGTCGTTGAACTCGGCCAACTTGTCACCGTGAGCCGCGAGCTCGGCTCGCGCACGATCTTCCGTCGCGACGGCCACAATGCCGACATGGTAACCGGCGAACTCGCCGGCAGTTTCGAGGCGCCGATCTACGGCATGCTCGTCGTCGATAAGCTGATCGCGGCCCATGATTGGGGGAAAATGCCAAAACCAACCGTGAGCTTCCGCGGCCAGCCGGAAAACGAGGCAACCCCATCGCTGCTCTGGGATGGCGAGTGGGAAATCACCTACGTCACTTTTCGCGACATGGGGGCGGCATTCATGGTCGCGATCCTCGGGATCTACATCCTCGTCGTCGCGCAGTTCCAGAGCTTCAAAATTCCGCTGATGATCTTAACCCCGATCCCGCTCACCTTGATCGGCATCATGCTCGGCCATTGGTGGCTCGGCGCGCCCTTCACCGCGACCTCGATGATCGGCTTCATCGCACTCGCTGGCATCATCGTGCGCAACTCCATCCTGCTCGTCGACTTCATCCGCCACGGGCGCGGGGAAAAACCGTTGCATGAGGTATTGGTCGACGCCGGCGCCATCCGCTTCAAGCCAATCCTCCTGACCGCGCTTTCGGCGATGATCGGGGCTGCGACCATTCTCCCCGATCCGATCTTCCAGGGGCTCGCGATTTCGCTCTTGTTCGGCCTCGCCTCCTCGACGCTGCTTACCGTGTTGGTTATTCCGGCGATCTATGTCGTGCTGCGCGACCCGCTCGGGCGTTGAGGGGGAAGAAAAAAGGGGTTCTTTTTTGAAAAAAGAACCAAAAACTTTTGCGCGTTGGGCAGTGCCTATGGCACTGCCGCCGCGAGGGAATAGACGCTCAAAGAAGGTAGAGCAAAAAAGACGCGATTTGCTTTTAAACCGGGTCCCAGGAAAACACCTCGCCGCTGCGATCAAGCGGCATGAAAGCGTCCTTGAGCGCGGGCAGCGCATGTTCCGCGATCAGCGCCGGGGTCCAGCCCTCGCCGCGATGAATGCCGCGAATCGGGCGTGGCGAGCTCATCAGGAAGATCTCGTTATGGCGCACGGCAAAGACTTGGCCCGTCACCTCCCGCGCCGCCTCAGAGGCAAGAAACACCGCCATCGGCGCGTTCTTGTCTGGCGTCATCTGCTTGATTTTCTCGACCCGCGCCTTTTGCTCGGGGGTTTCCGCCGGGATCGAACTCGTCATCCGGCTCCAAGCAAAGGGCGCGATGCAATTCGAGCGTACGTTATAACGCTTCATGTCGAGTGCGATCGATTTCGACAGCGCGGTGATGCCGAGCTTGGCAGCGGCGTAATTGGCCTGGCCGAAATTACCGATCAGACCCGAAGTGCTGGTCATGTGGACATAGGCACCACTCTCTTGGGCGCGGAAATGCTCGGCGGCCGCGCGCGAGAGAAAAAAGCTGCCGTTGAGATGGACATTGATGACCGAAAGCCAGTCCTCCGGCGACATCTTGTGGAAAATCACGTCGCGCAGAATGCCAGCATTATTGACGACAATGTCGATGCGCCCAAAATGATCGAGCGCCGCCTGGACGATGCGCTTGGCGGAGGCCCATTCGGCGACGCTCTCGGTGCTGATCGCCGCCTCTCCACCGCGCTGGATGATGATCTGGCGGGTCTGCTCGGCCGGCGTCCCAGATTGCCCCTCACCGGTGAGCGAGGCGCCGATATCATTAATCACCACCCGGGCCCCTGCGAGCGCCATGGCGAGCGCTATCTCGCGCCCGATCCCGCCGCCCGCGCCGCTGACGACCGCGACTTTACCCTCCAGGTTCCACGCTTCTGACATCCCATCCTCCCTTTGACCAGAGGGCAGGTTATAACGGCAAATCGGCGGCGCCTAGACCCCTCCCCTCTTGACGTTCTCGGGAAGATGCGCCACTTCCCCTCTATCAGGACTAGCTTAGTCCTCTTACTATTCTGCGCGATGGGATAGATCATGTTACGGCTCTCGAAAATGACCGATTATGCCGTCGCCGTGCTGGCGCATCTCGCCCGCGGCCCTGCCGTACAGACCGCGCCCGGCATTGCGCTCGCAACCTTGATGCCCGAGCCGACAGTCGCCAAGGTCTTGAAAACACTGGCGGCAAGCGGGCTCGTCACATCGCTTCGCGGCGCCCGCGGTGGCTACCGCCTGTCGCGCCCGCTCGCCGATATTCCGGTCGCCGAGGTGATCACCGCGATCGACGGGCCGATCGCGCTCACGGCGTGCGTCGAGGGCAGCCCGACCGTCTGTGAGCAGCAAGGAAGCTGCCCGATGTCGGGGCGCTGGCTGCGCGTCAATGACGCGATCCGTGAGGCGCTATCGGCGATCACGCTCGCCGACATGCTCGAAAGCACACCGCCGCCGGCGATCGCCGCACCCCCGATGATGGCGATCGAGGGGGTGCTCTGATGTCCGCACGCATCGAACCGCGCGATCCGATCGAGGCCGCGACCGAAGGCAATTATAAATGGGGCTTTGAGACCGCGATCGAGATGGAGATCGCGCCCAAGGGCCTGAGCGAGGATACCATCCGCCTGATCTCGGCCAAAAAAGACGAGCCGGAATGGCTGCTCGCCTGGCGCCTCAAGGCATTCGCCGCCTGGCGCGAGACCTGCGAGCCGGAGTGGGCCAAGATCAAGCACCCGCCGATCGATTATCAGGATCTCCACTATTACGCCGCCCCAAAGCGCAAGCCGGGGCCGAAAAGCCTCGCCGAGGTCGATCCGGAATTGCTCGCAACCTACGAAAAACTTGGCATCCCGCTGCGCGAGCGTGCGATCCTCGCCGGTGTCGAAGGCGCCGAGGAGGCGACGCCGGTTGCGATCGATGCGGTGTTCGACAGCGTCTCGGTTGCTACCACCTTCCGCGAAACGCTCGCCAAGGCGGGAGTGATTTTCTGCCCGATCAGCGAGGCAGTGCGCGAACACCCTGAACTCGTCCGCCGCTATCTCGGCAGCGTCGTGCCGGCCGGGGATAATTTCTTCGCCGCCCTCAATTCCGCGGTGTTCACCGATGGCAGCTTCGTCTTCGTCCCCAAGGGTGTGCGCTGCCCGATGGAGCTTTCCACCTATTTCCGCATCAATGCCCGCAACACTGGCCAATTCGAGCGCACCCTGATCATCGCCGAGGAGGGGGCCTATGTTAGCTATCTCGAAGGCTGCACGGCACCGCAACGCGACGAGAACCAGCTCCATGCTGCGGTGGTCGAACTCGTCGCCCTCGATGACGCGACAATCAAATATTCCACCGTGCAGAACTGGTATCCCGGGGACGCCGAAGGCCGCGGCGGGATCTATAATTTCGTGACCAAGCGCGGCGCCTGCCGCGGCGCCCGCAGCAAGATCAGCTGGACGCAGGTCGAAACCGGTTCGGCGATCACCTGGAAATATCCCTCCTGCATCCTCCAAGGCGAAGAGAGTGTTGGCGAGTTCTATTCCGTCGCCCTCACCAACCATCATCAGCAGGCCGATACCGGCACCAAGATGATCCATCTCGGCGCCAACACCAAAAGCACGATCATCTCGAAGGGGATCAGCGCCGGGCGTTCGAACAACACCTATCGCGGTCTCGTGCGCATGATGCCGCGCGCGCATGGGGCGCGCAACTTCACCCAGTGCGATAGTCTTTTGATCGGTGATCGCTGCGGCGCCCATACCATCCCCTATATCGAAAGCCGCAATCCCAGCGCGCGGGTGGAACACGAGGCCACCACCTCGAAAATCGCCGACGATCAGCTTTTCTATTGCCGTTCGCGGGGGCTTTCGCAGGAAGACGCGGTCAATCTGATTGTCAATGGATTCTGCAAGGATGTTCTGAAGGAGTTGCCGATGGAATTCGCCGTCGAGGCGCAGAAATTGCTGGCCGTCAGTCTCGAAGGCTCGGTGGGCTGAGATGCTGGAAATTCGTGGCCTCACCGCTGAGATCGACGGCAAGCCGATCCTGAACGGCATCGATCTCGTGGTCCCGACCGGCGAGGTGCATGCCATCATGGGGCCGAACGGCTCGGGCAAGTCGACGCTTTCCTACGTCCTCGCCGGGCGTGACGGCTATCAGGTGACCGGCGGCGAGGTGCGGCTCGACGGCGTCGATCTTTTGGCGCTGGCGCCGGAAGAGCGCGCGAGTGCCGGGCTTTTCCTAGCCTTTCAATATCCGGTCGAACTTCCCGGCGTCGGCAACGCCAATTTCCTCCGCACCGCGCTCAACGCCACCCGCCGCGCCCGCGGCGAAAGCGAACTCGATGCCGTGCAGTTTCTCAAACTCGCTCGCGCGGCACTTCGCGATCTCGCGATGGCCGACGACATGCTCAAGCGCAACGTCAATGTCGGCTTCTCGGGCGGCGAGAAAAAGCGCAACGAAGTGTTGCAGATGGCGATTCTCAAGCCAAAATTCGCGATCCTCGACGAGACCGATTCCGGGCTCGACATCGACGCCCTCAAAATCGTCGCCAATGGCGTGAACGCCTTGCGCCGGCCGGAATTTTCCGCGCTCGTCATCACCCATTATCAGCGCCTGCTCGATTACATCGTCCCTGATCGTGTGCATGTTCTCGCCGGCGGGCGCATTCTCCGCTCCGGTGGTCCTGAGCTTGCGCGCGCGCTCGAGGAAAGCGGCTATGCCGGGCTCGGCCTCGAGGCGCTCGGTGAGAGCGTGTCATGAGCGCAGCCATGGAAAGACGGGCCGCATTTGCGCAATCGGGACTGCCGAGCCGCAAGCTCGAATCCTGGAGATACACCGATCTCCGCCCGCTCGCAGCGCTCGATCCGATTGCGGCGCCAGCGATTGTCGATACAACCGCGCTCGCCGCTGATCTGCCGGCGCTTTCCGGCCCACGTCTCGTCTTCGTCAATGGCCGGCGCGCGCCAGCACTTTCGGTTGCCCCGCCATCGGACATCATTGCTGCCGGCGGTTTCGTCGCTGATCCCGCGCGCTTTGCCGCGCTGCCGCTGGCCGTCCTCAACGCCCAATTCGCGCAAGAGGGTGCAGAGATCGTGGTGCCTGATCGCTTCGATGCCGGCAGGCTCACGCTCGTTCATCTGACCCAGGCCGAAGACACAACGCCGGTTTTTACCCATCTCCGCCACCGCATCGCGCTCGGCGCCGGGGCGACACTGACTTTGGTCGAGTATGCCGCCGGCCATGGCGTTTATTGGCACAACCCAGTGATTGAAATCACCCTCGCGCCGGGCGCGCGCCTGCGCCATATCCGCATCCAGGCCGAGACGCAGGAGAGTTTTCACACCGCAACGCTCTTCGTCGATCTGCTCGCCGGCGCGCGTTATGAGGCGTTCACGCTCGGCCTTGGCGCGCGGCTCGCCCGCAGTGAAACCCACGCCCGGCTCGGCGGCACCGGTGCGCACGCGGCACTCAGCGGCGCGCAATTGCTCCGCGGCAATCAGCATGGCGATATCACCAGCGTCGTCGCCCATGACGCGCCCGGCTGTACCTCGCGCCAGACGGTCAAAAACGTCCTCGCCGGCCGCGCCCGAGGGGTGTTTCAGGGGCGCATCGAGGTCGCGCGCGCGGCGCAAAAAACCGACGGCTATCAGATGAGCCAGGCGCTGCTGCTCTCGCCCGAGGCGGAGATCGATTGCAAGCCGGAGCTGGAAATTTTCGCCGACGACGTCAAATGCAGCCATGGCGCGACGATCGGCGCGCTCGATCCCGAACAGCTTTTTTACCTTCGCGCGCGTGGCATTCCCGAGGCCGCGGCGCGGGCGATGCTGGTGCGCGCGTTTCTCGATGAGGCGATCGAGGGCGTTGCCGATGGCGCTGCCCGCGCCCTGCTCGAAAGCGCGATCGGCGGCTGGTGGGAGGGCGCGTGATGAACGCCGGACGCGATCCGGTTACGCTCGATGTCGCGCGGGTGCGCGCCGATTTCCCGATTCTTGCGCAGAAAGTGCATGGGCGGGATTTGGTGTTTCTCGATAGCGCGGCATCGGCGCAGAAGCCGCGCGCGGTGATCGCGGCGATGACGGCGGCGATGGAGACGCAATACGCCAATGTCCATCGCGGTCTCCATTGGATGAGCGAGCGCACCACCGAAGCCTATGAGGCGGCGCGTGACGCCGTCGCCCGGCTTTTGAACGCGCGTGATCGCCACGAAATCGTTTTCACCCGCAACAGCACGGAGGCGATCAATCTCGTCGCCCACAGCTATGGCCACGGTGTGCTTCGTCCCGGCCAGGCGGTGGTGATTTCGGAGATGGAGCATCATTCCAACATCGTGCCGTGGCAGATGCTGCGCGATGCGCATGGCGTCGAGCTGCGCATCGCGCCGATCACCGAGGCCGGAGAATTTGATCTCGAAAGCCTGAGCCGCTTGCTCGAGGATGGCAAGGTCGGCCTCGTCGCGCTCACCCATATGTCGAACGTGCTCGGAACCTATGCGCCGGCGGCGCGGCTCGCCCGCCTCGCGCATGCGCATGGCGCGAAGCTGCTGCTCGATGGCTCGCAGGCGATCGTCCACCGCAAGGTCGACGTGCAGGAGATCGATTGCGATTTCTAT
>JAJYXY010000070.1 GCA_021801465.1 Pseudomonadota bacterium
CCTCGGCAGCCCCGGCCCTGGACATCGCGCCGGCATGGCGGGTGGCGTCGTCGTCGTGCGCGGCGCGGCCGGGGCGCGGGCCGGTGATCGGCTCCGCCGCGGCGTCATTGTGATCGAGGGCGACGCCGGGGATTATCCGGCAAGCCGCATGCTTGCCGGCACGCTGATCATTTGCGGCCGCGCCGGCGCCGCACCGGGTTATCTGATGCGCCGCGGCACGATCTTTGCGCAAGACGCAGCCCCGCTCGCGACATTTGGCGCAACCGGCAGCGTCGATCACGTGTTTCGCGCGCTCCTCGCCCGCGCGCTCGGCCCCTTGAGCGCCAAGGCCGCTTCGCTGATCGGCGGGGCCGCGCTTACCCGCTTCAATGGCGATCTCGCCGGGCTTGGCAAGGGCGAGTTGCTGATTGCGGCCGCTTAACCTCGTCGCCCTGGTGGGGGCGCTCTTCCTCGGCGCCTGCGCCGCTGCCGCGCCTGAGCAATGCGTCGTTGATCGGATCACGGAATTTCCGGTGGCGATGACGCGCGATTTCGCGCTCGTACCCGCGCGGCTTGATGGCCACGACGCGCACCTGCTGCTCGATACCGGCGCCGGGGTGACGATGCTATCCCATGATACCGCCGATCGGCTTGCGCTGATGCCCGAGGACCGCCTGTTCCCGAGTTCGGTCCAAGGGGTCGGGGGTATCACGCTGACGCGGCGGCTCGTTGTCGACAATTTTGTGGTCGGTGGCATCGATCTTGGCAAGCAGGACGTCATGACTACCGAACGTGGCTTGTTTCGTCACTTCGACCCGCCGCCCGACGGCATTATCGGCGGCGATTTTCTCTCTCATTTCGATGTCGACATAGATCTGCCGGAAGAACGCCTCGGCCTCTATCGCGCCCATGCCTGCCGTGTGCCATTTGCCCCGCCCTGGCCGGGATTGACTATCTATCGCGTGCCAGCGCGCCTTACCGATGGCGGGCAGTTTCTCATCGACATCGCGGTGGATGGCGTCCCTCTCGTCGCGATGCTCGATTCCGGGGCGGAAGAGACGGCGATCAATGCCCGCGCGATGAACAAGCTCGGCCTCACGACGGACAAATTCGCGAACGATCCAACGCGCGAAGAGCTTGGCATCGACATGAACCACCGTCTTTCGCACCGCCATCATTTCGCGGCGTTCAAGATCGGCGCTGAAACCTACCGTGATCCCGCGATCTGGGTCAGCGACATGCTGCTTTCATCCGTCGATATGCTGCTCGGCGCCGATTTTTTTCAAACCCATCGGGTTTGGCTGTCATTTTCGCGGCGGCTGGTGTTCGTCGCCGTTGCGGGCAACGAGGCTTCCCCGTTCAATCCGCATCGCCCCCACAACAGCGCGTATTAGCGGGCTCAGCATCGCCCGCGCGGCGGTTTTTACTCGGCGGCGTCGAGCAGGCTCTGCTTGCCGTCATGGATCGCCGCCATCGCCTTCTCGACATGATTGCTGAAAACATATTGCGCCGGGCGCTGATGATCGAGCGGAATTTCTGGCGCCATAGGCCCCTCGGTGCGCGGGCCGCGGAGCGCGACGGCGGCGACTTTCAGCGGATGGCGCACGGCATCCATGACCGCGGTCGCCTCATAGCCGGAATGGACCATGCAGTCGGCGCATTTTTCGTATTTGCCGGTGCCGTAGCTATCCCAATCGGTGGTCTCCATCAGCTCCTTGAAGCTTTTGGCGTAACCTTCACCGAGCAGATAGCAGGGCCGCTGCCAGCCGAAGACGTTGCGGGTCGGCTTGCCCCAGGGTGTGCAGTGGTAGGTCTGGTTGCCGGCGAGGAAATCAAGGAACAGCGAGGATTGGTTGAATTTCCACTTCTTACCCTTGCCGCGCGCGAAAATACCGCGAAACAGCTCTTTCGCTTTCTGGCGGTTGAGAAAATGCTGCTGATCGGGGGCGCGCTCATAGGCATAGCCCGGGGAAATCATCACGCCATCGACGCCAACCTTGGTCACGTCGTCGAGAAAGGCCGCGACCCGGGCAGGATCGGCGCCATCAAATAGTGTTGTATTGATGCAGACCCGGAAACCACGCGCTTTTGCCGCCCGGATCGCGGCCACGGCGCGCGTGAAGACGCCCTCCTGGCTCACCGCGTGGTCGTGCATGTCGCGGTCGCCATCGAGATGCACATCCCAAGCGAAATTGCGATGCGGCTTGAAGAGATCGAGCTTTTTTTCAAGTAAAAGGGCGTTGGTGCAGAGATAGACGAACTTGCCGCGCGCCAACATCCCTTCCACGATCTCGGGCATTTCCTTGTGCAAGAGCGGCTCGCCGCCGGCGATCGCGACCACTGGGGCGCCGCATTCATCGGCTGCCGCGAGACAGTCGGCGACCGAGAGGCGCTGATTGAGGATCGGCGCCGGGTAATCGATTTTGCCACAGCCCGAGCAGGCGAGATTGCAGCGAAACAGCGGCTCCAGCATCAGGACCAGCGGATAGCGCTTGCGCCCGGCCAGATGCTGTTTGACGACATAGGCACCGACGCGGATCATCTGGTTCAGGGGGACGGGCATTCTCTCGGCCTTTCAGACGGAGGAGGCTTCGGCGGGTTCGCTATCGGCGAGTTCGGGCGGGAAGCGGAAACGCACATTCTCTGCGACCCCGGCAAGCGTCGAGACCTCGATCGCGGCGAAGCGCCGCAACCCTTCGATCACTTCCTGGACCAGGGTTTCCGGGGCGGAGGCGCCGGCGGTGAGCCCGACCGAGCCGACGCCGGCGAACCATTCGGCGCGCAAGGCGCTGGCATCGTCGATCAGGTAGCTCGGCTTGCCGAGTTCGGCGCCGATTTCACGCAGGCGGTTGGAGTTGGAGCTGTTCTGGCTGCCAACGACGAGAATGACGTCGACCGCTTTCGCGAGTTCATGGACGGCGGTCTGGCGGTTCTGCGTCGCATAGCAGATATCGCGCACGTCCGGGCCCCTGATCGCCGGGAATCGCTCGGTGAGGGCGGCGATGATCTGGCGGGTATCATCCACCGAGAGGGTGGTCTGCGTGATATAGGCGAGTTTCTCGGGATCGGCGACGGTGAGGGCGGCGACATCGGCGACGGTCTGCACGAGATGGACTTTGCCCGGAATCTGACCGATCGTCCCTTCCACCTCGGCATGGCCGGCATGTCCGACGAGAATGATCTCACGCCCATCGGCGGCATAACGCCGCCCCTCGTTATGGACCTTGGCGACCAGCGGGCAGGTTGCGTCGATCACTGCGAGGCCACGGCGGGAGGCGGTATCCTCCACCAGCTTGGCGACGCCATGGGCGCTGAAAATGGTGGTGGCGCCGGTCGGAATCTCATCGAGCTCATCGACGAAAATCGCACCACGGGTGCGCAGATCCTCGACGACATGGCGATTATGCACGATTTCATGGCGGACATAGATCGGCGGGCCATATTTCACCAGCGCCCGCTCGACGATCTCAATGGCCCGCTCGACGCCAGCGCAAAAGCCGCGAGGCTGGGCCAGGACCACACGCATCATCCGCTTGCTCCTGCAAAAATGACGATCATTGGCATCAATTGGCATCACGGTAATAGGGCCGGTTTGCGCCCGACCTAGGCCACGCATTCCCCCCTATATGGCATCACCGCGGCCTTCGGCAATGCCCGCCCTTGCCGGCAGAGCATCGGCGGTCTTTCGCCCGTCGGTTTCACCGATGGGCTTGACTTGCGGCGCGCGAGAGAAAATGTCTAGAGGATTGACGGGTTCCTCCTGTCATGCCCGGTTGTGCTCCTTCCCCCGCGGAGTGAGGTGAGCCATGGGCGCCGAGGCTGGGTTTTGTGCTAGCGTGTGTGGATGAAAACGGCCGTGACGGTCGCTTGGCCGGCGGAATGATGCCAGGCGTGTGGTGTCGCGGTTTTGGAAAACGATAACGAGGTGATCGATGGCGAGGCCCCAGACGCCGACCTTAGACCGCGTGGATGAGCCCCGCGATCTCCGTAATTTCTCCATCGAGCAGCTTCGTGATCTTGCGGCCGAGCTTCGTGCTGAGCTGGTGGATACGGTGTCGGTCACGGGCGGTCATCTTGGCGCCTCGCTCGGCGTCGTGGAGCTGACGGTTGCACTGCATGCAGTGTTCGAGACACCGCATGACCGGCTGATCTGGGATGTCGGCCACCAGGCCTATCCACATAAAATTCTGACCGGCCGGCGCGGGCGCATCCGCACGCTGCGCCAGGGTGGTGGGCTTTCCGGCTTCACCCGCCGCGCCGAGAGCGTCTATGACCCGTTCGGCGCCGCCCATTCCTCGACCTCGATCTCGGCCGGGCTCGGCATGGCCGTCGCGCGCGACCTCAAGGGTGAGGACCGCCAGATCATTTGCGTCATCGGCGATGGCGCGATGAGCGCCGGCATGGCCTATGAGGCGATGAACAATGCCGGGGCGCTGCGCTCGCGCCTCATCGTCGTGCTCAACGACAACGACATGTCGATCGCGCCACCGGTCGGTGCCATGAGCGCCTATCTCTCGCGCCTGATCTCCTCGCGCCGTTTCCTCTCGCTGCGAGAGCTGGCGGCGCGCATGGCACGGCATTTCCCGCGCGGCATCGAGCGCACCGCGCGCCGCGCCGAGGAATTCGCCCGCGGCATCCTGACCGGCGGCACGCTGTTTGAGGAGATGGGCTTTTATTACGTCGGCCCGGTGGACGGGCATAATCTCGACCATCTCTTGCCGGTTCTGCGCAATCTCCGCGACGCCGAGGAGAGCGGGCCGATCCTGCTGCACGTCGTCACGCAAAAGGGCAAGGGCTATGCCCCGGCGGAAGCGGCGCCGGACAAATATCATGGCGTTGCCAAATTCAACGTCGTCACCGGCGAGCAGGCGAAGGCGCCGGCGGGCCCGCCCTCCTATACCAAAGTCTTCGCCGACGCCCTGATCCAGGAGGCGGAGAAAGACCCGCGCATCGTTGCGATCACCGCGGCGATGCCATCTGGCACCGGCCTTGACCGTTTCGCCAAACGCTTCCCCGAGCGCTGCTTTGATGTCGGCATCGCCGAGCAGCATGCGGTGACCTTCGCCGCCGGCCTCGCCGCCGAAGGCATGGCGCCGTTTTGCGCGATCTATTCGACCTTCCTGCAGCGCGCTTATGACCAGGTGGTGCATGACGTCGCCATCCAGTCTTTGCCGGTGCGCTTTGCCATCGACCGCGCCGGCCTCGTCGGGGCCGACGGCGCGACCCATGCCGGGAGCTTCGACCTCGCCTATCTCGGCTGCCTGCCGGGAATGGTGCTGATGGCACCCGCCGACGAGGCGGAGCTGGTGCACATGGTGGCGACCGGGGCCGCAATCGGCGATCGCCCCTCGGCTTTTCGCTATCCGCGTGGCGAGGGCGTCGGTGTCGCATTGCCGGAGACCGGAATACCGCTTGCCCTCGGCAAGGGGCGGATTTTGCGCGAGGGCGGAAAAATCGCCCTTTTGTCGCTCGGGACGCGGCTCGTCGACACGCTCAAAGCCGCAGACGAGCTGGCCGCCCGCGGGTTGCCGGCAACGGTCGCCGATGCGCGCTTCGCCAAGCCCTTCGATGCGCCTTTGATCGAGCGGCTCGCACGAGACCATGAGGTTATGGTGGTGATCGAGGAGGGGTCGGTCGGCGGGTTCGCGGCCCATGTGATGCAGCATTTGGCAAAAAAGGGCCTGCTCGATCATGGGCTTAAATTCCGCCCGCTCACTTTGCCGGATATTTTCATTGACCATGACAGCCCGCATAACCAAATCGTGAGCGCGGGCCTCGATGCCGCCCACATTGTCCAGACGGTGCTCGGGGCATTGGGGGTGGGGCGCGCGAAAATCGTCCCCGTTCATCCATAGAGATCGTTGATGCCGCTCATGCTCTACCGCCGGGCCTTGCTCCGGATCTCCACCGCCGGCGTTGTGGCGCCGCTTTTGCCGATGCGGCGCGCGCGCGCTGCGGCCGACGCCGCGGCGCCGGTCGCAGCGCTCAATCGCGCGCTTACCGAAATCATGAAATCTGGCAAAACGGCGCCGTTCCCGGTCCGCTATCAGACCCTCGCCCCGGCCGTTGAGGAGAGTTTCGACCTTCCCGCCATTCTTCGCATGACGATCGGCGCGCGTTGGGAAGACATGCCGCGGGCGATGCAGACGGCGCTTTCGGCCGAGTTTCTGCGCTTCACCGTGGCGAGCTACGTCGCCAATTTCGACGATGCGGCCGGCCAGCGGCTCGAAATCATGCCCGACAGGCGCCAGGTCGGCGGCGACGTCGTCGTCGCGACGCGCATTCTGTTCCCGAAGGATCCCCCGGTGCGTATCGATTACGTGATGCGCGAGAATGAGGGCCAATGGCGGGTGGTGGATGTGTTGCTCGACGGCTCGATCAGCCGCGTCGCCGTGCAGCGCTCCGATTTCCGGCATATTCTCGAGCATGGTGGCCCATCGGCGCTGATCGCGAGCCTGCATAAAAAGGTCGAGGCATTATCGGGGGGGACGCTTACGTAAGCGCGACCCCCTCCGTGGAGAATTCCCTGACCGACATGCTTTTGGCCGCCCTGCCGCCGCCGAGCCTCGCGGCGGGCGCCATTTTGGCGTTCGTCGTCGCTCTGTTTGGCCTGGTGCAGGGGCTCGTCGGCCTTATTCTGCTGTGGCGCTTTTTGCGCGCCGGGCGGGCCGCGGCGACAGAGCCCCCCGCCCCGGCCAAGGCGCTGCCTGCAATCACCATTCTCAAGCCACTGCACGGCGATGAGCCGCGCCTTGAGGAGGCGCTGACGTCGTTCTTCATGCAGGACTATCCGCAGTTTCAAATCGTCTTTGGCGTGCAAAGCGCGAACGATCCGGCCATTGCGGTGGTCGAGCATCTCCGCGCACGTTTTCCCACGACCGACACCTGCCTCGTGATCGACGCGACACAGCATGGAACCAATCGGAAAGTCAGCAACCTCATCAATATGATGGGAAAAGCGCGGCACGATCTGCTGGTGCTCGCCGATTCCGATATTCACGCCGCGCCCGACTATCTCCTAAAGCTCGCGCAAAGCCTCGCGCTGCCCGGGACGGGAATGGCGACGACGCTTTATACCGGCCTTCCCGCAACGCGCGGTTTCATCCCACGGCTCGGCGCGGCGCAGATCAATTACGCGTTTTTGCCTGGCGTGCTCATCGGTCGCGCCTTTGGCCGCGAAGACGGGCTCGGCGCCACCATGGCCACGACGCGCGCCGTTCTCGATCGCATCGGCGGCTTTCCCGCGCTCGCCAACCACATCGCCGATGACGCGATGCTGGCGGCGAAAGTGCGTGCGCTTGGCCTGGCCATCCGCCTCGCCCCGACCATTCCAGCGACCACCGTCGCCGAACACAGCCTCGGCGATCTCTGCCGGCGGGAGCTGCGCTGGGCACGGGTCAATCGCTCGCTCGCCCCGGTGCCTTATGCCGCATCGGTGATACAATACCCGCTGGTGTTCGCGCTCATCGGCCTTACCCTGATGCCGGGCTCATCGCTTGCCTTGGCTGGGTTCGCGCTGGCCTGGATTTTCCGCGCTCTCATCGCGCGGGGGATGGACCGCGCGCTCGGCCTTGGCGCGCCCGCGCCAGCCCTCCTGCTGCCGCTGCGCGATCTCCTTTCCGCCGTCGCCGTGGTAAAGAGCTTCACCGGCCATACGGTCCATTGGCGTGGCGAGGTGCTCGCCGTCGATCGGCCCTCGCCGTTTCCGCCCAAGGCGTGACCCCAAGGCATGACCCCAAGGCATGACAAGGATTTGACAGCGATGAAAAAGACTTTGTTTTTGCATCCGCCATCCTTCGATGGCTTCGATGGCGGCGCCGGCTCGCGCTATCAGGCGCGGCGCGAAATCCGCTCCTTCTGGTTCCCGACCTGGCTCGCCCAGCCGGCGGCGCTGGTCCCTGAAAGCCGGCTGATCGACGCGCCGCCGGCCGGGATCGGCCTCAATGCCGTGCTACGCGCTGCCGGCGATTACGAGCAGGTGGTGATGCACACGTCGTCGCCGTCTTTCGGGTCGGATGCCAAGGTCGCCGCCGCCCTGAAAGACACTCATCCCCATCTCTCGATCGGCTTCGTCGGCGCCAAGGTCGCGGTGCAGCCGGAAGAGAGTTTGCGCGATGCGCCGGCGGTGGATTGGGTTGCGCGCAACGAGTTCGATTTCACCGTCAAAGAGGTCGCCGAGGGGCGCGCCTTCGATGCCATCGACGGGTTGAGCTTTCGTGATGGCGCTGGCCGCATCGTCCATAACCGCGACCGCGCCATTCTCGAAGACATGGACCGGCTGCCCTTCGTCACCGAGGTTTACAAGCGTGACTTGCGGATCGAGGATTACTTCATCGGCTATCTGAAGCATCCCTATATTTCGCTTTATACCGGGCGCGGTTGCAAATCGCGCTGCACCTTCTGCCTCTGGCCGCAGACCGTTGGCGGGCATCGCTATCGGGTGCGCAGCACCGCGCATGTGATCGAGGAAATTCGCCTCGCCAAATCCTATTTTCCGCAGGTCCGCGAGTTCTTTTTCGACGACGACACCTTCACCGACAATCTGCCGCGTGCGGAAGCGATCGCGCGCGAATTGGGCAAGCTCGGCGTCACCTGGTCATGCAACGCCAAGGCCAATGTGCCGCGCGAGACCCTGAAAGTGCTCAAGGATAACGGGCTTCGCCTGCTGCTCGTCGGCTATGAGAGCGGCAATCAGCAGATTTTGCACAATATCAAAAAGGGGATGCGGATCGAGGTCGCGAAGCGCTTCTCGCGCGATTGCCGTGAACTCGGCATCACCATCCACGGGACCTTCATCCTCGGCCTTCCCGGCGAGACCAAGGAGACCATCGAGGAGACCATCCGCTTCGCCCTCGAGGTCAATCCGCACACCTTGCAGGTTTCGCTTGCGGCGCCCTATCCTGGCACCGAGCTTTATGCCCAGGCGGTGGAAAATGGCTGGCTCGATACCGCCCATGCCGAGTTGGTCGATGAACATGGCATCCAGATCGCACCGCTCCATTATCCGCATCTGACGCACACCGAGATGTTCGACAATGTCGAGGCGTTCTATCGCCGCTTTTATTTCCGCGCGCCAAAAATCGCCGCCATCGTCGGCGAGATGCTGACCAGCCCGCAGATGATGATGCGGCGGCTGCGCGAAGGGCGGGAGTTTTTCCAGTTCCTGCGCGAAAGACGCACGCAGAAAGCGGCGTGAGGGAGAAAAGGGAGGGGTTCTTTTTTGAAAAAAAGAACCAAAAAACTTTTCTCGGTTTTAGGAGAGCGCGGCACTCGGGCGTAATGCGTGTTGGAAGTTTTCCACGTCTAAGGCGTTATCGGTGACGTGGGAAAGAACGGCTTGCGCAAGGCGCCATGCTTGTGTGGTGAGGGCGGCGGAGGGGTCGATCGCCGCGCTCTCGGTATCGAGAAGGCGCGCACGGTAGCGTTCGCGACCGGAGGCCAGATCATAAAGCGAGAGATCGATGTCGGCGAGCGCGGAAAGCTCGGTCACCACCACGACTTCGAGACGATGGATCTCGAGCCGCAACCCAAGCGTCGGCAGCGTATCGAGCGCGAGTTCGCGACGGCGCTCGAGCCCCTCGGCGAAACGCTGCTGCACGAGTCGGGCAACCGGATAGGGGGAAGTGAGGGTGGCACGGAAACTGCCGTCGCGGCCACGCACCTCGCCAAGCCAGGTCGGCTCCGCCCGCCGCCGATCGAGAACCTGCGGCAAACCAAGAACCGCAGGGGCGGGCGGCGGTGACTTCGTGCAAGACGCCAAAAGAGCGGGCAACGGAAACAGCGCCCGCCGTGGCCAAATACCCGCGCCGTTACGCGGCGCGGAGCGCGCTCGGTAAACCGGCAATCGCCTGATCCACGAGCGCGGTCGCCGCGTCGGGCGCGAGATCACGCGCAATGACCTCGCGCGCGGCGACGATGGCGACATCGGTGGCGGCGCGACGCAACTCGGCGAGCGCCGCATTCTCCGCCGCGGCGATCCTGAGATGGGCCATCTCTTCGCGCCGTTTGGCGCTCGCCTCGGCCTCGGCACGCACCGTCTCGGCGAGGCGCGCTGCTTCGATTTCGGCTTTTTCGATCAGCGCCGACGCTTCCGCAAGCGCCGCTTCACGCCGCTTGGTCGCATCGCGCAGCATGTCCTCGGCCTCGCGCCGCAGCCGCGCCGCCGTCTCCAGCTCGCGCCGGATGGCCTCGGCACGGGCATCCAACATACCCGCCAAGGCCGCAAACAAGCGCTTGCCAAAGAGGACGAAAAACAAAACGAACGCGACCGCGACCCAAAATGTCGGGTGCGACCAAAGGACACCGGTGAGCGCTTCCCGTTCCATCGCTGATCTCCCTCGTCAGCCCGCTTGCCGCGCCGCGAGCGCCTGCTCGATCGCCGGTCCGAGAGCCGGCCCCTCGGGCATGCGCCCGGTGAGGCGCGAAATCAGCGTCGCCGCGGTCTCGGTCGCGGCTTCGCGCAAGGCGCCGGCGGCGGCTTGCTCGGCGGCCTTGATACGCGCCTCGGCGGCCTCGAGTTCCGCCTTCAGCCGTGCATCGAGCGCACTCGTCTGCGCGAGTGCCTCTTTCTTCGCCCGCTCGGTCGCCGAGGCGATGGCCTTTTGCGCCTCGTCATGGGCGTGGCGGGCGGCGGCGTTCAATTCCGCGAGCGCGTCGTCGGCATTCTGCTTGGCGGCGTGCGCGGCATCGAGATCGCCGCTGATACGCCGCGCCCGCTCATCGAGAACCGAGGCCACGCGCGGCAGCCCCCATTGGGCGAGCAGCAGATAGAGGGCAAAAAAGATGATGGCGAGCCACACCACCTGGCTGAGCAGGAGCTTGTCCGCGAAATCGAGCTGCGGCATGCCGCCTTTGCGCTCCTCGGCCCAGGCGAGGGTCGGAAGGGCGGCGAAAACGGGCACGAAAGCGGCAAAGCGCGGCATCATGGCTTCCATCTTACCCACGCCGGCGCGACTGGCCGGCGGTCGTGTTGACGCGAGGCGAGAGCGGCGAGCGAAGGCCGATCAGGCGAACAGGATGAGGAAGGCGATGAGCAGCGCAAACAGCGCCACCGCTTCCGTCAAGGCAAAGCCGAGAATGCCGATGCCAAACACCTGATCGCGCGAGGCCGGATTGCGGGCGACGCTGCTGACCAGCGAGGAGAAAATATTGCCGATGCCGATGCCCACCCCGGCGAGCGCGATGACGGCGATACCGGCCCCGAGGGCCTTGGCGGCGTTGACGTCCATGGTTTAGTCCTTTCCGTTGGCGAAAATAAAGGGTTGCGGGAAGTCTGCCCGGTCAGTGCAGATGCACCGCGTCGTGCAGATAGATACAGGTGAGGATGGCGAACACATAGGCTTGCAGAAACGCCACCAGCAACTCAAAGCCCATCAGCGCGATATTGAGCACGAGCGGGCCAAGCGCCAGCGCATAACCGAGCGCGCCAAGCGCGCCGGCGAGCATCAGCATGAAGGTCGCGAAAACCTCGAACATCACGTGCCCGGCCGTCATGTTGGCGAAAAGACGAATGGAGAGCGAAACCGGGCGCGAGAGATACGACAAAATCTCGATCGGGATGATCAAAGGCGCGAGCAGCTTCGGCGCCCCGGCCGGGAAGAAATAGCTGAAGAAATGGAGCCCATGGATGCGCAAAGCCACCAGAGTCACCAACACGATGACAAGGATTGCGAGCGCCCCGGTGACAACGAGATGGCTCGTGAAGGTAAAGAAATAGGGAAACAAGCCGAGCAGATTACCCATCAGGATGAAGGTAAACAGGGTAAAAATGAAGGGGAAAAACCGCTTTCCCTCTTCGCCGATCTGATCGACACACATGTTATAGATGAAATCATAAAGATATTCGGCCAAAGCCTGCAGGCGCCCAGGAACGATGGCGCGCGGCTTCATGCCAAAAAACAGCAAACCGAGGATCACGGCGCCCGCAAGCAGCATGATCTCGTTGGCGTTGGTGAAATTGACCGAGCCGCCCACCTCGCCCAAACCATGGCCGAGACGAAACTGCCCCAAAGCGTCGATCGTCGAACCTTCTGCCGCCAAGACCGCCATCCTCTTCAAAAACCGGCGCGAGACACCGGATTTCGGCTTATTCGCATCCTTCTAGCGCCGACCGCGCGACCCTCGCGGCGCAACCAGACGCCAGACATTCATCACCCCGGCCGCACCGCCCAGCGGCACGAATACCGCAAGAAAAAGCGGCCTCGTATGCAGCCAGCGATCCAACCCATACCCGATGGCAACCGCGACGGCGAGCGCCGAAACCAATTCGACACCAACGCGAAGCCCCAAGCCAATGGGGCTCATCGGCATCGCCGACTTCGCGGATGAAGGCTCTGGGCGATCCAGACCCTGGCGAACCCGCGCCGCCGCTAGACGCGCCTCGAACGACGCGCTGGCGTGCCGTGGATCACCGCCGGCCTGGCCCTCATCCTTACCCTCGCCGTCAACCATCTCTCTCCCCTCGATGGCGTGGGCCATCGGAAGGCAGGGGCTTGCTAGAGGGCGGCGCCGGTCTAGTCAAGAACGCTTGATGCCGATTTCGAATTCTTACGCGACGCTGGCGCGGCCAGTGTCCTGCCCCTGAAATGCTTTGGCATTTCAGGGACCAGCAGGCCACTGAAAACAAAGAGCGCGTGTCCATGAAATTCGCTTGCGAATTTCTGAAACGAGACATTAGCCCAAGGATAGCGCGAGCTGTCGCCCGGCCCCCTCCGCCTCGAGATGCGAGAGGGCAATGCCGAGGAGGCGGATGCCGCGCGGCGGCGGAAAGACTGGCCGCAGCAAATCGCGCCCGATCGCGGCGAGGGCTTCTCGCTCGGCGATCGCCGAGGAAACGCTTCGCGCGCGTGTGATCTGGCGGAAATCAGCGAATTTGACTTTCACGGTAACGGTGCGGCCGGCGAGCTGGTGGCCGCCCGCAAACGCCGCGACCTTGGCCGCGAGCGCGGCGAGCGGCGGTTCGGCTTCCGCGAAATGATGGATATCGGCGGCGAACGTGGTCTCGGCGCCGATCGATTTGCGTACCCGCTCGGCCTCCACCGGGCGGTCATCCTCGGCGCGCGCGAGATGATAGTAAAACGCACCGGCCTTGCCGAAATGCGCGGCCAAGAAACCGAGCGGCGAGTGGCGCAAATCGGCGCCGGTCGCAATCCCGAGCGCGTTCATCCGCGCCGCCGTCTTGGGGCCGATGCCATGGAACTTGGCGATCGGCAAGGAGGCCACGAACGCCGGGCCGCGCGCGGGCGGGATGACGAAAATCCCATCCGGCTTGCGATGGTCAGAGGCTAGCT
>JAJYXY010000212.1 GCA_021801465.1 Pseudomonadota bacterium
CCTCCCAAGGCCTGCGTGTGCAGGTGGGCACCAGATACCGAGACCACGATCCCGGCAGAGCCAGTTCCCGGGAGGAATGCTTACTGGCCCCGGGGATGAATTGCCTGACGCACCGGGCAGCTCCGCACCCATCATTTTAGGGCTGGTTGAGCTGATCGGCAATCGCTTCCGCGCGCGCGGCGAGTCGGCCGAGGCGTTTGGCGAGCGCTGGATCACCCGCCGGGGCCGCGGTGCCCGCTTGCGCGAGTTCGCCCTTCAAATCGTGCAATTCATCGGCCATCAGCAAGGCCGCGAGCAGCAGGAGCCGCGCCTCGCCGCTCTGGCCGCCAAGTGCCTTGATCTCGCTTATCCGCCGATCGACCTCGCCGGCCATCGATTGGAGATGACCCTCCTGGCCGTCCTCGCAGCCGACGGTGTAAACATAGCCATTGATGCGCAACGTTACCTGGGCCACATCGCTCTCCTATTCTTCAGCCGCCGGCCTCTGCGAGGACGGCGCGCAGCCGCGCTATCAGCCGATCGAGCCCGGCGGCGAGCGCTTCGGTGCCGGGATTGCGCGCCGGATCGGGGGTAGGATCCGGTACCGCAGCACTACGCGCGGCGTTGTGTTCGGCGAGCGTCGCGAGGCGCCCCAACGCCGCCTCGAGCCGCGTCAGCGCAGTTTCCATGTTCGGATCAGACTCGGCCATCGCCTTCCCCGGGTTACAAAGATAGTTGAGTTTCAACCCCCGAACGGCTTGATCGTCAAGCAATGATTTGTACCCTCACGGTTGCGACGGGGGCCCTTCCGCCGGCGATCGTCGCCCATAGCCGCGACGAGGCAGAGTTCGCGCTGGCGCCTCGTCTGCCGGTCGCACTCCTCTCCGCGCCGGCGGCCGCGCTCAGTATGGGCGCGCCATGGTGGCGGGCGCTGATCGCAAGCGCGCGGGCGGCACATCCCGAGACCCCAGCCATCGACATCCTCGATTGCGCGGCGAGCGCCGGGGCAGCGCTCGCCGCCCTCCGCGCCGGATGCCGCCATCTCATCCTCGCCGCCGAGACCCCCGCCTATGACGCCGTTCTCGCCGCTGCCGCCGCGTCCGCTGCGGTCGTGCTCGCGGCCCGCCCGCCCGCGCTCACGCTGGCGCGCGGCAAGCGCTCGCCCCGGGCGTGGGCGGAAATCACCGCCTGGCTAATGACAGGCCCGGCGCGATGAGCTAACCAGCGCCGAAGCATCAAGGCCGAGAAGCCAAGAGGAGAACCACCGGCATGCGGATCACCCAGCGCGTCAAGAAAATTCTCGATTGGTACGAGAGCGACAATCCCGGCACCAAGGCCAATCTCGCCCGCATCCTGATGGAGGGAAAGCTCGGCGGCAGCGGCAAGATGGTCATTCTCCCCGTCGATCAGGGGTTCGAGCACGGCCCGGCGCGGAGTTTCGCCGCCAATCCGCCGGCCTATGACCCGCATTACCATTTCCAACTCGCGATCGAGGCCGGGCTCAACGCCTATGCCGCGCCGCTCGGGATGATCGAGGCTGGCGCCGCGAGCTTCGCCGGCGCGATCCCGACCATCCTCAAGCTCAATTCCTCGAACAGCCTCGCGACCACCAAGGACCAGGCGGTGACCGGCTCGGTCGCTGATGCGCTCCGCCTCGGCTGTGCCGCGATCGGCTTTACCATCTATCCCGCCAGCGAATACGCGTTCGAGCAGATGGAGGAGCTGCGCGAACTCGCCGAGGAAGCGAAATCGGCCGGGCTCGCGGTCGTGGTGTGGAGCTATCCGCGCGGCCCGGCGCTGGATAAGGCCGGCGAAACCGCGCTCGATATCTGCGCCTATGCCGCGCATATGGCGGCGCTGATGGGGGCGCACATCATCAAGGTCAAGCCGCCGACCGAGCATCTGAGCCAGGAGGCGGCGCGCAAGGTCTATGAGAAGGAACGGATCCCGCGCGCGACGCTCGCCGAACGCGTCGCCCACGTCATGCAGGCGGCGTTCAATGGCCGCCGGCTCGTCGTTTTCTCGGGTGGCGAGAGCACCGGGAGCGAGGCGCTTTTGGAAACCGTGCGCGGGCTGCGCGATGGCGGCGCGCATGGCAGCATCATCGGGCGCAATAGTTTCCAGCGTCCGAAGGCAGAGGCGCTGGCGCTCCTCGGCAAGATCATCGAAATCTATCAGGGGCGCGGCTGAACGCCGATGCGTGAGGCGGGGGCGCGCTGCCGGCTCTATCTGATCACGCCGCCGGCGCTCGATCCCGGGCGCTTCGCCGACGATCTCGCCGCCGCCCTCGATGCCGGCGATGTCGCCGCCGTGCAGTTGCGGCTCAAGCCGATCACCGATGACGCGCTCTTACGCGCAATCGACGTGCTTCGGCCGGTGGCGCAGAGCCGTGGCGTTGCCTTTCTGCTCAATGATCGCCCCGATCTGGTGCGCGAGAGCGGCTGCGACGGCGCCCATGTCGGCGCCGACGACATGGCGGTCGCGGCGGCGCGGCGCCTGCTCGGCCCCGATCTGACGCTGGGGGCAAGCTGCTATGCAAGCCGCGACCGGGCGATGACGGCCGGCGAGGCCGGCGCCGATTACGTCGCGTTCGGCGCGTTTTTCCCAACGCTGACCAAAGACGCGCCGGCGCGGGCCAAGCCGGAAATCCTTTCCTGGTGGGCCGAATTGATGGAACTGCCCTCGGTTGCGATCGGCGGCATCAACGCCGAAAACTGCGCCCCCCTGGTCGCGGCCGGGGCCGATTTCCTCGCCGTGATCAGTGCCGTCTGGGGCCATCCAGCGGGCCCGGCGGCGGGCGTGCGGGCGCTCAACGCGGCGATCGAGAGCGCCTAAAACCAATCAGCAATCCAGAAAGGCGAGCATGGAGCGTTAATACGAGATCACTTGAAGATAGACAACAACAAAACAGAGAAAAACATAATAATAGCAACAAAAACACTCGCAAATATGCCAATTGAGCGGAAAGGCTGGTTTTTTATATCAAGTACACGAGTTAAAAAGTCAAATAGTGGATTAATAGAAAGCAGTAAGCGTGAAATTATCGAAGAAACGATATATAACCAAAGCCAAGCAGACGGAATCATTGCAGCCCAGAAGAAATTCGCCAACGGAAATAAAAAATACAATACCCCAGACGGAATTAATATAACCGATTCAACAATTAAAAAAACAGGAAAAATAAAAACACTCGTAGTAGAAAAGTATGAGAATGGATTTGGAGTCTTTCCAGTGTGCCATTGATAAATTTCTAAAGAAAATATTTGAAATCCAACAAAAATAGCCATAAAAGTAAAATTACTTATCAAAAAATCTATAATTGCGATGAGAATTATATTTGTAGAATTTAAGTTAGCGCGCTGGAGAGCCCATATGATCCCTCTTGTTTTTCCAAGCATAATATAATCTGGGATAAGGCAAAATAAGACCCACACCAATAGCAGATACAGGAATCCTCTTACATCTAATGATAAAATTTTATTAAAAAATTGTAAGTTTTTTTGAGGATTGTAAAGAAAACTTATGACAAAAGCTATAAGCAAACTGCTACTAGAAAATAACATAGAGCGAATAAAACATTTTTTTGTTACATACTGATCACCAAAAACCTTATCTATGACGTGTTCTGCAAAATCTGGCATGAGTTTTATTTGATAATTATATTTTTTTTCGAGAAGAAATTTTGCGCATTCAGTGCGAAATTCCTCAGATGTTATTGAGTCTAACCATTTAAACGCCGCATAACAGAGTGGCGCAACAAAAAAGGGGAGTAGCCATCGGGATGCCTCTCCTGACCACGCGGCCGTCGTAATTAAATTTCCCAAGGATCCCCACATGGTCCGTCGTGTAAATTTTAGTTTCTATACCGTAATTCTAACCTTTTGAAAATTCCCCAACCTGCAAGTCCGGATCAACACCCGTCGCCATGGCGTGAGAAGGACTGGACATAGCCCTTCACCACGTCGAACACCGTCTGGCAGGTGCTGACATCGACCTCGCCGCCGCCGAAATCAGGCTCGCCGAACCCGAACGGCCCGCCCATCATGCCGAAGCCGCCACCAAAATCGTCTTCCGACATGTAGCTCTCGCTCTGATGCTCATAGGCGAGGAATTTATGGCCGTTGGCCTCATATGTGCGTTGCGGCACCCCCATGCGCTGGATCAATTCCGCCTCGGAAAGCCCGACCATGGTGGAGAGATAGGCCTCACGTTCCTTCTCGTAATCGACGCAGCCGGCAAGAAGAATGGCGCCGAGCAGTAACGGCCAGAACGGAAAACGCATAAGTGCCCCCGGGCATAAGATTGGTTTCAGCGCCCGATCTTGGCGGGTTTCCCGCCGCGCGGTCATATCACAACCGCGTCACCAGAGGATTGGCGCCATATCCTCACCAATGATGGTAGGTGAAGAAGCTGTAGCGGAACGTGACTTCGATACCATAATCATAGCGTGCCGCCCCTGGCCCGCGATATTGTTGCAAAATCGGTAGCAGTGCGGTCATTGCCGCGCCCCAGGTCGGCGTGCTGTAGAGAAATCCGGGATCGATCGTCCAGAGCTGCCCACCGGTGCCCGAGATCGCGGCGCCATTCATGCGATCGACGGCGGAGAGCGAATAATTGCTCTCAAGTGAGGCGAACACTTCCGAAGGCACCTCGCGGTCGAGATCGGAGGGCCAGATCAGGTAATGGAACGCGGCATCGGCAAGCAGAGAGGAGCCAGTCTGGAACCCGCCTGAGCCAGCGTAGTTCTGATAGCCGATCAACGCCTGGGCATTCCAGAACAGGGTCTGCCACGATGACGTCAAAGCCTCGCGCGTGCCCCATTCGCCAGAGGCCGGCTGCAAATCGCGTGGGACAGCGTTGTTGACGTTGTCCATCCCGGTTGGCATGTCGATCCCGATATAAGGCGCGATGCGGAAGGTCGAGCCGACGCCATCAACCTCATAGAGATTGTAACGGGTGTCGAGAACGGTGTCGCCAAATCCGGTGGCGGTGAAGGCGGCGGCCTTGCCGTTGGTGACGATATTGCCGGAATTAGAGACGATGGATTTGTTTTCGAGAATGAAGGCGAGGTCGGGCGAGGCGCCGTAGAGCACGATGTTTTCGTCGTAGAAGCTCTGCAATCCCCCCGAATATTCGGTGACGGTAGGCTGCGTGCGGACGATGACGTTGCCGGCCGAGATCGGCGCGGCAGACGGAAAGGTAATTTGCGCTCGTGCCGGCACGGTGAGAAGAACCAACGCGAGCAGCGCGAACAAACCCCCCGAAAGCCAAGCACCTCGGCGAATCCCGAGGGAAATACCGGTCATCGTCTTAGTTTCCTGCGGCAACGGCGGAGGGATGGGCGACCCATTGGATCGATCCGATGGAATATGAGGCGTTACGCACGGCGCGGCGGAGATCTTCATCGCTGACGGTGGCACCAGGCTTCACAAGGATGTCGGCGGTGCCACGCAGAAGGTTGAACGAGGTGTGCTCAACGCCAGGAATTTGTTGAAACCGTTTGACCAGGCCAAACGTAAAAAATGGCGCCGTTACCCCGAGCACGACCACCTTCACCTCGCCATAGCCAGGCGGGCGAGCCGTCGGCTGGGACGATGCATCCCCTTCGGCGGCCCGCGCAGGCATCGCCAGCGCTTGCACGACCACAAGCCCGATTCCGGCCCATAAGCCGAGCCGCCGCTTCGAAAACCCTCGTGTACGTAGCATTTACTTCATTCCCCCGTTCCGCCCGCTGGCGCGCCGGCAGCCAAAAAAACCTACCCCCGGGCGCATCGCTCCCTGCCCCGGTGACATAGGTTCGTCATGACCACGATGAAAGTGGATTATGGCATGTCGGCCATACCAGGGGGATAGCCTTATTGTAACGGAGATTTACAGCGAACGGCGGGGCCGCGCCGCCCGGGGCGGAAAGAATCCTCGCCTAGTGTCCTGCCCTGACATGGTTTGGCATTTCAGGGATCAGCAGGCCACTGAAAACAAAGAGCGAGTGTCCATGAAATTCGCTTGTGAATTTCTGAAACGGGACATTCGTGCGCTCTAAAACCCTTCGAGCACGATTTTTCCGCGCATTTTGCCACTTTCGATCAGCCGGTGGGCGAGCGTGAGGTTGGCCGCGTTGATATGGCCGAGATGCTCGGTGAGCGTCGAGTGCACCTGTCCGCCATCGACGAGGGCGGCGACGCTTTCCAGAATCCGCTGCTGTTCGACCATGTCGGGGGTCTCGAAAAGGCTGCGGGTAAACATCGCCTCCCAATGCAGCGAGACCGATTTCTGCTTGAGATCACGCACATCGAGCGGCGCCGGATCGTCGATCAGGCCGATCCGCCCCTGTGGCCGAATCGCGCGTACCATCGCCGGCCAATGCTGATCGGAGGCGTTGGTCGAGAAGATGTAATCGACGGCGCGAAAGCCCAAATCGGCGAGTTGGCTCGGAATGTCGCCCTGATGATCGATCACGTAATGGGCGCCGAGGCGCCGGCACCAATCGACGCTTTCGGGCCGGCTCGCGGTCGCGATGATCGTGAGTTCGGTGCGATGGCGGGCGAGCTGGATCGCCATCGACCCCACCCCGCCGGCGGCGCCGATGATGAGGAGGCTGCCGGCCCCGGCGCGCGGCACCTGGAGGCGGTCGAACAGCATTTCCCAGGCCGTCAAGGTGGTGAGCGGCATCGCCGCTGCCTCGGCGATGGTGAGCCGGCGCGGCCGGCGCGCGACCAGGCGCTCATCGACGAGCTGAAGCTCGGCATTGGCGCCGGGGCGGTTGATGGCGCCAGCATACCAGACCTCATCGCCGATACCGAAATGCGTCACCTCGGCGCCAAGCGCCCGCACCACACCCGCGGCATCGAAGCCGAGCACGCGTGGCTCGCCCACCGGGTCGGCGTGGCGGCGAAGCTTGGTATCGACCGGATTGACCGAGACCGCCTTCACCTCCACCAAGAGATCGCGCTTGCGCGGCGCGGGGTCGGGAAGGCTCATATCGAGCAAGGCGTCTTCGGCATCGATCGGGCGGCAATGGGTGTAGACGACGGCCTTCATGGCGACGCTCCCTTGCGAATGCGCATCCTATCAGAGCATGAATATGCCCGCTGGCAAATGACGTTCGCGCGCGCCGCTCAGCCGATGCGCAGAAGTTGCGCCGCCTCATCCCTGAGCCAGCGCATCCCCTCGGCCCGCCATGGGGTCAAGGTCTCGACCAGCGCCCAAAATCGCGGCCCGTGATCCATGTGGCGCATATGGGCGACCTCGTGTGCGGCGACGTAATCCTGAACGAAAGGTGGCGCCATCACCAGCCGCCAGCTGAAACTGAGCACGCCGGCCCTCGTGCAACTACCCCAGCGGGTGCGTGTGTCCTTGATCGAAATGCGCGCCGGCCGCACCCCGAGCGAGGCCGCTTTCGCCTGCGCCAGCGCAACGAGCCGGCGCCGCGCCTCCGCGCGGAGGAAATCCCCCACCCGACGCGGCAAAAACGCGCTTCCCCCGGTGACATGAAGGACACCACCGGCGCGCCAGACACTACCGCGCGCCCCCTCCGGGTCGCCCTTTGGCAGGTGGCGGATGCGATGGCGCACGCCATCAATCGGGATCTCGACGCCATCGGCGAAGGGGATGGCGGTGGGAAGGGCGGCGAGGCGCGCGGCGACCCAATCGGCATGGGTCATCAACAGTGCCATCCCCGCCCTGCGGCCGGCGCGCGCCGGCAACGTCACCACCACGCCGCCGCCGCGCAGATCGATGCGCAAACTCACCCGCCGCGCCGCGGCATGGCGGCGCCAGCGCACCCGCGTCGGCCCGCCGGGAAGGGTGAGTATCTCTTCGACTGCATCCATCGTGCCAAATCTGCCGGGTTTGCGACCGCGCTGCAACCAAGAAGGCGCCCGAGGCGGCATCGGGCGGCGCGCCCCTTGTGCCAGGTCACGCGCAGTTGTTACTCTCGAGCCATGCGCATCCGCCCCGCCGCTCTCCCCGACATTCCCGAAATCCAAGCGATCTACGCGCATCACGTGCTCACCGGCACCGGCACTTTCGAGGAGGTCCCGCCCTCGGTCGAGGAGATGGCGGCGCGATTCGCAACCCTGACCGATGCCGGGGCGATCTGGCGGGTTGCCGCGGATGCGACGGGGGTTCTCGGCTATGCTTACGCCGCGCGCTATCACACCCGCTCAGCCTACCGTTTTACCGCCGAAGATAGCGTTTATGTCCGCGATGACCAGCGTGGGCGTGGCGTCGGGCGGGCGTTGCTTGCCGAACTCATCGCCGCCGCGACCGCGGCCGGGTTTCGCCAGATGCTGGCGGTGATCGGCGATTCGGCGAATGTCGGCTCGATTGCGCTCCATCGCGGCGCCGGTTTTACCGAGGCCGGGCGTTACCGCTCGGTCGGCTATAAATTCGGGCGCTGGCGCGATGTCGTGCTGATGCAGCGCGCGCTCGGCGCGGGCGATACCACGCCGCCCTGAGGCCGGCGCCGGCGCGGGTTGCCGAGAGCGGGCGCTTGGGCATAAAGACGCTCTCGATCTTCCCCTCAAGACGAAAGCGAACCGCGCCTTGGCCTCTCCTGCTCCCGAGCCTCACCGTTACGATTTTGCCGCCGCCGAGCCCCGCTGGCAGCGGGAATGGGCGGCGCGCGGCTGTTTTCATGTCGCCGACTGCCCGGCCGACGGGCGGCGCAAATATTATGTCCTGGAGATGTTTCCCTACCCCTCGGGGCGCATCCATATGGGGCATGTGCGCAACTACACGCTCGGCGATGTGGTGGCGCGGTATCAGCGCGCGCGCGGCGCGGTGGTTCTGCACCCGATGGGCTGGGACGCGTTCGGCCTCCCTGCCGAGAACGCGGCGCGCGAACGCGGCATCCACCCGGCGCGCTGGACCTATGACAATATCGCGACCATGCGCGGCGAATTGCAGCGTATGGGGCTCTCGCTCGACTGGAGCCGCGAATTCGCGACCTGCGATCCGAGCTATTATCGTCATCAACAGGCGCTGTTTCTCGATTTTCTCAAGGCCGGCCTCGTCGAGCGCCGGGAAGCCTGGGTCAACTGGGACCCGGTCGATCAGACCGTGCTCGCCAATGAGCAGGTGATCGACGGGCGCGGCTGGCGCTCGGGCGCGCCGGTCGAGAAAAAGCTACTCTCGCAATGGTTTCTCAAGATCACCCGCTTCGCGCCCGATCTCCTCGCGGCCCTCGAGACGCTGGAGCGTTGGCCGGAGCGGGTGCGGGTGATGCAGGAGAAATGGATCGGCCGCAGCGAAGGCGCGCGCGTGCGCTTTCCGCTTACCGAGGCCAAAGCCGATTTCGCCGCGATCGAGGTCTATACCACGCGCCCGGACACGCTTTATGGCATGTCGTTTCTCGCGCTGGCGCCGGAGCATCCGCTGGCCGCGGCGCTTTCCGCCGAAAACCCCGCGATCGCTGCCTTCATCGCCGAATGCCGGCGTCTTGGCACCAGCGAGGCGGTGATCGAGACCGCCGAGAAGCAGGGGTTGGACACCGGCCTTCGCGTCCGCCATCCGTTTCTCCCCGATCAGACATTTCCCGTCTGGATCGCCAATTTCGTGCTCATGGAGTACGGCACCGGCGCGATTTTCGGCTGCCCCGCGCATGATCAGCGCGATCTCGATTTCGCCCGCAAATACCGCCTGCCGGTGCGCCCGGTGGTGCTGCCGCCGGGGGCCGAGGCAGCTTCGTTTGCGATCGGCGATGAGGCCTATGACGGGCCGGGCGCGGTATTCAACTCCGGCTTTCTCGATGGTCTCGCGGCGGATGCGGCCAAACGCGCGGCGATCGAGGCCTTGGCGCGTGGCGGGCACGGCGAGGGCGTCGTCAATTGGCGGCTGCGCGATTGGGGGGTGAGCCGGCAGCGCTATTGGGGCTGCCCGATCCCGGTCATTCATTGCGAGGCCTGCGGCGTGGTGCCGGCGCGGGATCTGCCGGTGCTGCTGCCTGAGGATGTCAGCTTCGACCGGCCCGGCAACCCGCTCGATCATCATCCGACATGGAAACATGTTCCCTGTCCCGATTGCGGTCGCCCGGCGCGGCGCGAGACCGACACCTTCGATACCTTCGTCGACAGCTCCTGGTATTTCGCCCGCTTTTGTAGCCCACGCGCCGAGCGCCCGGTCGATCCCGAAGCGGCGCGGCACTGGCTGCCGGTCGATCAATATATCGGCGGCATCGAGCACGCGATCCTCCATCTCCTCTATTCCCGCTTCTTCACCCGCGCCATGCGTGCGACCGGCCACCTCGCCCTCGATGAGCCGTTCGCCGGCCTCTTCACCCAGGGGATGGTGACGCATGCCAGCTATCGCGGCGCCGATGGCCGCTGGCTTTATCCCGACGAAGTCGAAACCTTCGCCGATGGCAGCGCGCGCCATCGCGACACCGGCGAGGCGGTCAGCGTCGGCCGTGTCGAGGCGATGTCAAAATCGAAGCGCAACACCGTCGATCCCGGCGCGATCATTGCGCGTTACGGCGCCGACACCGCGCGTTGGTTCATCCTCGCCGACAACCCGCCGGAACGCGACATGGAATGGACCGAAAGCGGCGTCCAGGGGGCGTTTCGTTTCATCCAACGACTTTATCGGCTGGTCGCCGAGATCGCGGCCGAGGGCGCGGCGCCGGGCGCGGCGCCGGCCGATCTCTCTCCCCCGGCGCGCAGCTTGCGCCAGGCGACCCATCGCGCCATCGCCGCCGTCACTGAGGCGCTGGAAAATTTCGGCTTCAATATTGCGGTCGCGCGTATCCACGAACTCGCCAATGCGCTGGCGGAAACGCCCGCCGGCCCCGGCGCCGATCTCCGCTTCGCCCGCCGCGAGGCGGCCACCATCCTCTCGCGCCTGGTCGCACCGATGATGCCGCATCTCGCCGAGGAGTTGCAGACCCTCCTCGCCGCCGACGCGCTTTTGGTCGCCGAGCAGCCCTGGCCGGAAGCCGATCCGGCACTTCTCATCCGCGATCAGGTGACGATCGCGGTGCAGGTTTTGGGAAAGCTCCGCGGCACCGTGAGCCTACCGCCGGGCAGCCCCGAGGCCGAGGTTGCGCGGCTCGCGATGGCCGACCCCAATGTCGCCAAGGCCCTTGCCGGGCGGCGCATCGTGAAGCAAATTTTCGTCCCCGACCGGATCATCAATTTCGTCATCGCAGCAGGCTGACCGTCTGATGGGGAGAGATGCGATGCAAGATCATGCCCCACCCTTGCTTTTGTCTCGCCGGGCGCTGCTGCGCGCGGGCAGCCTTGCCCCTCTGCTGGCCCTTCCGGGCTGTGGCTTCTCGCCGGTTTACGCAACGTCGGCGAGCGGCGATCCCTCCCCGGCGGCGGCCGAGCTTGCCGCCATCACCATCGGCCGCATCCCCGACCGCTCCGGCCAGGAGTTGAGCGAGGCGCTGCAGGAGCGCTTCAATTACGGCGGCGTCGGCATCGCCCGGCGCTACGATCTCGACGTCAATTACAGCATCGGCGAGGAAAGCGTCGGCATTCAGCCCGATACCTCGGTTACCTATCAGCGGGTGATCGCCAACGCGACCTGGACCTTGCGTGGCCAAGACCCGCAGCACACCACCATCACCACCGGCAAGGCGCACGCGATCGACGGGTATAATTTCATCGACCAGCAGTTTTTCGACTCCACCCTGGAGGATGAAAAGGTCCGCTGGCGGCTGTCGCGCCGGATCGCGGACATGATCACCATGGAACTTCTCGGCTATTTCAAACACCATCCCGCCAAGACCGACGATTCGTGAAGCTCGACGCCCGCGCCGCCGCCGCCGCCCTCACCAATCCCGCCGGCTATCGCGCCATCCTGCTCCATGGCCCCGATGCCGGGCTGGTGCGCGAGCGTGGCAGCGCCCTGGTCCGCGCCGTGCTTGGTGCTGGTGATGACCCGTTCCGCTTCGTCGAATTCGACCGCGAGGGATTTCCCCGCATCCCCGAGGAAATGACGGCGCTCGCGCTCACCGGAGGGCGGCGCATCGTGCGGGTACGCGATGCCGATGACCGCGCGGCGAGCGCCGTCACCGCCGCGCTGGCCGGGCCGGGTGAGGCGCTTTTGGTGCTCGAAGCCGGGGAATTGCCGGCGCGCTCCAAGCTTCGCGCGCTGATCGAGCGGGCGAAAGACGCCGCCGCCATCGGCTGCTACGCCGAAGAGGGGCGCGCGCTGAGCCAGACCATCCGCACCCGGCTGGAGGCGGCGGGCGTTGGCATCAGCGGCGAGGCGCTGGACTGGCTCACCAGCCGGCTCGGCGCCGATCGCATGGCGAGCGCGGCCGAACTCGAGAAGATCGCCCTTTATGCCGGGCCAGGCGGCACGATCGAAATCGCCGATGCGCAAAGCTGCACCGGCGATCTCGCCGGGCTCTCGCTCGATGATTCGCTGTTTGCCGCGACCACGGGCGATCTCGCGCGCGCCGACCGGGCGCTGGAACAGGCGCTGGCGGAAGGGGCGGCGCCGGTCGCGGTCATTCGCGCGGCACTCCTTCATCTCCAGCGCTTGCACCGGGTGCGGGCGGCGATGGCAGCGGGGATTGCCGAGTCGGAGGCGTTCCGCGGCCTGCGCCCGCCGGTCTTCATCCGCCGCACCGGCGCTTTCACCCAGGCGCTCCGTCTGTGGCCGGCGGAGGCACTCTCAGCCGCCATGGAGAGCCTGTTCGAGACCGAGCGCGCCTGCAAGCAAACCGGGGCGCCGGCGGAAACACTCTGCCGCAACGCGATCGCCTCCCTCGCCCGCCGCGCCGCGCGTTTGGGCAAGGGCAAGAATAGGCTTTAGGAACAAGCCTTATGGGCGCGACGCTCAACAAAGAACCGCTTTTCTATTTGCTTTGCGTGCTGGCGCCACTCTAAGCTCGCTTAAAACGAGCGAGGAACGTCATGCGCTTTACCTGGTTCAATCTGATGCCCTGGCCGGATATGCCGGATGATTTCCGCGAGAAGCATCGCTCGGTCTGGGTCGATATCGATAGCCGCCTGTTCGACCCGGTGCGCGGCCACGAGGTCTATAACACCTATCTCGATCAGCTCGAATACGCGGCAACCCTCGGGTTCGACGGCATCGGCTGCAATGAGCACCACCAGAACGGTTATGGGCTGATGCCCTCGCCGAATCTGATCGCCGCGGCGCTGGCGCGGCGCACCCGCGATGCCGCGATCGTCGTGCTCGGCAATTCCATCGCGCTTTATAA
>JAJYXY010000155.1 GCA_021801465.1 Pseudomonadota bacterium
CCAAGATAGAAAAGCAGGCAGACGGCGAGAAAGGCGATCAAATCGCGCCGCCGGAGAAGGGCTGCGAGCGGCGTCGCGCTGGCGCCAGGCAAGGCATCGCCACGCGCCGCGTGGTGATCGATCTCGTGCGCCGGAATGATCGCTGCCATCGCCGCGCTGGCGAGCGCGAAAATGCTCGCGAGGATGAAAATCCAGGTCAGACCGAAGAGCCAGCCCGTGCCGCCGATCAAAAGGGCGGCGAGAAAATTGCCGGCATGATTGAAGGTCTCGTTGCGGCTGACGCGCGCTGCCAAACCGCGCCGGCCGACGAGACCGAGGCTCAAGCCGATGGTGATCGGGTGAAAGACGGCCAGGGCCACGCCAAGGATGATCGAGGCGGTGAACACGGCACTTTTCCCCGGGACGAGCGCGATGACGAGGGCGCCAAGCGCCACCATCGCGCCCGAAATCGCGAACATCAGGCGCTTGCGCTGCGTGCGGTCAACCAGCACGCCGGCCGGCACCTGGCACAGCGCGCTCGCGATATTATTGAGCGCGAAGGCAAGCCCGATCGCGCCCGGCGACCAATGGCGGACGCTTTCGAGGAACATCGCGAAAAATGGGCTCAAACCGTCGCGGACATCGGCGAGAAAGAACAGCATCAGGTCGAGGCCGAGATGGCTGCGTGCCGAGGGGCGAGGGGTCCGCGTCGCGGCGGGGAGGGTGCGTGTCGTTGCCATGGGCCGACCGTGGCCGGCGCGTATGGCCACACTATGACCGGGGCCGCCCGATTCTCGCCCCATTTCGGCGCCCTCGGCCATATTTTCCGCAAAACCGCGCGGCCCGGGGCGGCGATCACGGCGTCTTGCCGCGCTGTGATGAGCTCCAGTGTTTTGTTTTCAGTCGCGTTTTCAGTGGCCTGCTGATCCCTGAAATGCCAAAGCATTTCAGGGGCAGGACACTCGCTGTTTGTTGTTAGTGGCCTGCTGATCCCTGAAATGCCAAAGCATTTCAGGGGCAGGACACTAGGCCCCGGCGAGCGTGCCGAGCCAGCGGCGCACGCCGGCGGGATCGCCAAAGCGATCGGCGACGAAAAATCCCTGACCACCCGCCGCGCGCGCCGCCGCCATGCCATCGGCGTCGGTGACGTCATCGCCGATGAAAAGCGGAACGCGGCCGCGAAACCGCGGATCACGCAGAAGTGTCCGCACCGCCGAGCCTTTATCGGCGCCGCGCGGGCGAATTTCCCAGGCCATGTGCGAGGGCATGAGGAGGAAATGCGCCGGATCTTCCGCGACCATCGCCGCGAGCGGGGCACGCAGCGCTTCTTCGGCCTCGGGGATGGCGCGATAATGGATGACAAAGCCGCGCGCCTTCGGCTCGTAACGCGCGCCTTGGTGGGCCGCGACGAGGCGCAGGCCGGCCTCGCGCCAGGCTTCCGGCACGGCGGGGAGATCGGGGCGCGAAACCGGGGCGTTCGGCGCGAGGCGGAACACGCCGCCATGCTCGCCCGCGATCGCCGCCGGAACGCCGGGGAGAAAACGGTCGATATCCGCGAGCGGCCGGCCGCTGACCAGGGCGAGCGCGCCCGAAAGCCGCGCCGAAAGCCGCGCCAGAAGCGCCCCGAGCCCCGGCGGGATGACGACGCTCTCAGGCGTCGGCGCAAGTTCGACCAAAGTTCCGTCGAAATCGAGCAAAAGCGCGAGCCGCTCGCATGGTGGGAGGTCGCTCAATGGCATGCGCGCACGCGAATATCGTAAATCGGATTCTCGAGGATCGCGAGTGCGGGCTCGGCGGCGAACATCCAGCCGGAAAATCCCGCCGCCTCCTGGCGCTGGTCGGTGATGTCGAGCAGCGCCGCGGCATCCAGCGCCTGATCGGGCGGGCGCGCGAGGCAGGCACGCACCGAAATCGCGAGCGCGCCGAAATGCCCGCTCTGGCCGACGGGAATTTCGATCTCGGCGACACGCAGATCATGTTTGTCGAGTGCCTGCAAGCGTGCGGTCTGGCGCGGCTGCCAATCGGGCGACAAAAGCAGGGCTTGCGCCGCGGCTGGCGGGGGGGTCGGGGCGCCGGCGGTGGCAGGGGCGGGTGGCGGCGGCGCGGCGTCGGGCTTGGGTGGGGTCATGGTGGTTTCGGGCGTCGCCGGTGCTATGCTGGCATCGCCGGGCGTGGCAAACGCGGGCGAGGCCGGCGGGGCGGCATCTTCCGGCGGCGCCAAGGGTTCAGACTGAATGGCGCTGGGGTCGGCCTTGGGCATCAGCGAACGCGGGGCATCGGGGGTTTGCGCCAACGCCGACGACCAAGCAAGCAGCGCGCCCGCGAGGCTCAGCGCGCGCCGCCGCACCCCCCACCTCACGCGCGGCGCCGCTCTGCTCACGGTGTTTTGCCACCGCCATCGAGCCCGCCGTCACCCCCGTTCTTGCCGCCGCCATTCTTATCATCGGGCTTGCCGCTATTGCTCATATTGGCCATGGAGAAGACGAATTTGCCGAGCAGATCCTCGATATTGATCGAGGATTGGGTGATTTTGATCTGCCCCCCTGGGGCCAGGGTTTTTTCCTCGCCGCCTGGGGTGAGGTCGAGATATTTGCCGCCCAAAAGCCCGTCGCTGGTGATGGCGGCGCCGCTATCGGCGGGGAGCTTCAGATCATCCGCGACTGTCAGCGTCACCACCGCCTCGAAGCTCTTGGGATCGATCGCGGTTGCGGTGACGCTGCCAACCTTGACGCCGGCGACCCGCACATCCGAGCCGACCCCGAGCCCGTCGATGCGCAGAAACCGCGCCGTCAGGGGATAGCCGGTGCCGATCCGTTGTCCGGAATGGGCGACGGCGAAGGCAAGAAACCCGCCCGCGACCAGTAAGACGGCGGTCCCGGTGAGGGTTTCCGCGACATTGCGCCGAGCCATGCGCCGCCCCTAGCTTCCCGGTGTCCAGGCCTCATAATCGCCGGTCGCATGGGCGCGCTTGCCGCCCTCGTAATCGTGCCCGGGCGGGCGATAGCCGGCCGGCGTGCCGGTGAGATTGGGCTGATGCGGCGTTTGCCAGGGGCGGCGCGCGGTCTCGGGCAAGGGGGCGTCAGTCAGATGATGGAGCCAGGCGTGCCATTCTGCCGGCACCGCCGAGGGGTCCTCGACCGCGCCATAGATCACCCAGCGCCGGACGCGCTGGCCGGGGCGGGGTTTGCGCTCCTCGAAATACTGATTGCCGAGCGCGTCGCGCCCGATCGGGCGGCCGCGGAAGGTGATGAACAAGCGATGCATACGGTTCATGATGGCCCGACTATAAGCGACAAAACCTCCGCGATCCACCCTGGCGCGCTCGGGTCGCGGGCTGAGCCGCGCGAGGGCGCATCCCCGGTTCTTTTCTTTTCCCGCAGTCTGCTAATCTCTCGGCCATGACCGCGATGCCGCCGCTCGCCATCACTGCCGCAAGCCTCGTCAGCGCCCTCGGGCGGGGCAAGGCGGCAACGCTTGCCGCTCTGCGCGCGCGCCGCGGCGGGCTAGCCCCCAACCCGGCCACGGGCATCGCCGGCGGCGGCTTCATCGGCCGCGTCGCCGGGATCGAGCGCCATCGCCTGGCGCCGCCCCTCGCCGCTTTCACCTGCCGCAATAATCTGCTGCTCGATCTCGCGCTCGCGACCGACGGTTTTGCCGACGCGGTCGCGCACGCGGCGGCGCGGCATGGGCCGGCGCGGATCGGCGTCATTCTCGGCACCAGCACGTCTGGCATCGCCAGCGGTGAAGACGCCTATCGCGCCCGTGACCCGGCAACTGGCGCCCTGCCGGAAAATTTCGACTTCGCCCATACCCATGATTTCTTCTCCGCCGCGCGCTTCGTGCAGGCCGCACTTGGCCTCGCCGGGCCGGCTTTCGTGGTTTCGACCGCCTGCGCCTCCTCGGCGCGGGCCTTCATCGATGCCGCACAATTGATCGCCGCCGGGGTGATCGATGCCGCCGTGGTCGGCGGCGCCGATACGCTGTGCCGCATGACGCTTGCCGGCTTCGCGGCCCTTGGCCTCATCGCGCCCGGCCCCTGCCGGCCCGCCGATGCGGCACGCGATGGGCTTTCGATCGGCGAGGCGGCGGGTTTCATGCTTTTGGAGCGCGACGGCGACAGCGCCTTCGCTTTGCTCGGCTACGGCGAATCGAGCGATGGCCATCATATGTCCGCGCCCCACCCCGAGGCACTCGGCGCCATCGCCGCGATGCGCGATGCGCTCCGCCGCGCCGATCTCGCCGCCGATGACATCGATTACATCAATCTCCACGGCACCGGCACGATCGCCAACGACGCGAGCGAGGATCGCGCGATCGCGGCGGTGTTCGGCGATCGCGTGCCGGCGAGCTCGACCAAGGGGTTCACCGGCCATACCCTGGGGGCTGCCGGCATCGTCGAGGCGGTGATCGCGCTGCTTGTGCTGGAAAACGGGTTGTTGCCGGGCGGCCTCAATATCGCGCGGGTCGATCCCGCGTTTCGCGCCCAGGTGCTGAGCGCCAATCTCGAGCGCCCGATTTCGCGGGTGTTGAGCAATTCCTTTGGCTTCGGTGGCGCCAATGGCAGCCTGATTTTCGGCCGCCAATGATGCTGCGGGCGGCGATCCGTGGGATCGGGCTCTGGGGGCCGGGTCTTTTTGGCTGGGCCGAGAGCCCGCCCGTGCTTACCGGCGCGAAACCGCACGACGCCGACGAGCGGGCGCCACCCGCGCCGTTGCTGCTTCCCGCCAATGAGCGAAGACGCGCGGGCCCGGCGGTGCGTCTTGCCCTCACGGTCGCCGAGGCGGCGGTGGCGATGGCGCGGGAGGCCGACCCCGCGCTCGATGCGGCGCGGCTCCGCGCGGTTTTCGCGAGTTCCAACGGCGAGGGCGCGGTGGTCGACGATCTCCTGAAAACCCTCGCCGATCCCGCCGCGGCGCTCGGCGTCTCGCCGACGCAATTCCATAACTCCGTCCACAACGTCGCCGCCGGCTATTGGAGCATCGCCCAAGGTGGCCAGGCCCCGGCCGATTCGCTCGCCGCCCACGACACGACCTTTGCCGCCGGCTTGCTCAAGGCATTGGCCGAGACCGTGGCGGAAGCGGCGCCGGTGCTGTTTTGCCTCTTCGATGCGAAGCTGCCCTTTCCGCTCAGCCGCTGCCGGCGCACCGATTTTGCCTTCGCGATGGCGCTGGTGCTGGGCCCGGACGCACAAGGCGCGGCTGCGCTAGGGCACATCGCGGCGCGCTTTGAGGCGGGCGAGGCGGCGCTCACGCCCCCCCGCGCGCCGTCGCTTGCGGCGCTGGTCGCTGGCAACCCGGCGGCGCAAAGTCTCGCTTTGCTCGAAACCCTTGCCCGCGGGGAGCGCCGGCGCCTTGCCGTGCCACTCGTCCGCGGCCATCTCGCACTCGAGGTTGCCCCATGACGTCACCGCCTGCGTTGCTCGATCGCGCCGGCATCGCCGCCCTGATCCCGCATCAGGGAACGATGTGCCTGCTCGCGGCGTTATTGTCGTGGGATGCCGCGGCGATCACCTGCCGCGCCGTTCCGCCCGACGCCCCGGACCATCCGTTGCGCCGCGATGGCAGGGTTTCGGCGCTTGCCGGCGTCGAATACGGGTTGCAGGCCGCCGCCCTCCACGGCGCGCTCGCCAGCGCCGTGCCGCCCGCGCCCGGCTTTCTCGCCGCGCTCGATGAGGTTTTGTTCGCGACCCAAGCCCTCGCCGGCGAGATCATCGTGACCGCAACGCGGCTTCTCGATGACCCGCGCGGCCTGGTCTATGGCTTCGCGCTCGCGACAGAGAATGGCGCGCGGCTGGTCTCTGGCCGCGCGGTGATCGTGTTGTCCGCCGGAGGGTTGGCGTGAGCGCCGCGCGCGCGGCCGCGCCGGCGCTTTCGGCGCACGGCATCGTTGCCGGCTATGGCGGGCGGGCGGTGCTGTCGGGGGTTGATCTCGTGCTCGGGGCTGGCGAGATTCTCTCTCTCATCGGGCATAACGGGGCGGGGAAATCGACGCTGCTCCGGGTGCTGTTCGGGCTTCACCCGCCGCGTGCGGGGGAAATCCGGCTTGACGGCCGCCCCTGCCAGCCCGACCCCGCTTCGCTGACGGCATCGGGCGTCGCCTTCGTCCCCGAGGGGCGGGGCGTTTTCCCAGGGCTTACGGTTGGCGAGAATTTCGCCCTGGCGCTGTGGTCGGCTGGGATCGTCGGGCGTGAAGCCAAAGCGCGGGTCGAGGAGGTGCTCGGCATTTTGCCGGCGATCGGCGGATTTTACGGCCGCCGCGCCGGCACGCTTTCGGGCGGGCAGCAGCAGATGGTCTCGATCGGCCGCGCTTTGCTCTCGCGCCCGCGCCTGTTGCTGCTCGATGAGCCCTCGATCGGGCTTGCGCCGAAAACCTTTCAGGAATTGCTGCGCCCGCTTCGCGCCTTGCAGCAGGCGCGCGGGATGACGTTATTGCTGGTCGAGCAGAACATCGCTGAGGCCTTCGCGATCTCCGATCGCGTCGCGGTGCTCAAATCCGGGCGCATCGTGTTTGCCGGCGTGCCCGCCGATCTCGCCGATCACGCCCGCCTGATGGCGCTGTTCTGACGCGGCGGAAAAACCAGCCGGCTTTCCTCACGCCAGCCATCATGGCCTCAGAGGCCGGTCATGTCGCGGAGAGAGGCCATGTTGATGCCGAATTTCCGCAAAGGCGAGGTGATCCGCCAACTCCGCGATCGCAACGTCGCGCTGAGCTGCGTCCGCGCTTGCTGCGCGTCGCACCGGGCGTCGGCGATTTCGCTCTGCAATCCGCGGATGGCGCGGGCGAAAACGGCTTCGCCCGCGGCGAGTCTCGTGGCGATCCTGTCGAATAATGCCAAATCGGCAGAGCCCCCCTCGCGCGCCATCGCACATGCGTGCGCCCACGCCGCGGCGACGAGGGGATTGTTCTTTTGTAAATGCGCGTCATCGAACCCATCGACCAAGTGGTGTCGCCGGCGCGGCAATAGAAAGCCGCTCAGATCGTGCGCGAGCGACGACGGCGCGTGATGCCACGAGAGATCGATCGCGGCGGCAAGCATGGTCAAGCAGGTCACGGGGTCGGCGAGCAGCGTATCGAAAGTCATGAAAAAACGCGGCAGATCGCGGCTGCTGCGCTCGGCATCGAGCAAATAGCGAAGCCAGAGCATGAGGCTGCGATCGGTTTCGAATTTATCACGGATCGCCAGTGACCGAGCGACCTCGAGCGGATGCCGCAAGGGGATAATCACGTGCGGTTTGATACCAAGCTCGGCGAACAAAGGTAGCCACAGCGGCAGCAGGCGGCATAAACGCGGATCTTTGATGACGAATTGCGCCGCGTCTTCGTAATCGGCGGCAAGTGCCTCGGCGAGCCGATGACGGATGCGGCCCGCAGTGTCGCTCTCGAACCATGCCGGGTCGATTGCGAGGATATCGTCCCAGCGCGACCCGGCGGCCGCGAGGGCTTCTTCGTGAATGGCGACGATTTCGCGCGGTTCCCAAAAACCTGCCTCGTTGTCGCCATTCCCCACCATCAAGCGTTTGGGCAATGCCGGGCCGCACAAGGCAACGGACCGAGCCAGGGCCGACGTGCCGCTGCGATGCATACCGAGAATTAAAATGGCATCTCGCGTCATCGGGGTTTTTCGAACGTGTTATCCATCGGCGTTGAGTTGGCGCAATAGGGCTGGCTGTCTCGCGTGAAATCGAAATTCTGGCCGTTTGCGCGCCTCACCCTGGCGGATATCCAGGCGGCGGCGGTGGGTATCCGGCGGGCGGCGGTGGGTAATAGCCTGGCGGCGGGTAGCTGGGTGGTGGCGCGTAAGGCGGGGGTGGCGGCGGCGCATAGACCACCGGCGGCGCGCCATAGGCCAGCGACGGCGGCGGCACATAAACGACCGGTGGGGCGATATAAGCCGGGTGAACCACCCCAGCCAGCGCCGCCCCTACGCCAAGACCAACGACCGCGCCGGCCAGCGCGCCGGCAACGCCGACCGCTGGCGGGGGCGGCGGAATGAAGCGGCCGCGATGCCAATGATGGGCATCATCCCACCATGCCTGCGCCGGGGCGGCGGTTGCGAGAGACCAGGCGCCAACAAGGCCGACCAGGAGATAAACCGCAAGGCGCGGATGATGCCGCCCGCCTTTGACGGGATGGGCCTTGTGGGGATGCTGTGGGATGGGGTGAGTATTCGCCATGATACCGTGTTCCATGCTCGAACGCGCGTAAGTAATGAGATGTCCGCGACCCAAATATAGCACCGGCGCGGAATTTCCGAAATCGCCGCGCACGGGAAAAAGGGGCCCCGCTTTCGCCGTTCAGGTGAGACTTTATCATTGCTGGCCACTATCATGCTCGTAACATAATGTGTCGGGCGGGCGATGGTTGCGGTTTCGCCTATGCCGGTTGCCAAAATCAGGTTGCCAAAATCAAATTGCCGGCATGGCTTCACCCTGGCACCGCGGAACCTCCGGCGAGCCCATCGAGGAGCGGGCGCAAGCTCGCGTCGTCTGGCCGCCACGGGCGCGCAGGCGCACGATAAAGTGGCTTGCGGACTTCCGTGCTACTTTCGGTGCGAACGATGCGCGCGGTTTGATGGAAGGCGAGGCACGCATCATCCCACGCCAAACCGCAATGAGCCAGCATCCGCCGCACTTGGCCGGGAAAATCACCGACCAGATCTTCATAGGTGACATCGAGCACAGCCTGGGGCGCAAGCACCGCGGCCCAATGCGCCATCAATGCCTGATACGCGCGATAATAGCGGCCAAGCTCACCAAGATCATAGGCGAAAGGAACGTCGTTAAAGAGCCGCGCAAAGCAGGAAAGGCAGGTATCGATCGGGTCGCGCCGGCAATGAATTATCCGGGCATGCGGCAAGGCGGCGTGGATAAGGCCGAGATTGAGGAAATTAAAGAGATATTTGTCGGTGATATACGGCCGCCGCGCCGCACCCGCGGCCGCTTCGAGGCGCGCGAGATAAAGCGTGCCGAGCCTTTCCAGCCCCGCGCCGGCGCCTGCGGGAGGGGGCGAAACATCGCCCGTCCCCGGCTTTGGCGCGGCCGAGAACGCGGCCGTTGCTGCGGGGAATGCCGCGACCTCGCCGGCGCCGAAAACCAGCGGATGGCTGGAGAGTATTTGCTCGACCAAGGTCGTGCCCGAGCGCGGCATGCCGATGATAAAAATGGGCGTCGTCGCCCCATCCGCGGCTTTGCCCGGCACGCGCGCCGCATCGATCGCAGCGCGCGTGAATGTGGCACGGGCGCGCGCGAAAAGCGCCATCATCGCCGGCTCGTCGTAGGTGATCCGGGTTCGGTGCAGGGCATTGCCGGACAGAAGCTGCGCGAACGCGGCTTCCTGCTGGCCGGCTTTTCGCATCACATCGGCGAGCGCGAAGTGCAGCGCAACCCGATCCTCATCGGCAAGGGGTGGTGATCGTTCGGTGAGGCGGGCCATGCGCGCAAACAGCGGATCGTCGATGGTGAGATCGCCGCATTTGACGAGATTGAGATAATAGCTGCCATTTTCGGGTGAAAGCGCGATCGCGCGACGACAAGCGGCCGCGGCTTTGGCGAATTCGCCGAGATTGCGGAGAACATTGCCAAGGCTGTTGAGCGAGGCGTGCGACGATGGGGCGAGCGCGATGGCCTCTGCGAACGCCGCCGCCGCCTCGCTTTCGCGCCCGAGCCGCGTGAGGGTCACGCCGATATCGTGATGAATGCCCGCCAATGAAGGGCAAAGCCGCCGCGCCGCCTCGAAGCAGGCCAGCGCCGCATCGTAATCACCCCTCGCCGCAAGGCGCGTGCCTTCATGGAAAGGCTCAGGATAGGCGCTTGGGTCGGGAAAATTGTTCATCGATGACGAGCGCCGAAATGGGGGCAGGCGATTGCAGAATACAGTGCGACGAAAGCAGGGCGCGCCACTCTCCGCACGGTTTATCGAATCCTGTGAGAGGGTAAGGTTTTGAGGACGCTATTGCAAGAATGGATGTCGCAGACGCCAAGGCGTTGCGGAGGGATCTGGCCGCGCCTGTCGCCGCCGGTCAGATGGCCTCGGGGGGCTCGGCCGGCCGCGCTTCGGCCGCGCCGGCGGCAAGCGCCGCCGCGAGCAGGGCGCGGAGCTGCGCGCGCTCGGTCGGCGAGAGCGCGGCGAAAAACGCGTCTTCCGCCGCCAGCACCGCCGCGCGCGCACAGCCGGCCAGCGTTTGGCCCGCCGCGGTGAGAGAGAGCGAGATTTTCCGTCCATCCGCCGGGTCGGGTGTCGCATCCAGCGCGCCGAGATCGTGCAAGCGACGGATCGCCCGGCTGACGGTCGCCCGGTCGAGCCCGGTCAAGGCGCTGATCGAAAACCCGCACAGCGTGCCGCGCCGGGCGAGCACCTCCAGCACGCGCCATTCGGTGGGCTGGAGCTGGTGAAACGGCGCGAGCGCTTCCGTGAGCGCGCGGCCGAGCCGCCCCAGCGTGACGCTCAAGGGATCGAAAAGATAGGGTGCGAGGGGATGATCCGCCCCATCTCGCACCGCGGAAAGCGGTTCTTGTCCGTTCACCCGAAACTCCGGCCGCGGCGGGGAGAGCGCGCTTATCTCGCGCTTCCCCCGCCCTGGCAAGAAAAGCCAGCGTTACCGCTTAGCCTCGACTTCGAGGTGGATGGTCACCTCATCGCCGATGGCGGGGACGAAGGTCTTCATCCCGAAATCGGAACGCTTGATCACCCCGCGCGCGGAGAACCCAACCTCTTCCTTTTTGTCGAGCGGGTTGGTGCCCATCTTGTTGAGCGTGACATCGAGGCTCACCGGGCGGGTCACGCCGAGAAGCGTGAGATCGCCGATCACCGTGCCGCTCTTGTCATCTTTCTTGATGTATTTCTTGCCGACGAAGGTCATGGTCGGGAACTCGGCGACGTTGAACCAGTCTGCGCCCTTGAGGTCTTTGTTACGCTGGGCGTTCTGGGTATCGAGGCTCGCCGTGTTGATGGTAACGGAGAGGGCGCTCGCATCGATATTTTTCGGATCAAAGCTGATCTTGCCGGAAAAATCGGTGAAAAGGCCGATCATGTTGGAAAAGCCCAAATGATTGACCATGAACAAGACGTGGGTGTGGGTGGGATCGATCTGGTAGTCTGCCGCCTCGGCGCGGGCGAAGCCGACCAGGGCAAAGAGCCCGAAGGCAAGCGCAAGTTTACGCATGATATCTCCTTTCTTGGATAGATGGGTCGTAGATAGATGAGCCAAATGCGTGGCAAGTCCCCGCCGCGCCGGGATGGGCGCGGCCTTGGTTCGCGTGTTGAGCGCGAAGGTCACGGCTGAAACGCCTCCGGCGCGGCAAGGTAGAGCGCGCCCGCAACGCCGAGCGCGGCCAGCAGCAGGGCCACGCCCGCCGCGAGCACGACCAGGCGGGGGCGCTTGCGCCGTGCGAGCGCGCGCATCGCCGCCTCGGACAGAAGGAGGACGAGGAGAACGAGGGCGAGCAGATAAGCCCCATCTTCCGCGCCGGTGACGAGGAGGAGAATGGTCGCAAGGCTGATCGGGCCGCTCCAGAAGAAGGCGAGCCCGGCCTCGCCCTGTTGCGGTGCGAGGAATTCGGCGAGAGCCCAAGGGGCACCCCCGGCGACGAGGGCAAGCAGCAGGAGAAGGCTGGTCGATGACCCGCCGGCGAGTGCGATCGGCGCGGCGCCGCCCAAGAGCGCGAGCGCCATCACCCAAAAGAGCGCCCCGGCGCCGGGGCGGGCGGAGGCGGCGAAGGCGGCGGCGCGGAGAAGGACGAGCGCCCCAAGAAGGAGGATGAGGACGAGGCCGAACCCAGCCCCATGGATGCTAAGCCCATGGATACTAAGCCCATGGATACTAAGAAGGGGGGCGGCGATCCAGAGCGCAGGCAAGAGGGCGAGGAGCGCGCCCGCCTTTCCCCAGCGCTGCGGGATGAGAGGAAGGGCCAGCCCAAAGAGGCCGGCATAAAAGAGCTTATTGGTGGCGCCGCGCGGGGTTGGAAAAAACTTCCCGTAAACCGCGACATAAGCCACCACGAAGAGGATCGCGGCAAACACTGGCCGCAGCCGGCGCAGGTGGGCGAGACGGCTGAGCCCCACCCCCGCCACGCCGGCGGCAAAGGTGATCAGAAGTGGCCAGAAGAGAGGGTTGGTATTCACGGCGACTCATATAATTTCATTGTCAACTATATTATTCGATAACGAAGCACTGTCAAGCGCGCGCCGACACGCAACCAAACGCGTCCAGTGGTTAGGGCTTGGGTGATCGGGTTTTGCCCGATTGAGGTTTGACCATCCCGCTTGGGCCCGGGCCGCGCCCGGGGACATGCGCCCTAGGGCCGCGACAACCAAACGGCAGCACAGGCGCGACCCCCGCCGCCGAAAATCCGGCGCGGTCGGGGTTCTGGGTCCTGTTCTGAAATGGCGCACCGCCGTTGGCGATGATGAGAACTACGTTTACGCCATAGCCCTATAAATTCGCCAGCCCTATGACGGGCGCTCCCTCAGAGCCCGAGCGCGGCCATAATCTTAGCCTTGACCACCGCAGCATCGAATCCTCCCACCTCGGTTGTGGTCAGCAATCCGATCTCGGCATCGCCCTCGGCAACCGGCACAACGCCCGCGTTGCGATACCAGGTTTCCTTTGCCGTCCAGCGTCGGACATAATCGGGCCGATCCATCATGCCGAGATGTTCGATCAAGAGCCGCCGGCCGGTCTCCGCATCATCCACGGTAAAGTCAGGATAGCGCACCGAGCCATCCGGGCCGGTAAAGGGCTGCTCGTAGCTGTAAGGGAGTCCCAAACCGTCAAGCAGGTCGGCGATAATGACCTCGGACTTCGACCGCACCAGCTCACCGCGCGTCGTACGATGGATAAGACCTTCCTCTAGGAATGCCCCACCATAAGCTACCAGCTTCGGCTCGATGAACAGGTTGGTGAGCCGTTTCGCCGTCTCAGAATGGTCCGCGCCTGACAACTTCATCAGCCCACGCAAGTGGCTGTGTCCCCCCGAGTGGTGTAGGAGCTGTGGGTAAGTGGCCCGCCGGAGCGA
>JAJYXY010000124.1 GCA_021801465.1 Pseudomonadota bacterium
GCTGATCGGCAGCGGCAACCCGGAAGAAGGTGAATTGCGTCCGCAACTGCTCGATCGCTTCGGGCTTGCGGTCGAAGTGCGCACGCCCGAGACACTCGAAGAGCGCGTCTCCGTCATCAAGCGGCGCGATGCGTTCGAGGCAGAGCCAAAAGCCTTTGTTCGTCTGTGGGAAAAGGAGGAAAAGCTTTTGCGTGCGCGCCTCATCGAGGCGCGTCGCCGACGCGAGCATGTGCGCGTGCCCGATGCGATTGTCGAACGCGCGGCCAAGCTCTGCATGGGGCTTGGCACCGATGGGCTGCGCGGCGAACTCACCCTTATTCGTGCCGCCCGCGCGCTTGCCGCCTTGCGCGGGGCGCTCGTGGTTGGCGATGAGCATTTGCAAATCGTCGCGCCGATGGCGTTGCGACACCGGTTGCGGCGTGACCCGCTCGATGAGACCGTGGCAACGGCGCGGGTTGCGCGCGCGGTCGAGGAATTATTCGCGGCATGAGCGGGCGCGCTTGGTACGCGGCAACGCCACCCGCGGCCGCGCTGCCCGACGCCTTGCTCGCCGCCCGCCTCCTCGCCCTCGATCCGCGTGGTACCGGCGCCGTCATTCGCGCGCAGAATGGCCCGCTCCGCGAACGCTGGCTCGCGTTTTGGCGCGCGCATCTCGCGCCGGCGACGACGATACGCAAAATGCCGCCGATGATCGGCGATGATCGTCTATTGGGTGGGCTCGATCTCAGTGCGACCCTCGCCGCCGGCCACGAGATCGCCGAACGCGGCTTGCTTGCCGAGAGCGATGGCGGCGTGGTGATCGCCCTGATGGCCGAGCGCCTCAGTGTCGCGACCGCCGCGCGCCTTGCCCAAGCGCTCGATGCTGGTGCGGTGGCTCTTGCGCGCGATGGGCTCAGCCGCCGCCTGCCGGCGCGCATCGGCGTTCTCGCTTTCGATGAGGGCCTCAATGAGGAGGAACGCCTTCCCGCGGTGCTCGGCGAGCATCTTGCCTTCAGGCTCGATTTTTCCGATATCGCGGCGCGCGATATGATTTGGCCCCGCGCTGACCCGGAAGCGATCACGGCGGCGCGGCGTAGCGTTGGTGCGATTGGGGCGAGCGAGGCGATGCTCGGCGCGCTTTGCGAGATCGCAGCGGCGCTCGGCATCCATTCCTTGCGCGCCCCGCTTCTCGCATTGCGTGCCGCGCGCGGCCATGCGGCACTCGCCGGCAAGCGCGCGATCGACGAGGCCGATGTCACGATCGCGGCGCGTTTGGTGCTGGCCCCGCGCGCGGTCCAGCTTCCCCCGCAGGCGGTGGCGGAGGCACAAAATCCGCCCGCCGAGAAGCACCAAGATGCGAGCCGCAATCGCGCACCGGCTCCAGGGGAAGCCGACGATGGCCGCCGGCAAGAAGACGATCATGCCCGCCCGGGCGAGAGCGAAAGCCCCCCTTCGGCCGCGCAGATTCTGGCTGCGGTGCGCGCGCATCTGCCGCCGGGCTTGCTGGCCGGGGCGGGGGGCAAGCTCTCTCGCAGCCGCGCGGGTGCGGTCGGGCGGGTCGGCGCGACACGCAGCGAGGCGAAGCGCGGGCGGCCGATCGGCGTCTCCCGGGGTGAGCCGAAAGGCGGCAAGCGCTTGCATGTGATCGCAACCCTGCGCGCGGCCGCCCCCTGGCAGCCATTGCGGCGCGATGCCGCGGGGCGCGGCAAGGATGGCGGGCATGTGCTCGTCCGGCGTTCGGATTTTCGCGTCATCCGGTATCGCGAACCGGCCGCGACGCTGACCATTTTCGTTGTCGACGCCTCGGGTTCGACCGCCTTCGAGCGCCTTGCAGAGGCTAAAGGCGCCGTCGAGCTTTTGCTCGGCGAGTGCTATGTGCGTCGTGACCAGGTGGCGTTGGTCGCCTTTCGTGGGCAGGGCGCGGAGGTGCTGTTGCCGCCGACCCATGCTTTGGCGCGGGCGCGGCGCGCGCTTTCGGCCTTGCCGGGCGGCGGCGCGACGCCGCTCGCGGCGGGCTTGGATGTCGCGCGCGGCTTGGTGATCGCCGCCCAGCAGCGGGGCGAGAGCGCGACCGTGGTGGTGCTCACCGATGGCCGCGCCAATATCGCGCGCGATGGGGCGCCTTTGCGCGCGCGGGCCGAAGCCGATGCGCGCGCCGCGGCCGCGGCGCTTCGCGCGCGCGGGAGTTCTGGCGTTCTGATCGATACCGCGCGCTGGCCGCATCCTTTCGCGCGCGAGCTCGCCGCGGCCATGGGAGTCTCGTTTCTTGCCCTGCCGCAAGCCGATGCGGCGACATTGTCGCGCGCCGCACGCGCCGCACGCATGGGCTCGACATGAGGCGCATGGCCATGCCCCTTCCGAGCGCGCGCCATAGGGCCGGTTTTCCGCCATCGGCACGCGCGCCGGGGCTACGCCTGGTCTGGCTACGTGATGGCCAAGATTGGCCGAACCGCGAATGCAGCCATTTCCTGCGCGCCGGCGGCATCACCTGGCATGTGCAGTCATGCGGGCATGGCCCGGCACTTCTGCTGATCCATGGGACCGGCGCGTCGACCCATTCCTGGCGCGCACTGATGCCGCTATTGGCGCAGGATTTCACCGTGATCGCGCCCGATCTTCCCGGCCACGGCTTCACCGAGGCGCCGGCCCGGGCGCAACTCTCGCTTCCAGGAATGGCGGCGGGCATCGTCGCATTGGTTGATGCGTTAGGCGTCCGCCCGGCGATTGCCGCGGGCCACTCGGCGGGGGCGGCTATTCTTGCGCGGGCGGTCCTTGATGGCGGCCTCGCGCCCCGCGGCCTGATCAGTCTGAACGGCGCCTTGCTGCCGTTTCGCGGCTTGCCCGGGCATTTTTTCGCACCGCTTGCGCGGCTTTTCTTCGCGATGCCGATATTGCCGATGATATTTTCCTGGCGCGCGCGTGATCGCGCGATGGTCGAGCGCTTGATCCGTAATACCGGCTCAATGATCGACCCCGAAGGCATCGATTTCTACGCCCGCCTGATGCGAAGCCCTGGTCATGTCGATGCCGTGCTCGGCATGATGGCGAATTGGGATCTCGATCCGCTCGTTCGCGATCTGCCACGCTTGCGGCCGCCGCTCGCGCAGATCATCGGCGGCGCCGATCGCGCCATCCCGCCGAGCGAGGCCGAGGCGGTGCGCGGCGTTCTGCCACGTGCCGAAATCATCATGATGCCCGGACTCGGTCATCTCGCGCATGAGGAGCGGCCGCGGGAAACCGCCGAGATCATCCGCCGCCTCGCGCGCGGCTGGGGTGTTCTCGCGGCAAAGGAGGGGGAGGGGTAGCAGCGTCATGCGCCAATTCCTTACTGATGGGCGCCTTATCGACGTGATTTTGGGGCTCGTCATCCTTGAAGCGCTCGGCCTCGCGTTTTGGTGCCGTTGGGGGGACGCGCGCGTTTCGCTTGCCACCCTTCTCGCCAATCTCGGCGCCGGCGGCTTTTTGCTGCTAGCGTTGCGCATCGCCCTCGGCCAAGGCTGGTGGGGCTGGATGGCGCTTAGCCTGCTTGCTGCCCTTTTTGCGCATCTCGGCGACCTCGCCGGGCGATTGCGCCGGTCAGGCTCGGGGCTTGCGTCGGGCCAAGCCTCTTCCACGCCTGCGCGCCACGCGCCGTAGCGTCGATAAACTTCACGGCATTATTGGCAGATGCGAGCCATAGGCGCTGCAGCTTTGAAGATGCGCCCGCGAATAATCCATTGATGCGCGGGCTGTTGGTGGTGGAGAAGGCGTTGGGGCCACTCAATTCAGCGACCTTCGGCTAATTTTCGGCGAAAAAATCCTCATCGATGCGTTTGATATCGACCCGACGTGCCAAGCGCACGCCAACATCGTGCTCAATCATCAGACGGGCAAACTCGCTGCCGTCGATCAGAATCACTCGTTGCGAAAGTCGTTTGACGTACTCGATGGCATCGGGTGAAAATTTCGACGTAGTTACGAAAATCCCTTTCGAAGCGCCGCGCCCGACGAGCGCGCCGACGAAGGCCTGGACATCGGGACGGCCGATTGAATTGTCGGAGGCGTAACGCTTGGCTTGAATAAAGATGCGGTCAAGGCCAAGCTTATCTTCGTTGATCAGGCCATCGACCCCGCCATCGTGCGGTCTGCCGAGCGTTTGCGCGGCGTTTTCTTCTGATCCACCATACCCCATGGCGATCAACAGATCGATGACGGCGCGCTCGAAAAATTGCGGGCTGTTTTGCTGGAGCCGGTCGAGAAGTTCGACGCGCAGGGCCTCGTGCGCGGCCTGCCATGCCGCATCGATCATCTCTTCTGGGGTGGATTTCGCGACGGCGGCTAAATTCGGCACACTTGTAGCCGGGCCGAGCATTCCCTCCCCACCTACGTCTCTATCGCCCTCATCAAAACCAGGGAAGCGCCGCAAGTACGCGATGTCGATCCGATCCGGCGGATCGTTGAGAACGTCGCGGCCAGATTTTGTTAAGGCATATCTCGCTCGTTGCGGGCGCTGCAGGAGGCCGGCCTTAGCCAAGTAGGTGATTGCCCAATGAATGCGGTTCCTGAGAACAGGTTGTCGATTGCTCGGCAACATTTGCGCACGGTCTTGGTCGCTGAGATGAAATCGCGCTGCGATTTTTGTCTCAATCTCTGCCACGTTATCAACGCCATCCCCGACAATTTTCAAAACTGGCAGCATCAAAGTTTGAAAATCGGGGATCACAGCCACGCACTCCATTCAGGCGGCTTGCGGCAAAGCGAACCCACAGGCATCGAACGCGGCAAAAAGCCTGGCCTCTTCCGCCGCCGACAAGGCGAGGTGCGGCGGGCGGATATGGGTCCAGGCCGCATCGCCGGTGTGGCGTGCCATCAGCGATTTGAGGCCGGGGATCAACGGCACCGAGGTCACCGCCTTGCGGATCGCCGACAGCCGCGCTTGCGCTGCCTCTGCCTCTGGCGTCCCGACATGGGCGACGACCGCGGCGTTCAGCGCGGATGAGACGTTCGAGGCAGCACTGATGCTGCCGGCCCCGCCAATTTTCAAAAGCGCATGCAGCGCGCCGTCATCGCCGCAATAAACCTCGAAACCTTGCTGCGCAAAATGTTCGACAATGGCGCGGGTATTGGCGAAATCCCCGCTGCTATCCTTGATCCCCCTGATCACACCCGGGAATGCGGCAAGCAGCCGGGCAATCAGCGGAAGGGTGAACGGAACCGCCGATTGCGCCGGAAAATGATAGAGATAAATCGCGAGATCGGCGCGGGCCTGCCCGATGGCGCGTTCGATCACCGCGCTGAAATAGGCGAATAATCCATCTTCGCTCGGGTTTTTGTAGAAAAACGGCGGCAGTAACAGCGCCCCGCGGCAGCCGAGTTCGGCGGCCTTGGTGAGCAGCAACACAGTGTCGGTGATTGCCGTGGTGCCAAGACCCGGAAGCAGGCGCGTCGGGGGAATGCCGCGCGCTACCATTCCCTCCATCACGGCGATGCGCTCATTGATGCCAAGGCTGTTCGCCTCGCCGGTGGTGCCGAGCACGCCAAGCCCGCTCGCGCCATGCGCGAGCAGCCAGCGGCAATGCGCCGCCATCCGGTCGAGATCCGGGGCGAGGTCGGCGGTCATCGGGGTGAGGACGGCGACGTTGACGCCGCCGAAAAGCGCGTTTTTCATGAGATTTCCTCGGAGAGTGCCCGGCGCCGCGGCATCGCGCCGGGCCAGGTCACGATATGATGCGCAAGCGGGCCGGCCACCCGCTCATCCACGGCCCGCCCGCGAACCGAAACCCCCGCCTCGTGCACGGTCTCGGCGCGGCCCGAGACCAGCGGATGCCACCAAAGCAAGGGCTTGCCCTCGGCCAGCCGGCGATAGGCACAGGAGGGCGGCAGCCAATCGATGTCACGCACCGAGGCGGGCGTCAGTTGCTCGCAATCGGGAACCCGCGCTTGTCTCAGCGGGTAATCGCGGCACCGGCAACTGGTGGTGTCGAGCAGGCGGCACGCGACATTGGTGAATATCACCGCCTCGGTCTCATCGTCGCGCAATTTATGCAGGCAACAGCGCCCACAGCCATCGCAGAGACTTTCCCACTCCGCGCGGCTCATTTCATCGAGCCGCTTGGTCTGCCAAAATTTCTCGCTCATCGACGCCATGATCGCGGCGGCCCGGCGGCCCGTCAATCTGCGGGGCACGCGCGATGAAGCTGCCCCGCCTCAACGCAGCGCCTGTGCCACCCATTCCGCCCAGGCCAAGGTCGCCGCGTCGTCATCGAAGCGGCCGACGATCTGCACGCCGAGCGGCATTTCGTTCGGGCCCTTGCCGGCGGGGACGGTGACGCACGGGACATGCAGGCTGGTCCAAAGGTAATTGAACGCCGGATCGCCGGTGAAAGCGAGGCCGCGCGGCGCCTCGCCGGGGGCGGCGGGGGTGACGAGGATGTCGAGCCCCGCGATCGCGGCGGGGAAGGCGGCGCGGCAGCGGCGCAAAATCGCGCGCGCGCTGAAGAGACTCTCGGGCGCGGCGGCCATGCCGGCGGTGAGCCGTTCGGTGAGCGCGCGGCTGAGTTTCGCGGGATGGGTAAAGAGCTCCCAGGCCAGGGCCCGGGCGGCCTCGGCGTTCATCACCAGGGGGTGCGCCTCTGCCAATGTCGCGAACTCAGCCGGCAACTCGCGCGCTTCGACGTGGGCTCCGGCACGCCGGAGGCGGGTTTCAGCCTCGGCGAGGAGGGCGACGGTCTCGGGCGCTGCGAGCGGCCAGGAGGGTGAGCGGCAGATGCCGATGCGCGGCGCCCGCTCCGGCTTGCGCGCCGGGTTGCCCAGGGCGCGCCCGCCGAGCGTTCCTGCGAGTAGCGCGCAATCGGCGACGCTACGGGCGAAAACCCCGATTGTGTCGAGGCTTTCGGCGAGCGGCTTGAGCCCGGCGCGGTTGATGGTGCCGAAGCTCGGCTTGAAGCCGACGACGCCGCAATAGGCCGCCGGGCGGATGACGCTGCCGGCGGTTTGCGTCCCGAGCGCGAAGGGGAAATACCCGGCCGCGACCCCGGCCGCCGAGCCGCTGCTCGAGCCGCCGGGGGTGCGCGCCGGGTCATGCGGGTTGGCGGTGGGGCCGGGGTGGCGATAGGCGAATTCGGTCGTCACCGTCTTGCCGATTACCACAGCACCACTCGCCCGCGCCCAGGCGACGGCGGCGGCATCAGCGCGCGGGCGGTGGCCGTGCCAGATCGGCGAGCCGTAAGCACTCGGCATGTCGGCGGTGTCGAACACGTCTTTGACCCCAAGCGGCAGGCCATGGAGTGGCCCCGGCATCGGCGCGCGGGCTGGGGCGTCGGCGTCGAAATGGGCGTAGATATGAAGCCGCGGCTCATGCTGTGCGGCGCGGGCGAGACAGGCCTCGCGCAGCGCCTCGGGCGTGAGGCTGCCGGCGTGCATGTGGCGCAAGGCGTCGGTTGCGGTGAGATTGGCGGGATCAGACATCGCGTTCTCCTTCTCTCGACGCGTCAGGCTTCGCGAGCAGACTGGCGCAACGGCGCGCCAAGGTCCATTTTACCGCAGAAAATTTTTGCCCCGAGGGTTACTCCGCCATGTATCGGTCGCCGCGTTTGCCGACATTCATCTCATTGCTCGCGGCGGTGCCGCTGATCCTTGCCGGCTGTACCACGCAGAAATTGAGCGCCGCCGATCAAGCGGCGATCGAGGAATGCCGCAAAGAGGTCGACAAAGCTTTCATGCAGCAAAACCCCGATGCGCTCTATAAACAGGACATGTATGCCAACAGCACGCGCGATGCGCCGAACGCGACCTATGGCCTGATGGGGGTTTCCGGGGCTGGCCTCGGCGCGGTTTATGACCGCAATCAGGCGCTGGAGAATTGCTTGATCCAGAAAGGCGTGCCGCCGCAGGCGCCGAGCGTTCAGCCCTGGCTGCCGGTGGCGCCGTAACGCGAACGGACAAACGTCTTTTTGCTTCTTTTTCTTCAGAAAAAGAAGTCTTTTCTAACGCCCCCGCTTTTCCCCTCACGGCGTGAGGGTAAGGCGCGCGGTGACGCTGTCTGGCGTTGCGGGCAGGGTGATCGCGGCACCGTCGCGCCAGGGCGTGAGCAAATCGGCGGCATGGCGGCTGAGGAGATTGCCGCTCTCGCCGGGGGCGATGATGAAGCGGCTATTGTCCGGGTTCGCGAGGTCATAGACGCCGCGATAGGAGGGGCCGTGGATGGCATCGAGGCTTCCCGGCGCCATCGCCGCGCGGTCGATGGTCGCGTCATCGCCGCCATCGGCGATGCGAAAGGTTGCAAGCCGCCCGAGCCCGGGCATGCGCGAGAGCAGCGGGTGGGCGAAAACCGCCTGATGCGCGACCCCCCAGCGCCAGGCGCGCGGATCGGGCCCATAGGCGCGGGCGAGATCGCCGGTCGCGTCTTCGAGAGCGCGCAGCAGGAGCGGCGTGCAATCGCCGCCGCACCAGGTCGCAGCCCCCGCCGGCGTGAATAAGGAGGCGGTGAATTCGAGGAAAGGCGCCGCCGGATCGCCTTGCCTGACGCCCGCCGCGCTGAGCACCAAGGCGGCGAAGCGCCGCATCCAGGCGTTGAAGATCAGCGGCTCCGGCCGCGCCAGGTCCATCTGCCCCTGCCAGCCGGCAAGCAGCGCGAGCGCGGTTGCGGCAAGGCCCGGCGGCGGTGCCAGCGCCCGCAGCGCCGGCAGGATTTCGGCGGCGAAAGCGCTGGTGGTGTCAGCCTGGATCGCCGAGAAGTCGGCGACCGACAGCGTTCCCTTGGCGGCGAGCAGGGCGCGGATGCGCCGGGCCCGCCAATCGCCTGGCCAATCCTCGCCGAGGAAGGCGCCACCGGGCAGCGGCGCGATCTCCTCATTGGCGTTGACGAGGTGCCCGCTCGCGGGCGCGATGACATGCGGCAGTGCCGCGCCCGAAGCCCAGCCGATCCAGTCATGGGCGGTATCGGCGCCGTTTTGCGGCGGGAAATCCTCGGGGTGGCGGCGGATCGGGACGCGGCCGGTGACGAAAAGGGCGATCCGGGTGCGATCGGCGACCATCAGATTCTGCACCGGGGCACTGATTTGCGGCGCCGCTTCGCCCGCCTCCTCGACCGATTGCGCGTGATCGAGGGCGTAGAGCCCGCTGGCTGCGGTCCCGAGGCCGGCGAGATTGGCCATCGCGACGGCGAGAAGGCGGGTCTCGCCGGGAATGAGATCGCTGATCACCGGGCCGTGGCGGGTCGCGCGCACCGTCAGCACCACGTCTGGCGCGCCGCGCACCTTGATCCGCTCCTCGCGCAGGCCGAACGCGAGCGGGCCGGTCGGGCCGAGATAATGGCCGGGATCGATCGGGGTTTCGACGAACACATCCTCGGTATCGGCGCTGTTGGAGGTGAAGCTCCAGGCGATATGGCCGTTCTGGCCGAGGACGAGGAACGGCACGCCGGGAACCGTCGCCCCCGTCCAGACACCTGCCGGGGTTGCGATGCGCGCGAGATACCAGAGGCCCGGGAAACTAAACCCGAGATGCGGATCGCCGGCGAGCAGCGGCGCCCCGGTCGCGCTATGGGCGCCATCGACCGCCCAGGCGTTCGAGTCTTCGGCCGGCGCATTGAACGGCGCTGGAAGCAGCGGCATCGCCGCGAGCAGCCGGCCGGCAAGCGCGGCGAAACGCACGTCGCGCGCGGCCGCATCGGGTCTCCCGGCGGTCGCTTGCGCCGGCCATAGCGCCCGGATGCGCGCGGGCGTCAGCTTGGGATTGGCGGCGAGCGCGATCCGGGCCAGCTCCACCCGCTCATTGGCGGCGAGATACCAGCCCATGAGATGGCCCCACAGCAGCGAATCGACCGGGGTCCAGGGATCGAGATGGCGGAAGAAAATACATTCGAGACAGGCATAGCGCCCGCGCGCATCGAGCCAGGCATTGACGCCGGTGGCATAGGCGTCGAGATCGGCGCGGACCGCCGGCGGCAGCGTGCGATATTCCACCTCCGCGTCCTGACGCAGACCAAGGGTGCGCATTAGGCGATCGCTGCCGAGCCCGGCGGGGCCGACCCATTCCGCAAGCCGCCCGGAAACCGTGCGCCGCATCAGCTCCATCTGGAACAGCCGGTCACGGGCATGGGCATAGCCGAGGGCGAGCGCGGCGTCGGCCTCACTCGCGGCCTCGATGCGCGCGATACCGTGGCTGTCGAAGCTCACCGCGACCGGTGCGCTGAGTGCCGGGATGCGCAGCGTTTCGCGCGCCGGCGGCAAGGTATGCCACGCCATCCCGCCGGCGATGACGAGCGCGAAAAGCAGCACGCTCGCGCCCCCGCCGATCAGCCGCCGCGTCAGCCGCAGTGCCTTCTTCATCGTCCCTCGCGCAGCGGTTTCAAATAAAGACAAAAAACTTCTTTTTCTGGAAGAAAAAGAAGCAAAAAGACTTCTGTCCCGGTTTCTCGGAGCGGCCAATACCCCAGAAAGGGCAGTGCCTACGGCACTGCCCAACAGGTAAAAGTTTTTTGGTTCTTTTTTTCAAAAAAGAACGATTTTTGTCTTAATGCTGAGATTATCCGTAATTCACCATGATCGTCTTCTTGTGGGTGAAGTGCTCCTGCATCGCCTCTAGCGAGGCTTCCTTGCCCAACCCCGAGCTTTTCACCCCGCCATAGGAAAGATTGGCCTGGACGACGAGGTTCTGGTTGATCTGCACGAGGCCGGCCTCCAGCCGATGGGCGAGATCGAGGCCGCGTTTGAGGTTATTGGTCCAGAGCGAGGCGGCGAGGCCGTATTCGCTGTCATTGGCCTCGGCGAGCACCGCTTCCGCGTCATCGAAGGGAAAAACGCAGGTGACCGGGCCGAAAATCTCCTCGCGCACCAGGCGGCTCTCGCGGGTGAGGCCGGTGAAGATATGCGGCTGCAGGAAAAGCCCTTTTTTCAGCGCGGGGTCGGTGGGCAGGGCGCTGCAGACCAGCGCCTTGGCGCCCGGCGTTGCCGCCCCCTCGGCGACGAAGCCCTTGACCTTCTCGAACTGCCCCTCGCTGATGATGGTGCCGATATCGGTTTTCTCATCGAGCGGATCGCCCATCACCATGGCGTTCACCTTCTCGGCGAGTGCGGCGACGAAGCGGTCGAAGATCGGCCGCTCGACATAGATCCGGCTCGCCGCGGTGCAGCTCTGGCCCTGGCGGGTGAAGCGCATCGAGGTGATCGCGCCCATCACGGTCTTCTCGAAATCGCAGTCGGCGAAGACCAGCATCGGGCTTTTGCCGCCGAGTTCGAGCGTCACCGGGATCAGCTTCTCGGCGGCGGCGACGGCGACGATGCGCCCGACCTCGACGCTGCCGGTGAAGGTGACTTTCCGCACCTTGGGATGGGCGACCAGCGGCGCGCCGCATTCCGGGCCGAAGCCCGAGAGCATGTTAAAGCAGCCCGGCGGCAGGATGCGGTTCATGAGTTCACAAATGCGCAAGACGGCGAGCGGCGCTTCCTCCGCCGATTTCACCACCACCGTGTTCCCGGCGACCAGGGCCGGGGCGATCTTGAGCGCCATCAGCAGCATCGGCACGTTCCACGGAATGATCGCGCCGACCACGCCGAGCGGCTCACGCACCGTGACCGAAAGCACATCCGGCGCGAACGGCACGCTCTCGCCCTTCAGCTCGCTGCCGAGGCCGCCGAAGAAGCTGAAAATATCGGCGACCACATTCGCCTCGACCCGGCTTTCGGTGCGGAGCGCCTTGCCGGTCTCGAGCGCGATCAGGCGCGCGAGTTCCTCCGCATGCGCGCCGATCAAAGCGGCGCATTGGCTGACGAGCGCGCCGCGTTTGCGCGCCGGCAGTTTCGCCCAGTCCTTTTGCGCGGCCGCCGCGTTCACCACCGCGGCGTCGACATCGGCGGCATCGCCCTCGGCGGCGCGGGCGATCTCGGCCCCGGTCGCGGGATTGTGCACCGCGAAACTGCGCCCGGAGCGGGCCGGGACGAACCGCCCGCCGATGAAATGATGGCCCGAAAGGGCGCGCGCCAACGCGTTCTGGTCGAGCGTCGGGGCCGACGGGGTGGGCATGGGCTGGTCGAGCATCGGGTTTTCCTCCCGTGATTGGGTCTCTATAAACGGTGGCCGAAGATGAACCGAGTGCCGGCGCCCTGCAAGGGCGAGCGCCACGGGGCGGCCGGTTTGCAGGCGGAGAAGTGAGGATGGCGACCATGGCGGCGAGCGGTCCCTTGGAGGGTTTGCGCGTGTTCGATTTGACCCGGGTCCTCGCCGGGCCGACGGCGACGCAAATGCTCGGTGATCTCGGCGCCGAGGTCATCAAGATCGAAAAACCCGGGAGCGGCGACGACACCCGCGGCTTCGCCCCGCCCTTCATGCCCGGCAGTCGCGAAAGCGCCTATTTCACCGGCGTCAACCGCAACAAGCGCTCCGTCACCCTCGATATCGCGACCCCGAAAGGCCAGGAACTGGCGCTCGCCCTGATCGCGCGCTGCGATATCCTGGTCGAGAACTTCAAGGTCGGCGCGCTCGCCAAATATGGCCTCGGCTATGCCCAGCTCCACGAGCGATTCCCCCGCCTGATCTATTGCTCCATCACCGGCTTCGGCCAGACCGGCCCCTACGCGCCGCGCCCCGGGTATGACAGCCTGATCCAGGCGATGGGCGGGGTCATGAGCCTGACCGGCGAGCCCGAGGGGTTGCCGCAGAAGGTCGGCGTGCCGGTTGCCGATCTTTTCGCCGGGCTCTATGGCTGCATCGGCATCCTCGCGGCGCTTCGCCATCGCGAGCAGACCGGGATCGGCCAGCAGATCGATATCGGCATGCTCGACACCCATGTCGCCTGGCTCGCCAATCAGGGCATGAACTATCTCGCGACCGGCGAGAACCCGCCGCGCCTCGGCAACCAGCATCCCAACATCGTCCCCTACCAGGTGTTCGCAACCGAAGATGGCCACATCGTGCTTTCGATCGGCAACGACCCGACCTTCCAGCGCTTCTGCCAGGCCTTCGGGCTCGCGCCGCTGCTGGCC